>JBKPFQ010000105.1:0-19304 GCA_046728915.1 Actinomycetota bacterium | reverse complement strand
GCGTGCCGCGCCCTCGCCGCCTGGTCGTCGGTCTCCCGGCGCATCGGGACGAACAGCGTGGGGACGCCGAAGCGGACGAGCTCGTGGAACGCGTTGTAGCCCGCCGCCGCTACGGCGCCGTCGAAGGCGGCGTAGTAGCGGCTCATCGGGTAGGTCGAGCGCAGGTGGACGACGCCCGCCGGGACGTCCAAAAGCCCCGCGATCGTCGACGACGCCGCTGCGACCTGGACGTCATCGCGGGCGGCGAGCACGCGCAGGCAGCGATCGGTGGCGGCGGCGACCTCCCCGCCCTGGCCGAGCTGGACGAGGATCGTCGGCTTGCCCGGCTCCAGGCCGAGCTCCCGCGCGGCCTCGACGCGGGGCAGGATCTCGGAATCGTCGAGGAAGACGATCGGCGCCACCGCGTGCACCTCGCCCCGCCGGCGCCTGGTCGGGCCCGAGTCCTCGCCGGCGGCGAATTCCCCCGGCTCGAGGATCGCGTCGAAGAGATCGCTGCGGGTCAGCGGCGCCGTGCTCGCCCCCGGCTGCCACAGAGCCCGCCGCGACCACACGGTCACCGGCACCCGCCTCATGGCGGCCAACAGCGGGTCGTAGGGCAGGATCCCGTCGAACACGAGAACCCGGGGCCGGGCCTCGGCGATCGCGGTGCTCAGTCGCGCCGCGAGGCGCCGCGACCAGCGCCAGTCGCTGCCCGCTCCGATGCTTCCGTGGGACGCCATGTACTCGACGGGAAATCCCATCTCGCGCACCACCTGCGCCGCGCGCGAGAGGGTCACGACGCGCGGCTCGATCCCCGGATCGAGCCGCCGGGCGATCGCCATCGAGCGGGTCAGGTGGCCGAGCCCGGTGCCATTCGACGACACGAACACGATCCGTGGCGGCGTCTCCATCATCCCAGCCGCTCGTAGGCCGCCAGGAGCGGCGGCGCCGCGTGATTTCCCTCGGCCTCCAGCTCGTCGAGCGTGCGCGCGTAGCGCCGCGAGAGCCACCACGCGGCCGGCCCGCGCGCGTGCCGGCGCCAGCGGCCGCGGGCGATCGTGGCGGATTCCAGCGGCGCCGCGCGTGGGGACTCCGCGTCAAGGGCAAGTCCCTCCAGCAGCCTCCGGTAGGCCCCCTCGCGATCGCCCGCCGCCAGCTCATCCAGAACGACCGTCGCGAACCGCTCCTTTGGGATCGCGTAGGGGGCACCGTCCTCCTCCCCCCTGAAACCCCGCTCGACCTCGCGCAGTCCATCGGTCCACCACTCGAGCGCCGCAGCCATCCGGCGCGGGCCGGACTCGGACTCGCACGCGGCGGCGGCCACGTCGCGGCCGTCCCGAGCCACGTGGACGAACCTGGCCTGCGGCAACAGCCGCGCGAGCGTCTGCGCCTCCGGGAGGTTGCCCGGGCTCGTCTCCACCAGCGCCCGCCCGCCAGCGCGATCCACCACCGCCGAGAGCAGGTCCCAGAACAACTCGCGGGAGGATTCGAGGGGATCGGAGTCGTAGGTCGCGCGAAGCGCCGCGATCGCGGCGTCCAGGGTCTCGGGCGGTATGAGCTCGGCCACCTCCTGCGCGCGAAGCTTCGTCGCGAAGTCCTCGAGGCCGATGCGGCCGTTGAGCAGGGCGGGGATGCCCCAGGGATCGCTGTGAAAGTGCAGGTCCACCGGCACCGGGACGACGTCCGGGTGCCCACCGAGGAGCGAGGCGACGGCGTCCGCCCCGCTGAAGGCGGTGCCGCCGACGAAGATGACCTCCCCGCGTTCGGCCAACGTCATGCGGTGGTGTGCGAGGCAAGCGTGCGCTCGTAAGTGCGCCGGAGCAGCGGGGCGCAGTGGCAGTCCTCCCGCTCCAACCTGGTCAGCGTCGCCTCGTAATGCTCCGTCACCTCCTGCTGCCCGGAGGCGTCGAGACCGTCCCGCCACCGCCCGCGATTGGCGGCCTCCGCGGTCATCCGGCCATCGAAGAACTCCCGCAGCGCCGGCTCGTCCACGACGCCGAGGAATTCGAGCAGATCGGCGTAGGAGCGCTCACGGTCCGCCCACACGAGCTCGTCGAGGCTGATGAGATGGAGCCGCTCGCGGTCGCCGGGCGAAAGCCCCTTCACCCCCAGGTCGGCGCGCCGCAGCCGGTCCGCCCAGAAGTCGATCCCGGAGATCGCGTCGGTGGGGTGGTGGGCCTTCTCGCGAAGGAGCGTCTTCGAGACGCCGGAGTCGCGCCCGTCGCGGACGCTGTGGACGAAACGCGCCTCCGGGAAGATCCGCGCGAGCTCCGGTGCCGCCGCGATCGTGAACGTGCTCATCTCCACCACCGCGGGC
This sequence comes from Actinomycetota bacterium, assembly GCA_046728915.1. Taxonomy (GTDB): domain Bacteria; phylum Actinomycetota; class Thermoleophilia; order Solirubrobacterales; family 70-9; genus AC-56. Next base: position 17,008 of record JBKPFQ010000105.1, on the reverse strand, counting down.
TTTCCCGATTGCTCGCGCAGCGGAGCGAGCAGGTCGTAAAAGAGGTCGCGCGAGGCCTGGACCAAGTCGCGGCGGCGAGCCTCCTCGAACCGCGCCACGGCATGCTCGAAGCGACCGCGGGCGATGATCTGATCCAGCCCGCGGACCCTGGGCTCCTCGCCGCCCGCCCCGAGCCCCAACCGCCGGCGAGCCCGCAAGGCGGCGAACCGCGCCCGGCCGGCGACCCCGGCGGGGACGATCACGCGCGAGCCGACCCGGACACGGTGCCACCAATAGGTCCGGAGCTTGCGGACGAAGTCCTCGGGGCTCGCCCTGCCCCCGACAACGTCAGCCAGCCCCGACGGGTTGCAGTGAAAGCGGCATTCGATCGGCACCCCGAGGAAGCGAGAGTGGCGACCGAGCAGCTCGGCCAGGACGGTGGTGCCGCTGCGCCCCGTCCCGCCGACGAAGACGAGCTCGGCGGGCTCGAAACCACCCGCACCCGTTCCGGACGGGCGCCGGGGGTGGCTTCTCCCCCGCTCGCCGTCCCCGACTCGCTCGCTCACGTCGGCACCTGCAGCGGGCTCCCATCCCCGGCGAGGAAGGCGGTGAACTCGCCACCGTCGGGGCTCACGCCGCGGGATCTGTCCAGGGTTCGCCGAAGAAGCGGGGCGCACGCCACGCCGTCGGCCTCGAGCCGCTCCACGATCTCCTCGTAGGCGCGCTCGAGCTCGGCGGCACGCCGATCGCTGAGGCCGGCGCGCCAGCGGTCGGAGTGCGCGAGCTCGCTGGTCATGCGGCGGCGGAAGAACCGCTTCATCTTCGGCTGAGGGTAGATCCGGATGAAGCGGCAGATCGGCCGAAGCCCGTGGTGGCGGCCCAGCAGGAGGAGCTCGTCGAGGCTCACGGTCATCAGCCGGTCGCGCGGGATCGCCCGCGCCCCTGCGTCGACGCTTCGAAGGCGCGCCTCCCACCACTCGAGGCCCTGGCGCCGCGTTCGCGGGTAGACGAGGCCACGGGTCTGCCCCACCCGCGACGCCGACGCATCCCGCCCGTCGCGGACCACGTGGATGAACTTGGCCTCGGGGAAGAGCCGCGCGAGCGTCTCCCCCTGGGCCACGGTGTCACAGCTCTGCTCGACGAGGCTGTCCGCCTGCGCCCGCTCGAGCCGCACGCCCAGGAGGTCGTAGAAGAGGTCGCGACAGGCGCCATCCGGATCGTCGTCGAACGCGGTCTCGAACGATGCCACGGCGCGCTCGAACCGATTCTGGGGCACGAACCTGTAGAGCCCGCGCATCCGCCGCGTCTGGAAGCCGCGCCACCAGAACCCCCGCAGGCGGCGCAGGAACTGCTCCTTGCTCACCGTGCCCGCGAGCAAGCCGGGAAAGCCGCTCGATTCCACGTGAAACCGGACCTCCACGGGCACCATCGCCAGCTTCGAGTGCTTGCCGAGCAGCTTCGCGAGCACGTGGGTGCCGCTGCGGCCCGTACCGCCCACGAACAGCACCGGTGGCGGCTTGGCGACCGGCCGGCCGTCGTCGCCCCGCAGAACGGTGGGAAGTTGGACTGGTGGGTTGGCGGACACGGGAACGAAGCTAGCGGAGGCCGCCTCAGCCGCTTGAGGATGCCGACCCGCCGGCCGCCTTGCGACCCCGGACGACGAAGTGGTCGATGAAGCGGTTGCAGGTGTCGTGCAGGGGGGTCTTCGTGACCCCTCCGCGAGTGGCTGCCACCGCGCCGACCCACACCTGTCGCCGGACGCCGACGAATCGCTGGAACGAGCTCGGCTCCTGGGCGGACACGGTGACCTTCACGAGCTCGCCCTTCGACCGCAGCGTTCCGGCGCGCCAGAAGGACGCCATGCCCTGCTCCAACAGGTACATGCCGTCCAGCGACGGTGGCAGCGTGAAGCTGCGCCCGCCGGCCGAGACCACCAGCGAGACCTGACTGTCGTACTGCAGCGAGAGGTCCCAGCGACCGCGCGGCAGGCGCATCCGCGTCGTCGCGGTCCCCGGAGCGTCGAAGTGCCAGCTCGGGCGCCAGGCCGACTGGTGGCGGACGACGGGCCGAGCGAGCACGTCGGCCGTGCCCTGGCGTCCGGCGAGGCCGTGATTTGGCCCATCGGGGCAGGCGAGGATGGCCCCCGGGGTTCCGTCCTTGTCGATGATCCGCAGGGGCGGGGTCGGGCCGGTGCGCTTCCACAGGATGAAGGACGCCGTATGGGCGACCGGCTTGAAGTTGGGCGGCGCCGTGCTCTGATATCCCGCCCGGGTCGTGACCGCGTAGTCGAACTCGTCCAGTCGTGACGGCGGCAGCGTGTCGAAGTCCATCGACAGACCCTGGTCCCATGACTTGCTCGGTCGAGCCTTGACCGCCGAGGGCACGTACCCGCCCGGGCTCTTCATCAGCGTCCCGCGAAGCCAGTAGCCGGAGAAGCGATCGACGCCGAAGAAGACCACGGAATCGTTGGAGATCAAGCCGGAGAGGTTCTCGAGCTCCGCGCCGCGCTGATCGAAGCCAACCGGGGCCGCGCGCAGCGCCAGGAACGCCGATACCGCCAGGCAGATGGCGACGATGCCCCCGAGCGCGTAGCGCGCGATCGTCAGCGGCGGCGTCCGCCGACCGCCCTCCCGCTCGGGTGGATTCCCGTCTCCCGACGCCGGGGGCGGTCTGCGCCATCCGTCCGGCGTCCAATCGCGGGCAAACAGCCCGAGCAGGGCTGCCATCACGACGAGCGGAGACATCACCGCGAGCGCCTTGGCCTCCACGTAGATGGAGGCGAATAGGCGAGCGCCGACGTAGACGACCACCGTGCTGGCGCCCACCGCGATGAGGCCCCAGTCCCGGCGGCGGAGGGCGGCCAGGGCACCGATGGCCGCCGCGACGAGCCCGAGAGCCACGGCTACGTAGGCGCCGTCGACGTCCCCGCGGACGATTCGAAAGTCCCCCTCGGGCCAGATCCCGAGCGCCTCCCCCGGGAATACCGGGGAGCTCAGCCTTCCTGCCGATGCCTGGACCATTCCCACCTTGTCGACGAACCCCGAAAGCTGCGACGCCGAGAACGCGGCGACGCCGATGATGATCACGCCGATCACGATGATTGCCCGGCGATGCCGGCGCGTCGCCTCCCGGGCCGCCTGGAGGTCGACGCGCAGGCCACCGGTCGCCAGCTCCAGGACCAGCCAGATCGGCAGCGCGAGCGCGAACCAGACGAGGCCGGGGATGCTGTAGACGAACACGCTCGACGCCGCCAGCAGGATCAGGACGACGATCAGCGCCCGGCGCGGGTGCGCTCCGCCGCCATAGTCCGGGTGGCGGTTGAGAAAGGCCAGATCGCGAAGGGTCACCGCGAAGGCCAGCACCAGCAGCGCCATCGCCGTCTCCTTGAACGCGCTCTGGGCAAGGAAGGACGCGGCCAGATACGGAATCGCCGTCAGCGAGGCGGCGATCACGCGGCGCGGCGGCGACAGCGCTCCCATGACTCCCAGCGCCGTGAGCGCCGTCAGCACCGGAATCGCGATCAGCAGGCCGTTGAACGAGTCGAGGAGGCTCGTGTTCGTCGCCTCGGCGACGGTGGCGGCGAGCGACTGCGGGCCGGTCGGGTAGCCGAACCGCACCGCGTTCGGCTCCGGTCCGACGCCGTGCTGGAGCCAGTCGGTCCAGTACAGCTGCGCCGCCTGGTCGTTCGTGTAGATGCCCTCCCCCAGGACTCCGTCGCGCTCGTTGAACGCGAACGGCAAGGACGCCGCGACCACCACGATCAGCGTCACCAGAACGCCGAGCGCCCAGCTCGTCTCCGGCTGGCCCTCCCCGGGTGCCTGGAGCGCGGGTGGATTGTGGTGCGCCCGGGCCGCCGGAGATCGACGAGCCAGGAGCCGCCCGCCGCGATCCTCACGCCACAGGTAGAACATCGCGGCGATCGTGATCAGCGCCAGCACCACGGCGACGGTCGTCCCCCGCCCCGGCAGGCGGATCAGCAGCGGGCACGCGATCGTGAGCGCCGCGAACCCCACCACGCCACCGAGCCAGGTGTGGACGCTGAGCCCGACGATGTGCAGAAGCGCCCGGCCGAGCACGAGCGACCCGATGAGGATGGCGGCAGCCGAGGCGTAGACGCCGAGCATCGCGGGAGCGTATTGCCCCTTTCCTAAATGACGCCTCTCAGTTCGAGCTCTTGAGAGTGGAGTTGAGGTTGGGAACGCTGTGGAGCTTCGCCTCGCTAAGCGGCTTCTGCCCCTTGCAACCGGCCGGGTCGAGCGGGCCGCGCAGCGCGAACACGCGGACCGGGCCGTCGCGTAGCACGACGTGCGCGTTGGGGTCCGACTGGGTCCAGCGGCCCTCCGGCGAGTTCCGCATCGTCCCTGGGTAGTACGGGTCGAAGGTGGTCACCACGTGGGTGTACCCGCCCGCGTCGATCGCGCGCCGCCATTCCCGGCAGTCGGGAATGCGGCTGTAGGAGTCGTGCGGACCCCGCTTGCCAAGCCACTGCACGTCGTTGGAGAGATCCGTGCCGTAGAAGGGGTACTGCGTGAAGACGCCGCGGATCCCTCCCACCGCGATCCTCGCGTCCCGGATGTCGCGCGTCCATCGCAGCACCGAGGCCAGGTCCTGGCCGGCGCCGGTGTCCTCGTACCGGTGCTCCAGGTAGTGCCTCTCCCCCACGTATCCCGCGCCGACGACGAGCGCGAGCGCCACGAGGCCCACGGCCCCGCGGGCCCACCCGCGGTCCGCTCCCGCCAGCCAACCCCGCCAGTGCACCGCCGCGACCGCCGCTGCCAGGGCGACCACGAGCAGTCCGGCGGCAATCGCCCCCTTCGTGTGGCCCTGCTTCCACTGGACGAGCGACCCCACGGTGAACGCGAGCACGATGGTCAGCGCCGCCAGAACCGCGAGGCGCCGTGCCGCGGTCGCCCGCGCCGCCGGCAGGCAGGGCAGGATCGCCAGGCCCACCGCCACCGCCGGGGCCAGGTAGCGGACGTTCCAGACGAAGGAGATGGGCTCGCCCTGCTCGCCCGCCGCGGTGAGCGGCGTGAAGACGTAGGCCACGGTGGTCACGATCACGAACGCACCGAGCACGCGGAGGATCGGCTCCCCGCCCCGCCAGATCGCGTAAACCGCGGTCGCCAGCATCCCGACGAGCGCCACGGGCCAGAGGGTCCCGAACGACTCGTGCAGCCCCGGCGCGAACCAGTGCTCCCAGACCCCGGTGTCGTTCCAGTAGTGCACCACGGCGTAGTCCGGCCGCAGCTGGAAGTCCCTGACCGGCGCCGGCAGCGAGATAGGCCCAAGGTGGCCGATGTACGGAATCGGGTTGCCGACCGCGACCAGGTTCCGCAGGTACCAGTACCCGCCGGCGACGAGCATCGGGATCACGAAAATTGCGGTCGCCCGCAGTCGAGTCAGCCGTGGCGCAATGACGATGACGCCGACGGTCAGCGCTGCAACGGGGGCGAGAAACGACAGCTTGACTCCGGCGGCGAACCCAGCCGCAATGCCGGCCACACCCAGCGCGGCAGGGGCAATCTCGCGTCCCGTCACGGGGTTTGAGAGCGGCCCGACCGGCGGCCCCAGTCGAGACCGCAACTTGTTCCAACCGGCTTCGCCCGTCGGCACAAGTCGCTCAGTCTCGATAGTGGCCGCCGGACGCGCCGCTCTACTCGCGGCGTATCCATTGACGAGAATGGCCACCGCTGCCAGCACCATCGCGACGCCGGTGATGTCGTTCAGTGCCTCGCCGGCCTGGAACTCCACCAGGGATTGAGACCCCAGCGCGATCGACGCTCCAATCAGCGCCTGCGGGCCCAGGCCGTAGGGGCGGCCGATGCAGTACGCGGCCAGGAGGCCCACGGCCAGCCAGCCCAGGTTCATCACCGGGGAGACGATGTCGCGGGCGAAGAACAGGATCGGCACCGCGTGGACGACCTCCGAGTTCGCCGGATAGAACGAGGCCAGGAAGACCGGGTCGAAGAAGTAGATATGGCCCAGGTAGCCGGTCTGGACGAACTTCGCCGCGAGCGGCATGTGGTACCAGAGGCTGTCCGCGCGGTCCATGCCCGCGGCGAACGTGCCCAGCGTCGGGACCATCCATCCGGCGGCCAGCGCGGCGCAGGCGAGCACCGCGATCACCGCGGCGACGTTCCAGACGGGTGGCCGCGGCGGCGCCGTTGGCGCGTCGATGCCTCGGCCGAGGGCCAGTTCCCCCGCGATCAACCCGGCGCCGACGCCGACGGCGATGGCCGTTCCCAGCACCGCGTACTCCTCGAAGGCGCCGAACGTTCCAAGCGCCTCGGACAGCCAGACCAGGGCCGTGACGCCCAGCACGATCTCGACCAGGCGGGCGGGGGCGCCCGACCAGGACGGGAGCAGCAGGGCGCGCACGCGATAGGCGCCGAAGGCCATGGCTCCGATCACGGCCACGAGCTCGACGGCCCCGAGCACGTAGTCGCCGGCCGCGAGGGTGCGCTCGCTCGCCGGCGCGGTGACGAACGCTGCGGTCGCGCTCATCCGGGGTGGTACGACGGGGTGGTCAGGCGACCCGCGCTCAGTGCGGCAGGCTCTTGACGACGAAGGAGCGCTCGCCCTCGACGACCATGCCCATTCGTCGCGCCGCCTCCGCGGCAGCGTTCGGATTCTTGAGCGACTCGGCCTTGGCCTCGAGGCGATCGTGCTCCTGCCGCAGCGTTTGCAGCTGGGCGTCCGTGTCGTGCGAGCCCCGCCAGGCATCCACGAAGTTCACCACCGGGCTGATGTAGGAGAACAGGATCGCGAAGAACACGAGCACCAAGACGATCCGTCCCAGACGATCCCAGTGAATCCTCGTCGGTCGGCCACCGCTCCGGCGGCGCGGGGAGACGCGGTACGCACGAGCGCTCACGCTTCATGGTTCGGCGGCGACGGCGTTCTACCTTCCGGCGAACGCCTCGATCCCCGGATAGATGGCGCGCTCCCCCAGCTCCTCAGAGATCCGCAGCAGCTGGTTGTACTTCGCCACGCGATCGGATCGCGACGGCGCTCCCGTCTTGATCTGACCGGCCCCGGTGGCGACGGCGATATCGGCGATCGTCGTGTCCTCGGTCTCCCCCGACCGGTGCGAGATCACGGTGGTGTAGCCGGCGTCCTTGGCGATCGCGATGGTCTCGAGCGTCTCGGTGAGCGTCCCGATCTGGTTCAACTTCACCAGGATCGAGTTTCCGACCCCCTCCTCGATGCCGCGTCGCAGCCGCTCCGGATTGGTGACGAACAGGTCGTCCCCCACAAGCTGCACGCGCTCGCCAAGCCGCTCCGTCAGCGTCCGCCAGCCGTCCCAGTCCTCCTGGTCCATCCCATCCTCCAGGGAGACGACGGGATAGCGGTCCGTGATGTCGGCCCAGTAGTCGGCGAGCTCACCCGCTGAGAGCGACCGACCCTCGTGCTCCAGGACGTAGGAGCCGTCGGCATACAGCTCGCTGGTCGCCGGGTCGAGGGCGATGAAGGCCTGGTTCCCAGCCTCGTAGCCGGCGGCCTGGATGCCCTTCATCAGGACCTCGAGCGCCTCCTCGTTCGAATCGAGATCGGGAGCGAACCCGCCCTCGTCCCCGACGGTGGTGCCCAGCCCGCGCGAGGAGAGCGTGCCCCTCAGGGCGTGAAAGATCTCGACCCCCATCCGCAGGCCCTCGGCGAAGGTCGCGGCGCCGGCCGGCACCACCATGAACTCCTGGAAGTCGACCTTGTTGTCCGCGTGGGCGCCGCCGTTCAGAACATTCATCATCGGGACGGGGAGGGTCGTCTCCCCGGTGCCGCCGAGGAAGAGGTAGAGCGGTTCCTCCGCCTCCTCCGCCGCCGCCTTGGCCACGGCGAGCGACACGCCGAGGATCGCGTTCGCGCCGAGCCGCGACTTGTTGGGTGTGCCGTCGAGGTCGACGAGGGTACGGTCGATCGCGCCCTGCTCGGTCGCCCGCGCACCCTCGAGCGCCCGGGCGATCTCGTCGTTGACGTTGCGGACGGCCCGCGAGACGCCCTTCCCGGCCCACTCCTCGCCGCCGTCGCGCAGCTCCGTTGCCTCGAACTCGCCGGTCGAGGCGCCGGAGGGCACGGCGGCGCGTCCGACGGCACCCGTGTCGAGCGACACCTCCGCCTCCACCGTCGGATTGCCGCGCGAGTCGAGGATCTGGCGGGCGTGGATGCGCTCGATCGTGGGCATGGCGGCGGAAGTCTACGGACGGGTCTCGTCCCGGAAGCGCTGCCCCGCGGCGCGCAGCGCCAGCTCCGGGTCCACCCCCAGTCGACGCGCGACGTCCACCAGGGCGAAGAGGGCCTCCCCCACCCACCGTTCCGCCTCGTCGCGCAGCTCGGGATCCGATAGGCGCTCGCGCGCCTCCTCGCTGGCGAGGCCGGCGGAGGCGGCGCGGCGCTGCATCTTTCGGGCGTAGAGCAGGGCCGGCAGGTTCTCCGGCACGTCGGCGAACGGTTCGTCGGCGCCCCTGCCCTCCTCCTCGCGCTTGATCCGATCCCAGTTCTTGAGCACCTCACCGGCCGTCTCCGCCTCGGTCTCGCCGAAGACGTGGGGGTGGCGGCGGATCAGCTTCTGGGACATCGCCTCGGCCACCTCGGCGAGGCTGCCCGCCTGGCGCTCCTCCAGCAGCAGAGCAAGGAAGTGGACCTGGAAGAGCACGTCCCCCAGCTCGTCCAGCAGCTTGGCGTCGTCGCCGCTCGCGGCCGCGTCGGCGAGCTCGTAGGCCTCCTCGACCGTGTGCGGGACGATCGACCGCTCGTCCTGCTCGCGATCCCACGGGCACTCTCGCCGCAGACGGCGGGTGATCTCGTCAAGCCGCACGAGCGCGGCCGCGACATCGCCTTCGGCGACGGACCGCCTGGGCGCTTCCGTCATGCGAGCGGCCGGATCAGCCGCCGGGCGGCGGCGCTGTGCCGGAGGGTGGCGCGGTGCCCGGCGGCAGGGTGGGCGCCCCACCCGGGCCGATCACCGAGGGCTGCTGCGTGGGCGCCGGGAACTGCGGCCCCTGGGGCAGTGCGGCGGGCGCCTGGCCGGGGAAGACCGTTGTCTGGCCGGGCTGGACGGCGCCGCTCGAGAGGACCGGAGGTGCCCCGGGGGTGCTCTGGTCGGGCGGGGTGAAGTTCGAGCACTGCTGCACGACGTAACCCTGCGCGCAGAAGGTGCGCGAGGCCCACTTGTCGGTGATGCTCTGCTGCGCCCTGGTCGCTACCTCCTGCTGCAGGCCCTGACCCAGCTGCTGCTTGATCTGGCTCTCGACCTTGGACAGCGGGGTCACGGACTCAGGTGTCACCTTGTCGACCTCGATCAGGTAGAAGCCTGCCTGACCCTCGAACGGACCGATCAGCTGTCCCGTGGGGGCCGAGAAGATCTGCTGGTCGAGCGCCGGCTCGCTCTGACCCTGGGCCACGCCCCTGCGCAGTCCGCCGTTGGACTTCGTCGCCTTGTCGGTGGAGAACTTGGCGGCAACCTTCTTCCAGCTCGCCGGGGAGTCGTCCTTTTCGAGCATCGCCTTGGCCTGCTCGACCTTGGCCTGGTCCTTGTTCACGATCTCGCGGACGTCCCGCGTCTCCGGCTGGGTGAACTGCGCCTTGTTCGCGTCGTAGAACCGCTGGACCAGATCCTGCGGGACCGCGGGCGCCGCGGTTCCCACGACCTCCTTCTGGAGCTCCTGCCCGAGCAGGATGAACTTGACCTGCTCGCGCGCTTGGTCCTGCGTGAAGCCTGCCTGCTTCGCGGCCCTCTCGAACTGCCCGCCGAACTGCTGCTTGATGTAGCTGTCGATCTCCGTGTCGGAGACCGTGATGCCACGCTCCTCGGCCTCGCCCGCGATCCAGCGGGTGGTGATCAAGTTCGACATGGTGGTGTCGCGGAGCGTCGCGTACTGCGGATCGTCCGGCGAGGGGACCTTGGTGACGCCCTGCCCGAGCGCGGTCTGCTTCAGCGCCGTGTTGAAGTCGTCGATCGAGATGTGACCGTCGGGTGCGTCCTCGACGACCGCGACTTCGTCCGAGGGAACGCTCGGATTGCCGATCCCCTGGGCGATCGCCACGACGACGAAGAACGCCACCAGGAACACGGCCAAAACGGCCGCGACCACGATCCGCCTGTCCCCACGCCTGGGCACGAGGGCGGGAGAATAGCGCCACGGGCTAATACAGCCTTAAGTTGCGGCACCGACCAACGCCTAGGCTGCAACGGGCTCCGGCACGGCGCCGCGCACGGCCTCCGCAAGGCCGAGGGCCGCGGCCAGGCGGGCATGCGGCTCGTCGGGAACCCTGACCGAGAGCGTCTTCGTCCGCGATTCGTACATCGCCTCCGGCATGCCCTCTCGCAGTCGCCCGACCGTCGCGGCATCGAGCTCCAGCGGCGTGACCGAGAGGCGTCCGCCGCGGAACTCGACGGTGCGCGCGCCGAGGGCGCCCAGCTCGATTCGAGCCCGCTGCAGCTCCATCAGGTTCTCCACCGGCTCCGGCACGGGGCCGAAACGGTCGCGGAGCTCGTCGCGAAGCGCGCGCAGCGCGCCCACGTCGGCGGCTCCCGACACCCTGCGATGGACGTCGATCTTGGCGGCCTCGAACGGGATGTAATCCGCGGGGAGGTAGGCGTCGACGTCCACGTCCAGGCGGACCGCCGCCTCGGCGCGCCCAGCGCCGTCCACGGAGCGAAGGTCCTCGACCGCGTCGTCCAGGAGCGAGACGTAGAGCTCGAACCCCACCGCCGCGACGTGACCGGATTGCTCGTCGCCCAGCAGGTTGCCCGCGCCGCGGAGCTCCAGGTCGCGCATCGCGATCGCGAATCCGGAGCCCAGCTCGGTGTAGTCCGAGAGCGTCGCGAGGCGGGCGCCGGCCTCCGCGCTCAGCGCCTCCGCCGACGGATAGTGCAGGTACGCGTAGGCGCGCTCGCGGGAGCGCCCCACCCGCCCGCGGATCTGGTAGGCCTGCGCCAGGCCCAGCTCGTCCGCCCGCTCGACGATCAGGGTGTTCGCCTGGGGGATGTCCAGGCCCGACTCGATGATCGTCGTGGCGACCAGGCAGTCGGCCTCACCGCGCAGGAAGTCGAGCATCGTGCGCTCCAGCTCGCGCTCGTCCATCTGCCCATGGGCCTCGGCGAACCGGACGTCGGGGCACAGGGCGCGAAGCCGCTCCGCCATCTCGTGCAGCGTCTCGATGCGGTTGTGCAGGAAGAACGCCTGGCCGCCGCGCTCCTTCTCGCGCTGGATGGCCCGCCGGACCAGCTCCTCATCGTACGGCCCGACGTAGGTGCGGATCGGGCGCCGGCCCTCCGGCGGCGTCTCGATCACCGAGATGTCCCGAAGGCCCGCCAGGCTCATCTGCAGCGTCCTCGGAATCGGGGTCGCCGACAGCGAGAGCACGTCCACCTTCAGCTTCAGCTGCCGCAGGAGCTCCTTCTGCCGGACGCCGAACCGCTGCTCCTCGTCCACGATCAGCAGCCCGAGCTCTCGCGCGCGAACGTCTCGCGAGAGCAGGCGGTGGGTGCCGATGAGGATGTCGACCTTGCCGTCAGCGAAGCGGGCGAGCGTCTGACGGACCTCGGCCGGCCTGCGGAGCCGCGAGACCACCTCGACCTCGATCGGGAACTCGGCCAGGCGCTCCCGGAAGGTCCCGAGGTGCTGCTGGGCGAGGATCGTGGTCGGGACGAGCATCATCACCTGCTTGCCGTCGGAGACGGCCTTGTGCGCGGCGCGCAACGCGACCTCGGTCTTGCCGTAGCCCACGTCGCCGCAGATCAGCCGGTCCATGGGCCGCGCGGCCTCCATGTCGCCCTTGACCGCATCGATCGCCTCGAGCTGGTCCGCGGTTTCCCGGTACGGGAAGGCACGCTCGAGCTCCATCTGCCACTCGCCGTCGGGCGGGAACGCGTGGCCGCTGCGCGTGCGGCGCTCCGCGTACAGGTTCAGCAGCTCGCCGGCAAGTTCCCGGGCGGCGCGCCGCGCCCTGGCCTTGACGCCCTCCCAGCGCTTGGAGCCGAGGGCCGAGAGCTGCGGCGGCTCGCCGCCGGTTCCCACGTAACGGGTGATCTTCGCGAGCTGGTCCGTGGGGGCGAAGACCCGGTCCGACCCCCGGTACTCGAGCTCCAGGTAGTCGCGGGTGACGCCCGCCACGGCCTTCGTCTCGAAGCCGGCGAACCGGGCGATGCCGTGGTCCTCGTGGACGACGTGGTCGCCGACCCGCAGGTCCGTGAACGCGGCGAGGCGCCCGCGCGCCGGGGGCGGAGCGACGGCGCGACGGCGATGGACCAGTCGCCGGAACGGGATGACGGCCAGCTTCAGGTCCGGCGAGACGAACCCGTCGGACAGCGTCGCCTCGGCGAAGCGGAGGGACCGTTCGTCCGGGGGCGGCGCCCCGTCGAGGAAGGCGGCCTCCAGGCGCTGGAGGTTGTAGCGGGCGCGCTCGGCCTCGCCGCGGTGCTCGAATGCGACGACCACACGGTAGCCGGACCGCAACTCGCGCTCGAGCTGCTTCTCGGCCTCGCCGATGCTGCGGGCGGCCGAGGTCGGAGCCTGGGCGCGGAAGGAGATCTCCTGGCCCGAGTCGGACTCGGAGATCCGCACGGACCCCCGGTCCGCGAGCGCCCCGGAGACCTCGACGTACAGGCGCCGCGCGTCGCTCGAGTGCATCGCGGCGGTGGCGTCCTCCCAGTGGTCGCGGAGCGCCGACTCCATCTCGGCGGCGGCGGCGATCAGCACCGCGGTCTCAGGCGGGATCAGGTCGAGCGGCGCGCGGAAGCGGTCAAGTGGGAGAAGCTCCGCGAGGTCCGGCCGCTCGCCCTCCTCCTCGGAGAGCGCCATCTCCGCCAACTCCCGGTACTCGGCGCCCAGCTCGGCGGCCGGGGCGAGTTCGATCGCCTCGGTGTCGCCCAGCGATCGCTGCGTGAAGGTCGAGAACCAGCGGATGGACTCGATCTCGTCGCCGAACAGCTCGACGCGAGCGGCACGGTCCTCGGTCGCCCCGAACACGTCGAGGATGCCGCCGCGGATCGCGAACTGACCGCGCTCCTCCACCTGGTCGGCCCGCTCATAGCCGGCCTCCACGAGGCGGCCGCCCACCTCGTCGAGGTCGACCTCCTCGCTCTTTCGAAGCGTGAAGCCCTCTGGCCGGAGAGACGCGTCGGGCACGGCCTCGGCCAGTGCCGGAGCGCTGGCGACCACCACGGCGCCCGCCTCGTCCAGGGCGTCCAGCGCGGCTATTCGCAGGCCCACCAGGTGCGGCGGTGGGGCGAGATGCGACGCGTAGCCCGTGCCGCGGGACGGGTAGTAACGAACCTGCCGCGGCGCCAGGTAGGCACGAAGGTCGCGGGCGAGGTCGCGCGCGGCGATGTCGTCGGGCGCGACGATCAGCGCCGGCCGGTCGCCGAGCCCGTCGCCGGAGGACACGAGCGCCGCGAGCAGGAACGGCCGGATCGCTGCGGACATATGGACCTCGGCCGCCTCGCCCCCGCGAACGGCCTCGGTGAGCGCGTTGAAGCGCTGATCCTCGGCGGCGATTTCGAGCAGAGGGCGAAGACTCATCGCCCAACCGATGTTAGGACCGGCCCAAACCCCGCCCCGACAGGTTTTGCGGTTTTGGGGACGCCATCACGTACCTGAGATCCCAAAACCTTCTTGGATCGGTCTTACTCGCGATGAGGGAGGCCCGGGCCGGAGCGCTGCCACTCCACCTGCCCCTCACCCTCGGCGCGGGAGCGTCCCTCCACGTCGTCCCATGCGTGGAGCATGCGCTTCAGCATCACGGTGGCCTCGGGCGGGTTTTGAGCGACCGCCGAGGCGAGGTCCAACGCGGCCTCCTCGGTGGTGGCGGCGGGCGCAACGCGGTGCACCAGACCCCAGCGGAGGGCCTGCTCGGCCCCCACTTCCTTGCCGGTCAAGAGCAGGTACTTCGCCACCGAAAGGCCACACAGCGTCACCAGCCGCGCCGGTCCCACCGGGACCCCCAGCGCCGCGCCGGGAAAGCGCAGCCGGAGATTGGAGCCACCGACCCGCAGATCGCAGGCAGCCGCGACCTCGGCGCCGCCGCCGACGCACGAGCCATGGCAGGCGGCCACCGTGGGCTTCGGGAACCCGGTGAGCTCGTCGTACAACCGCGCGAAGAGCTCCATGCGATGAACCCGCCCGTCCGCGTCGAGCTCCTCGCGCACGTCGGCGCCCGCCGAGAGGCTCATGTGGTCGGTGGACGAGAGCACGAGGACGCGAACGGCGTCGTCATCGCGCGCATCCGCCAAGTGATCCAGGAGCTCCTCGAGCATCCGGGTGTTCATCGCGTTGCGGGCGTCGGGACGATCGAGTCTCAGTACGGCGATGCCGGCCTCGTCGACGTCGTAGGTCGTCACGGGCTCGCCTCGCGCGGCTGGCTCCGTCCGATCGCCAGCTGCACGCTCGGCTTCGCACCGCTCGCCGTCCGAGGCTCGCTCGCTCAATCCAGCACCTCGCCGATGGGGTCGGCCTCCTCCTCCGCGATCTCGCGGACCAGGCGCTCGGTCTCGTCGGCCGCCCGCTCGACAAGCTCTTGGACCTCGTCGTCGGATTCGGCGAACCGAGACAGGACGTAGCGGGCCACGATGTCGGGGTCGGTCGAGTCCGGCCGGCCCACCCCCACCCGAACGCGCCAGAAGTCCGATCCGCCAAAGCCCTTGGCGAGGCTCTTCAGGCCGTTGTGACCGGCGAGCCCGCCGCCCAGTCGGCTGCGAACGTCGCCGAACTCGAGGTCGATCTCATCGTGCACGACGATCGTGTTCTCGAGCGGGACCTTCAGCGAGCCGCGCGCCAGCCCGGCGGAGGTCCCCGAATCGTTCATGTAGGTCTGGGGGCGAAGGACGGCCACCCGCGGTCCCTCGGCGCCCGCGCGGCCCTCGGCGATGAGGCCGCGGAACCGCCGCTTGGAGCGCGAGAGCTCCCACCGGCGCTCGAGCTCCGCGGCGACCTCGAAGCCGACGTTGTGGCGGCTGCGCTCGTACCGCTCGCCGGGGTTGCCGAGCCCGACGATCAGCAGGCGCTGGTCGGCGCTCGAGGCACCGGCCTCGCCGGCGACTCGGCCGCCGCGTCGCAGCCGGTCGAGCAACGACAGGGGCCGCTACTCCTCTTCGGATTCCCCGCCCTCGGCGGGGGCCTCGTCGCCCTCCGCCGGGGCCTCGCCCTCGGGCGCCTCCTCGCCCTCCGGCACCTCGCCCTCCTCGCCGACGAGCTCGGCCTCCTCCTCGACCTCGGGCTCGGGCTCCTCCTCGACGCGGGGCGGCGACAACGTGGCGATCGTGACCTCGTCGGCGTCGACGCCCTCCCCGAGCGCGAACGTCACGCCCTCCGGAGGAATGACTCCGCTCAGCTGGAGCGTGTCACCGATCGCCATGCCCGAGACGTCCGCCGGAATGCTGTCGGGAATGGCGGTCGGCAGGGCCTCGATCGTGATCTGGTGCGTAACGTGCTCGAGCACGCCGCCCTCCTTCACGCCCGGCGCCTCATCGCCCCCGAGAAGCTCGATCGCGACCTCTGCCTGGATCTCCTCATCGAGCTTCACCTCGAGCAGATCGAGGTGAAGGAGCGAGCCGCGCACCGGATCGCGCTGCTCCTCCTTCACCACCACCGGCGTCGAGCGCGAACCGTCGAACTGGACGTCGATCAGCGCCCCGCCGTGAAGCAGCACCGAGCGAGCCTCGCGCTCCGGGACCTGGAAGGCCCGCGCGTCCTTGCCGCCGCCGTAGACGACGCCGGGCACCAGCCCCGTCCGCCGCAGGCGGCGCGTCGTGCGCGTGCCGAACTCCGTTCGATCGGAGACCTTGAGCGTTGCGCGGTCAGATGCCATGCGGCGTTGAGGATAGAGAAGGGCGGCTGGTCGGGGCGCCTCTGGATCGCGACCGGGCGCAGTCAAGGCCCGGCGTTGCAAGGGCAGGTAGGGAAACAGTCACGGTTGCGCGAGCGTTTCGTGTGATTTCGGGCGCCCCGGTGGCACGCCTTCGAGGGGTCACCGAGTTTTTGCCCGCATAGCGGGCAGAAAGTCGGTCACCCCCAACCCGGCGGGCGTACGCCCGACGCGTTCGCTCGGATTCACACGAAACACGCGCGCCGCCGCGACCGCCCCCTACTTGCCTTCCGCTCCGTGAGCTGTGACCGTGACGAATTCACCGAAACCCGCGGGCGCGCCCTGCTTGCATACTGGTACGCATGACCGAGGACAAGATCCCTCAGGGTAGGATTCGCCGCTCCGCGAAGCTCGGGACCGCCATGGGCGCCCAGGCGACGCGGTACGCCGGGACCAGGGCGGCGAACGTCGCTCGCGGGAGCGACGAGGCTGAGCGGCGGCTCGAGGGCCGGCATCTCGAGACCGCGGTGAAGATGGCCTCGATCCTCGGCGAGATGAAGGGTGCGGCGATGAAGCTCGGGCAGCTCGCCTCGTTCATCGACACCGAGTTCCTGCCGCCCGAGTACGCCGAGCTCTATCAGGAGCAGCTCGCCAAGCTGCGGACCTCGGCTCCGGCGATGCCTTGGGACAAGGTGAGCAAGGTGCTGGACGAGGAGTACATGGGCGAGCCGCTCGACGAGATCTTCGCCGACATCGAGGAGGAGGCGTTCGCGGCAGCCTCGATCGGGCAGGTACACCGGGCGACGCTGCACGACGGTCGTGCGGTGGCGGTGAAGATCCAGTACCCGGGCGTCGCCGAGGCGCTCGAGTCCGACCTGCGCAACGCGGGGATGATCATGCGCCTCGCTCGGACGATCGCGCCGGGCCTCGACGCCAAGGCGGTCGCCCACGAGCTCCGCCTGCGCGTCATGGAGGAGCTCGACTACGAATACGAGGCGCAGAGCCACCGCAGCTTCGCGCGCGGCTATCGCGGCCATCCGTTCATCTGTGTGCCGGACGTGATCACCCGGCTCTCGCGGCGGCGGGTCCTGGTCACCGAATACGTGGAGGGGATCGGCTTCGAGGAGGTCAAGCGGCTGGCGCAGGAGGAGAAGAACCGGTTCGGCGAGATCGTCTTCCGCTTCTGCTTCGGCTCGATCTACCACCTACAGATGTTCAACGCCGACGC
>JBKPFQ010000104.1:0-5818 GCA_046728915.1 Actinomycetota bacterium | reverse complement strand
GTGGTGTAGCGGCGCTCGACCGTCAGTCCCGCCTGAGTCGCTCGTGCGTCGTTTGCAGCAGTTTTACTCATCAAGTCCTCTCCTTGCGCCAGCTTTAGGGGGTGACTCCGGATCCTCGCGCGCGACCCGGACGGAACCGACCGTGTCCGATCGACCGGAAATTGCGGAAGCCGGACCGGCCAGGGTCCCGAGGAACTGGAGATAGGCGCCTCCGTCGAGCGCCTCGAGCTCGGTCAGGCACAGCTCGCCGATCCGCTCGGTCGAGAGCTCGCCCGAATCCGCCGCCGCGACCTCGATCCGGTCGACGATCGCCTCGACGTCCACGGCCGTCACCGGCCGCTTGTGCGCCGCCGCCAGCAGCGCGCCCCGGAGCTTCGTGCGGTCGAACCGCTGGCGCTCGCCGTCGCGCTTAATCACGTACGCCGGCTCCGGGTCGCGGCGCTCGAACGTCGTGAAGCGCCGGCCGCATTGCGGACACTCGCGGCGACGCCGCACGGCGTCGCCGTCGGGCGCGCGACGGCTCTCGAGGACGCGGGTCGGAGTGCGGCAGGAGGGGCAAACCACTCGACTGATTCTACTAGCAGTAGCGGTTTCCTGCTCCCGATTTACCACCATATGTAGCGGGCTGACGCCTGAGTGTGATGAAGTAACGCCCGCGGGGTGGGCGTTCGGTAGGCTCGCGGCCATGACGAGGCGGGAGCGAGCGCGGGAGCGGGTCAGCGATGCGAAATCGGCGGCATCGGAGCGCATGTCCGAGGCCAAGGCCGTCGCGAGCGAGCGCGTTGCGGAGGCGAGGACGGCGGCGAGCGAGCGCGTCGCCGAGGCGAAGACCGCCGCCGAGGTCCTCATCGCTCGATCGAAGCCGCGGCTGCGTGGCGTGTCCCACGAGTGGGCGTTCTTCATCTCGCTGGTCGCCGGCGCGGGTCTGATCGCGGCGGCCCCCAGCGGGCACGCCCGCCTCGCGATGGCCGTCTACGCGTTCTCGCTCTCGGGGCTTCTCGGCACCAGTGCGCTGTACCACCGCGTCAACTGGCGCCGGCCCGAGATCCGCCGCTGGATGCGGCGGCTGGACCACTCGATGATCTTCCTGTTGATCGCCGGCACGGTGACACCGTTTGCGCTCCTGGTGATGAGCGGCCCCCTCGCGGATGCCCTGCTGATCGCGGTCTGGGCCGGAGCACTCGCCGGGATCGTGGTCGAGCTGATCTGGGTCGACGCGCCCAAGTGGGTGAGCACGATCGTCTACCTGGCCGTGGGGTGGATCGGCCTGCTCGGCTTCCCGGCGATCGTCGTCGCCGCGGGGCTCGGGGCGGGGGCCCTGATCGCGGCCGGCGGCGTCCTCTACACGGCGGGCGCCGTGATCTACGCCCGGCAGCGGCCGGATCCCAACCCAGCGGTGTTCGGCTACCACGAGATCTTCCACGCGCTCGTCATCGCCGCCGCCACGGCGCACTTCGCGGCGATCGCGATCTACGCGCTTCCCTCGGGCTGAGGGCGTCGGCCCCTGTTCGTCAGGGTCGACCCGGGCCCTGACCGGCTGAGTAGGGGAAGGAGAAGGGGGCACCGAGTATGCCGTCAACCGCGAAGTCGTCAAGTCGCTGCGGCTCCATTCGGGGTTGACGGCATATATCACCGTCAAGTCCGAAAGCGTCTCAGGTCAGCCGACCATTTCGCGGTTGACGGCGAAGCTGCTCATCTGGTCGCCTCCCTGGTTGCTGGGCCAACGAACCAAGCGCCGATGCGATTCGGGCATCGCGTGAGCGAAGCGCGGCCCGGACCGGCCAGGCCGACATCGTCCGCCTAACGGTGCTTGACGCCCTCCTGGGCGAACGCCGCGAGCTGCGGCTTCGTGATGACGACTCCGTCGAGCGCCTCGTCGACGGCGTCGAGGACCTCCTGCGATAGCTCGACGCCGGACGCCTGGGCGTTCGCGTGGACCTGCTCGGGGCGCGACGCGCCGATGATCGCCGACGCCACGTTCTCCTGACGGAGGACCCACGCCAGGGCCAGCTCGACCATCCCGAGCCCGTGCTCCTCCGCGACGATCGCCACCCGTTGGACGGCCTCGAGCACCGAGTCGACCATGTAGCGGGAGATCGAGACGCTCATCTCGTCGTGGGCGGCGCGCGTGCCCTCGGGTGGCGGGCGGCCGGGCGGATACTTGCCGGTGAGGACGCCCTGTGCGAGCGGCGACCAGACGATCTGCGAGATCCCGTGCTCGGCGCAGAAGGGGATCAGCTCGGCCTCGGGCGCTCGCCAGATCATGTTGTACTGGGGCTGGGAGGAGACGAAGTCCCTCGTCCCCGGGACCTCGAGGCTGGCGCGGATCTGCTCGATCGTCCACTCGGAGAACCCGATCTCCCTCACCTTGCCCGCCTCGCAGACCTCGGTCAGGGCCTCCATCGTCTCCTCGATCGGTGTCTCCGGATCGGGGCGGTGGCACTGGTAGAGGTCGATGTAGTCGGTCTGGAGCCGGTCGAGGGAGGCGTCGAGCTGCTTGTGCACCTGCTCGCGCGAGAGCCCGCGATCGGTCTCCGACATCGGGAAGTAGAGCTTGGTGGCCAGTACGTAGTCGTCGCGGACGAAGTCCTTGAGGATCTCGCCCCAGGCCGCCTCAGCGGCGCCCGAGCCGTAGACGTTGGCGGTGTCGAAGAGGTTGATCCCGGCATCGAAGGCGGCCCGGGTGCAGGCCTCGGTGTGCTCGCGCTCGATCCCGGCGCCGTAGGTGAGCCAGGAGCCCAGGGCGATCTCCGAGACCTCGATCTCCGACTTGCCGAGCCTGCGGTACCGCATCAGCCGGCGGTCGGCGCGGCGTGCGTTTCCTTGGCGGCCTCGATCAGCTCGCGGACGTCAGCCTCGCGACCGGAGCGGATGAGCCCGACCGGATCGGGCTCCCCGTTCACGATCCCCTCGAAGAACTCCTTGCGGTCCTGGTAGGTGGGGAGGGTGGCCTTCGCCCAGCCGCGGGCGTCGTTCAGCATCACCGCGAGCCGCGCGTACGGCTCGCCGTAGGTCTCCGCGATCTCGCGCTTCATCCGCTTGGCGAGAGCCGGCGAGGCCCCCGCCGTGGAGATCGCGATGGCCAGCGGCCCGGTCCGCACGATCGCCGGGAGGATGAAGTTGCAGAGGGGCGGCACGTCGACGACGTTGCAGAGCATCGCCCGGCGCTCCGCGCCCTCGTACACCGCGATGTTCACCTCGGTGACGCTGGTCGCCGCGACGACCAGGAACCTGCCGTCGAGATCGGAGTCGCGAAACTCGCGTCGCTCCCACCGGATCGAGCCCTCGCGCGCGTACTCGGCCAGCTCCGGCACGGCGTCCGGGGAGACGAGGGTCACGGCGCCGTCGCACGCGAGCAGGCCCTCGACCTTCTCGAGGCCCACCTCGCCGCCGCCGACCACCAGGCACGGCCGGCCGGAGAGACGGAGGCAGGCGATGTAGAGGGGGGTGGAGAGCATGTCCCGCACGCACGAGGAGTCGCAGATTCCCTTGCGGAGCTGGCACACGCACTCCTTGCCGGCATAGGCCTGGGCGGGCATCAGCATGAGACTAGAGGAGCGAACGACTTGGCCGGCTGGCCAGGCCGGTTTATCCTCGGGTCGATGCCGGCGACCGCCCCTCCCGCACCGACGACGAACCCGTTCGCGCGGATCCGCCAGGACTGGAGCAACGAGCTGCGGGCGACTCGAGGCGCCTCGCTCCCTCCCGGCGGCAAGCTCCCAAGCATCGCCCGGACCGAGCGGATGCGCCGGGACCCACTCTCGGTGCTGCTGCCCGCCTACGAGGAGCACGGGCCCGTCTTCGCGATCCGGATCTTCCACGCGATCCACGTGTTCATGCTCGGCCCGGAGGCCAACCGGTTCATGCTCGTCACCGACCGCGACAAGTTCCGGTGGCGCGACGGCAGCCTGGGCGACCTCATCCCGCTGATCGGCGACGGGCTGCTGACCACGGACGGCGACTACCACGACCGCGCGCGGGAGATCATGCTGCCGGTCTTCCACCGTGAGCGAATCGCCGCCGCGGCTGACGTGATGACCGAGGAGGCGAACCGCGCGCTGGAGGGATGGCGGAGCGGCCAGCGGATCGACCTCTACGACTGGACGCGCCACGTGACCATGCGCGTCGCGATGCGGGCGCTGTTCGGCTTCGACCCCGATCGCGCCGGGATCGACGTCGCCGCGACCTTCGAGCGCGGGCTCTCCTTCTATGAGCGCGAGTACTGGCTCCAGGTTCTCCGCGGGCCGGGCAGCCCGTTCTCGCGGCTGCGGCAGGTGCGGCGGACACTCGACCGGATCATCCTGGGCGAGATCGCCCGCCGGCGCCGGACCGGCGACGCGGGGGAGGACATCCTGGGCCTCCTGATCGAGGCCGAGGACGCCGACGGCCGGCGATTCACGAACGAGCAGGTTCGCGACCAGATCCTGACGCTGCTGTTCGCGGGCCACGACACGACGACGTCGACCGTGGCGTTTCTCTTCTACGAGTTCGCCCGCCACCCGGAATGGGCCGAGCGCCTCGCGGACGAGCGCCACCGCGTCGCCGGCGATGAGGCGCCCACCGCCGCACAGCTCTTCGGGGAGATGCCCGACCTGGACATGGCCGTCCACGAGACGCTTCGCCTTTATCCCCCCGCCTGGATCGGCCCGCGGCGCTCCGACGTCGAGTTCGAGTTCGGCGGCTACCGGATTCCGGCGGGGCTGCCGGTCAACTACTCGTCGTGGGCGAGCCACCGCCTGCCCGAGGTCTTCGCCGACCCGCACGCATTCAAGCCCGAGCGCTTCGCGCCCGAGGAGCGGGCGAAGCTCCCCAAGGGTGCCTACGTGCCCTTCGGCGGCGGTCCGCGAATCTGCATCGGGATGCGCTTCGGCGAGCTCGAGATCCGGGCGATCGCCGCCGCGATCCTCGGGCGCTTCCGCCTCGGACTGGAGCCGGACTGGCGGCTGCGGATCCGCCAGATGCCGACCCTCTCGCCCCGCGGCGGACTGCCGATGCGGGTCGTTTGACGCCGTAAGCCCGAAAACACCCCCTGCTACTCTCGCGTCCGATTGGCGGGGCAAGGTGTCTCGCCGAACATTTTGGGGAATTACCGAACGAGGGTGCCCGTGCGCCTGATAGTCACAGAGAAGAACAACTCAGCAAAGAGGATCGCCGAGATCCTGAGCGGCGGCGCCGCGAAGGCCGACGCTGCTTACAAGGTGCCCCACTACACGTGGTCCGACTCCGACGGCGATCACATGGCGATCGGCCTGAAGGGACACGTGATGAGCCCCGCCTTCCCCGAGGACTACTCCAACTGGCAGCAGACGGATCTTCACGACCTGATCGACGCCGACATCGTCAAGGAGCCCACCGACAAGAACGTCGTCAAGGCCATCAAGAAGGTCGCCAAGGACGCCGACGAGGTCGTGATCGCGACCGACTATGACCGCGAGGGTGAGCTGATCGGCCTGGAGGCGCTCGAGGCGATCATCGACGTCAACCCGGCCGTGATCGGCGCAGCCGCCGAGTCCGACGGCGACGCGCTCGCCAACCGGCCGCGGATCAAGCGCGCCCGTTACTCGGCGCTCACCAAGCAGGAGATCGAGCGGGCGTTCGCGAATCTCGACGATCTCTCCTACGACCTCGCCTTCGCCGGCGCCGCCCGGCAGGACATCGACCTGATCTGGGGGGCCACTCTCACGCGCGCCGTCTCCCTCGCCACCCGGCGCTTCGGCTCCAACTTCCTCTCGGTGGGCCGCGTGCAGAGCCCCACGCTGGGACTGGTCGTCGAGCGCGAGCTGGAGCGCCGCGCGCACGTGCCCAAGCCGTACTGGGA
>JBKPFQ010000103.1:0-7537 GCA_046728915.1 Actinomycetota bacterium | reverse complement strand
CTCCCGCTGGGCGTGCTCGGGCTTCGCGTTCAAGACGACGTGGTCGATTCCCTGACGGCGAAGCTCGCCGGAGAGCATCTCCGAGACCTCGACCGAGACGGTCCCGACGAGGATCGGCTGGCCGTGCTCGTGGCGCTCCTTGATCTCACCGAGGACCGCCTTCCACTTGCCGTTCTTGGTCTTGTAGATCTGGTCGTTGTGGTCGTCGCGGATCATCGGCTCGTTGGTGGGGATGTCGACCACCGGCATCTCGTAGATCTTCATGAACTCCTGGGCCTCGGTCAGAGCGGTGCCGGTCATGCCGGAGAGCTTGTCGTAGAGGCGGAAGTAGTTCTGGAGCGTGATCGTCGCCAGCGTCTGGTTCTCCTCGCGGATCGGGACGCCCTCCTTCGCCTCGATCGCCTGGTGGAGGCCCTCCGACCAGCGGCGGCCCTCCAGGATGCGGCCCGTGAACTCGTCGACGATCTTCACCTCGCCGTCGATCACCGCGTAGTCGTCGTCGCGCTGGTACAGCGACTCGGCCTTGAGCGCCTGAATCAGGTGGTTGACGAGGGTCCCGTGCTCGGAGACGTAGAGGTTGTCGACGCCGAGGAAGCGCTCGGCCTTGCCCACGCCGGGCTCGGTGGGAGCCACGGTCTTGTGCTTCTCGTCGTACTCGTAGTCGTAGTCGACGTTCGTCGTGTCCTTGTCCTCGCCGAGGGACTTGAGCTTCTCCTTCGCGGGAACGCCCACCATCTGCTTGGCGAGGCGGGCAAACGTGTAGTACAGGTCGGCGGCGGCCTCGGGCGCGCCGGAGATGATGAGCGGCGTTCGCGCCTCGTCGATCAGGATGTTGTCCACCTCGTCGACGATCGCGTAGGCGTGCTCGCGCTGGACGCAGTGCTCCAGGGAGGCGGCCATGTTGTCCCGGAGGTAGTCGAACCCGAACTCCGAGTTCGTCCCGTAGACGACGTCGCACGAGTACTGGAGCTTGCGCGTCGGCGGCTCCTGCTCGGACTGGATCACGCCGACGCTGACGCCGAGCGCGTCGTAGATCGGCCCCATCCACTCCGCGTCGCGACGAGCCAGATAGTCGTTGACGGTGACGAGGTGGACGGGTTCCCGCGCAAGGGAGTTCAGGAAGACCGCGAGCGTCGCGGTCAGCGTCTTTCCCTCGCCGGTCTTCATCTCGGCGATCGAGCCGTCGTGCAGGACCATCCCTCCGATCAGCTGGACGTCGAAGTGCCGCTGGCCGATCGTCCGCCGAGCTGCCTCCCGGCAGAGCGCGAACGCCTCGGGGAGCAGATCGTCGAGCGACTCGCCGTTGCGAGCGCGCTCGCGAAGCTCGTCCGCCTCGCTCCGGATCTCGGATAGGTCGAGCAGCTCCATCTCCGGCTCGAACCGGTTGATCGACGCGACGCGGCGCTCATACTCCTTGAACTGGCGCCCCTCGCCGAGGCGGAGGGCGCGATCTATGAGACCCTTGGCCACGGGTTCTGAGGGTACCGACCGCCCGCGGGGTCGACAGGGTTTCGCCGTGGGCTACGCGGTGCGCCGACGCAGGTTGTCCACGAGCTGGCGCGTCTGGTGGCGCTTGCGTCGTTTTTCGCGATGTTTCTTGACCTGGCGGCGCAGGTCCTCGGCCACCTCGTGGATCGAATGCAGGACCTCGGGAGAGGCTTTGCCGGCCCGCAAGGTGAGCCTCTTCACGTGGAGCGTCGCCTGGACGACCTGCCGGTCCGCGATGCGGGGGTTCTTCTCCTCCCTCAGCTCCACCTCGAGCACCGCGTGCTCGGACACCTGCCTCCCGATGCGGGCAAACCGCTTCTCCACGTGGCGGCGAAGCTCGTCAGTGACCTCCCTGTTGCGTCCCCTGACCTCGATCCGCACGCTCCCTCCTCTCGTTGGGTGCAGGCTGCGGTTCAATCCTACGCCGAGCCGACGCTCAAGCCAAGCGGACGTCGCGCGGGCCTCGAGGCAGCCAGGGTGACGGCGACAACCCGGAGCGCGCCGGCGCCGCGCAGCGCCTCGGCGCACGCGCCGAGGGTGGCGCCGGTCGTCATCACGTCGTCGACCAGGATCGCGTGGCTCGGGGCCGGCGATAGAACCCGTACGCGCGGAGGGTCGGCGAGGCGCTCCGCCCGGCGGCGTCCGACCTGCCGTCGTCCCTGGGTGCGGCCGAGACAGGGCACGAGTGGCAGCCCCCTCCGCTTCCCGAGCGCGGCGGCGATCATCTCCGCTGAGTCGAAGCCGCGCCGGCGGCGCCGCAGCGGGGCGGGCGGGACCGGGACGATCGTGCCGTCCAGGACTTCCCCGGGGGCGCGCGCAGCGATTAGGGAGGCGGCCTCGTCGGCGAGCGCCACGCGCGAACCGAACTTGAGCGCGCCGACCAGGTTGCGCGCGGTGCCCTCGTACCTCGCCGCCGCCCAGGCGATGTCCACGCCGGGAACTGGGGACCACACCGGGGCAAGCCCGCGGAGCGCCCCCTCGCAGCCATCGCACAGTCGCTCGCGGATCTCGGAGCCGCCGCCACAAACCGCGCAAGCGGGCGGCGCGATCAGGGCAACGAGCTCTTCCAGCATCCCATGATCGTGGTTGCGAAACGATCGTGGGTGGTGCGCCGATTGCACCGAGGGAGGGACATCTTCCTGTCAGTAGTGCGACCCGGCCCGGCCGCTGAGACGTGTGCTGAGTTGAGGCTGATTAGCAGGGTCAAGTCAGCACACCCCCCTTTGACGTCGCCCTGGGTGCTCTCGCCGGAGCTCGTCCCGCTCAGTCGAATACGAGCCGCTCGACGGCTGCGGACTCCGCTTCGCAGCCGATGACGCCCGGCGCCTTGCCGAGCGCCGTGTCCGGGTCCTTCAGCCCGTGGCCCGTGAGTACGCACACCACGGTTCGCGGCGGATCGCCACCCTCCGGGGCGGGCAGCCCGTGGACGATCAGCCCCGCGACCGATGCCGCGGAAGCGGGCTCGCAGAACACGCCCTCGCTCGAGGCCAGCAGCCGATAGGCGTCCAGGATCGCGTCATCGGAGACAGCCGCGATCCGGCCGCGGGAGCCCGTGACGGCGGCCATCGCCTCCTCCCAGCGGGCCGGGTTGCCGATCCGGATTGCCGACGCGACCGTCTCCGGCTCGGCCACCGGATGCCCGATCACCAGCGGCGCCGCGCCCTCGGCCTGAAACCCGTACAGCACCGGTGCCACGCCGTACTCGCGAAAGCCCCGCCACCAAGCGGTGATGTTGCCGGCGTTGCCGACGGGGATCGCCAGCGCGTCGGGCGGTCCGCCGAGCTCGTCGCAGACCTCGAACGCAGCCGTCTTCTGGCCCTCGATCCGGTACGGGTTGACGGAGTTGACGAGCTCGATCGGATGGCTCTGCGCAAGGTCGCGAACGATCTCGAGGGCCTGGTCGAAGTTGCCGCGAAGCGCGATCACTCGCGCGCCATGCATCAGGGCCTGGGCGAGTTTGCCGATCGCGATCCTGCCCTCCGGCACGATGACGGCCCCCCGAAGGCCCGCGCGCGCCGCGTAGGCCGCCGCGCTCGCCGCGGTGTTACCGGTCGAGGCGCAGATGATCGCCTCGGCCCCCGCCCCCTTCGCTCGCGAGACGGCGAGGGTCATCCCGCGATCCTTGAAGCTTCCGGTGGGGTTGGCGCCCTCGAGCTTCAGGTAGGTGCGCACCCCGACCCGCTCGGAGATCTCAGGGGCCTGGATCAGCGGCGTCGAGCCCTCGTCGAGGGAGACGATCGGGTCATCCGCCTCCAGCGGCAGGCGGTCGCGATACCGCTCGATGAGCGGCTGTGGACTCACACGAACTCTTCCTCGATGACCCGGATGGCCCGCGGCTGCGCCCGGAGGAACTCCAGCGTCGCGATCTCCTCGAGCGCGGCGAAGAATCGCGACTCGGGGCCCTCGTGCATGACCATCACCAGGCGGGCGTCGTCGCCCAGTCCCCGCTGGACCACGCTTCGGACCGAGACCTCGTTGCGCCCCAGGACGTCGGCGATGCTGGCCAGCACGCCCGGGCGGTCCGCGACCTCGAGATGCAGGTAGAAGGCGGAGCTGATGTCCCGGACTATCTCGAGGTGCCCTTGGGCGTCGTGGACCGGCGCCTTCCCGGCCACGATCGACACCACGTCGCCCAGCACCGCCGAGGCCGTCTCGATCC
Organism: Actinomycetota bacterium; assembly: GCA_046728915.1. Lineage (GTDB taxonomy): Bacteria > Actinomycetota > Thermoleophilia > Solirubrobacterales > 70-9 > AC-56. The sequence continues at coordinate 3,390 of JBKPFQ010000103.1, read as the reverse complement.
CGCCGGCGCCGGGCCCCGACATGGTGATCTCGGTGATCGCCGGCGCCTCGACCATGACGGCGTTGAACGGCCCCTCCACCGGGGCCAGCGGGTGGTGGGAATACAGGAAGCACGGAAAGACGCGAACGCTGATTCCGCCGTCGTGCCGCTCGGCGACGCCGAGGAGCTTGAGCGACAGGCCCAGCTCCTTGGCATAGGCGATGTCGTCGGGCTGGATGTCGGTTATGCCCTGGTAGGCGACGTCGGCGAGGCTCACGGGAGCCCCGAACGCGAGTCTGGCCAGGATCGCCATCTTCGCCGCGGCGTCGGCGCCGCCGACGTCGTCGCTGGGATCGGCCTCCGCATAGCCCAGCTCCTGGGCGCGCCGCAGCGTGTCGGCGTAGGTCGCGCCGGTGCTGGCCATCTCCGAAAGGATGAAGTTGGTCGTGCCGTTGACGATGCCGAAGACCTTCGTGATCTCGGTGGCCGCAAGGCTCTCCTGGATCACCCGGATCACGGGCACCACCCCCGCGACCGCCGCCTCGAAGCGAAGCTGAGCGCCACCCTCGCGCGCGGCCGCGAAGAGCTCGTCCCCGAACTGCGCGATCAGCTGCTTGTTCGCAGTCACCACATGGCGCCCGCCCCGCAGGGCGCGAAGCACGTAGTCCCGGGCCGGGTCCGTGCCGCCGATCAGCTCGACCACGATGTCGGACCCCTCGAGGATGCGCTCGAAGTCGCCGTCTGAGCGACGCAGCACGCCCACGATCTCCGGCCGCCGTCCGGCCGCCGCCTCGACAGCGTCGGCGCGCTCCAGCACGAGGTCGTGGAACGCGCCTCCCACGGTTCCACGCCCGAGGAGCCCGATGCGGACCGGCTCCGTCACCCGACGTCCCGCGCTACCAGGTCGTCCCAGGTCTCGCGCCTGACGACGAGCCTCGCGTCGCCCTGCTTGCAGAACACCACCGCCGGACGCGGGGCGCCGTTGTAGTTGGACGCCATCGAGTACCCGTAGGCTCCGGTCGCCGGGGTGACCAGGATGTCCCCCACCGCCGGCGAGGCCAGCATCGCGTCGGTGATCAGGATGTCCCCGGACTCGCAGTGCATCCCGGCGACGGTGGCCAATGTGTCGGGCGCCTCGCCCGCGCGGTTCGCGACGATCGCCTCGTATCGAGAGCCGTAGAGCATCGGGCGCATGTTGTCCGACATCCCGCCGTTCACGGACAGGTAGGTCCGCACGTTGGGGATGTCCTTGACGGTGCCGATCTCATACGCGGTGACGCCGGCGTTCCCCACCAGCGATCGCCCCGGCTCGATCAGGATCCTCGGCACCGGATCGAAGACCCGCTCGACCCCGCGCACCTTGACGTCGACGTAATCGGCGATCGACGGCGGCTGGTCGGCCGACGTATAGGCGATCCCCAGCCCGCCCCCAACGTTGAGGAGCCTGCACTCCCAGTCTGGCCCGGCGAGAGCCGCGAGCGCCTCGATCGCCGCGACGTAGGGTTCGAGCTCGAAGATCTGCGAGCCGATGTGAGCGTGCAGTCCGACGAGCCGCAGGTGTCGCGAGCCCCGCACCTCGGCGATCGCCCGCTCGGCGAGCCCGTCCTCCAGGCCGAAGCCGAACTTGGAATCGAGGCCCCCCGTCTGCACGTAGGAGTGAGTGGTCGCCAGGACGCCGGGCGTGACCCGGATCAGAACCTCCTGCGCCCGGTCCAGCATCGCGTCCAGGCGAGCGATCTCGGTGAAGGAGTCGACGATCACGTGGCCCACGCGCGACTGGGTGGCGTAGCGAAGCTCGGCCTCGGTCTTGTTGTTGCCGTGGAGGTAGACGCGCGCCGGATCGAAGCCCGCCTTGAGGGCCATGTGGAGCTCGCCCCCCGAGGCCACGTCCACGGAGAGGCCCGCCTCGCGGCAGAGCCCGTAGATCGCCGTGATCGGCGCCGCCTTGCTCGCGTAAAGCACCTCGAAGTCCTCGGTGCGAGCTCGGAAGGCGTCCAGATAGGCGCGAGCTCGCCCCCTGATGTCGTCCTCGGCGTAGATGTAGGCGGGCGTGCCGAACTCGCCCGCCACATCCACCACGTCGCAGCCCCCGATCTCGAGGTGGCCCCGCTCGTTCGCACGGCTGCCAGCCGGATAGACCGGGGAGGTCTCGACGGACGATCGCTCGCTGGTGGCGCTCATGAGGCCGCTCATTCTGACGTGGCCCGCGCGATTACCACCTGCGGTGGGTAGCTTGCGCAACACGATGAGCAGGGAGGTTTCCCGGCCAACGGACACCGGCGTTCACGACGGACGCCCCTACATGCTCTGGCTGCCGACGTCGACGCCGCCGTGGCGCGGGATGGTGATCCTCCACGGCGCCGGCTCGCGGAAGGAGAACCACGGCGACTTCGGTCGCGCCTGCGCGGCCAGCGGCTGGGCCGCCCTCGCCTATGACCAGCGTGGGCACGGCGAATCGCAGGACGCGATGAGTCCCGGGGCGCTTGCCGACGTCGCCAGGATGGCCCGGTTCCTGGCGGGGGTCGAAGGCGTCGACGCGGCGCGCGTGTGCGCCCGCGGGTCGAGCATGGGCGGCTTCATGGCGATCCAGGCGGCGGCGACCTCGGACGCGATCGCGGGCGCGATCGCGATCTGTCCCGCCGGCGCCCAGCATCTGACCCGAGGGCTCAAGAGCGAGGATCTCCGGATGCGAGTCGATCCGGCCGGCGCCAGTGCGCTCGCCGCGTGGCTCGCCGAGCACGACCTGCGCCAGGCGGTTGAGCTCATGGATTCCAAGCCGCTGATCCTGATCCACGCCCGGGGCGACGACCAGATCCCGGCGGACTGGTCCGAGGAGCTTCACGCGCGCGCCGGCGAGCCTCGCAAGCTGATCCTGCTCCCGGGCGGGCACCATCGCTCAGCCCAGCACGACGCCGAGCTCCATGGGATCGCCCTCCGGTGGCTGGGGCGAAACCTCCCCTAGCCCGACTATGCGACGAGGCGGGCCGGGCGGCTACTTGCCGCCGACCGGCAGCCCGCCGCCGAGGGTGTCGTTGACCGTGTCGTTCACGGTGTCGTTGACGTCGTCGCCCAGACTCGGGTTACCGACCGCGCCGCCGACGGTGTTCCCCGTGTCCGTGACGGTGTCGTCGACCGTACCGCCGACGTCCCCAACCGGGCCATCGCCGAGGTTCGTGTCGGCGGTGTTGTCCACCTGGTCGACGGTGTTGCCGACGATCCCGGAAGTCGGCGCTTCCGGCGTGCCACAGCAGGGCGTGACGGGATCGGTGCCCGGGTCGGTGCCCGGGTCGCTGCCCGGCGGCGTCGTGCCGTCGCCCGGAAGCGTGAAACCGCCGCCGCCCGAGCCGCCGCCCGAGCCGACGGCGCCGGTCGCGCCACCCGGACCACCGCCGGCACCGCCCGGCCCAACGC
>JBKPFQ010000102.1:0-22882 GCA_046728915.1 Actinomycetota bacterium | reverse complement strand
GTGCTCGGGCTGTCAAGCCTCCGAACCGTGATGCGTGTTCCCCGGTTCCGTCGCGGCAGCGGCTCGTCGTCTCGACAAAGGCTTCCTGTCAAGTCCGCATGGGATTCCAAACCCACCAACGGGGGCTGCTCGCGCTTCGTTCAGGTTGTGCTGCTGGCGCCGCGTGGCGCCTGAAGTCTTGTGAGTCTCGGGGGCGCGGATGCGCCAGTAATGCGCCAGTGAGTGCCAGCGCCAGGCGTGGCCCAGCGGGCTCTAGCAGGCTATCCCAGGCACGAAAGTCGGGGTGCGTGCCTAGGATCAAAGATCGCGAGGACCTTCAGGGGACTAGTGCTCGGCTCAGGAGCTTCTCGTGGCCCGCGAGAGTGGTCGATGTGGCGCTCGTGATCTCGACTTGCGCGAAATCGCCGGGCTGCGCCATGCCGTCGAAGTTCACGGTCTTGTTGTGCGGGCTCCTGCCCCGAAGCCGCGAGGGGTCGGTGCGGCTGGGCCCCTCGACCAGGACGTCGACCGTCCTGCCGACGAACCGCTGGGCGAGCTCGCGGGCGCGCCGCTGCACGACCTCGACCAGGCGCTCCATGCGCTCCCGCTTGACCGGATGTGGGACCTGCCCCGGCAGCGAGGCGGCCTCCGTCCCCCGCCGCGGGGAGAAGACGAACGTGAACGCTCCGTCGTATCCCACCTCGTCGACGACCTCGAGCGTCTCGGCGAATTCCTCCTCCGTCTCCCCCGGGAACCCGACGATGATGTCGGTGGTCAGCGCGCAGTCGGGGACGTGCTCGCGAATCTGGGCGACGCGGTCGAGGTAGCGCTCGCGGTTGTACGTCCGGCGCATCGCCTTGAGCACCCTGCTCGAGCCCGACTGAAGCGGTAGGTGGATGTGCGGACAGAGCGCGGGAAGCTCGGCATGCGCGCGAATGACGTCCTCTCGGATGTCCTTGGGGTGGGGGCTCGTGTAGCGGATCCGCTCCACGCCGTCGATCGCGTCCACCCTTCGCAGGAGCTCGGCGAACGTGATCCGGGTCGCCTTCGGGAGATCGCGCCCGTAGCTGTTGACGTTCTGGCCAAGGAGGGTGACCTCGCTCACGCCGTCGTCCGCCAACCCGCGGATCTCCGCGATCAGCTCGTCCGGGTCGCGGCTCACCTCGCGCCCGCGGGTCTGGGGGACGATGCAGTAGGCGCAGACGCAGTTGCAGCCCACGGAGATCTGCACCCAGCCCTGGAAGTCGCGCTCGCGCTTCGCGGGCAGGTGGCCCGAGAAGTCCTCGAAGTCGAAGTAGCCCTGGGCCGTCAGCGAATCCTGCGTCAGGAACTCCGCGAGCCGGTGGATCTGCCCCGGCCCGAAGGCGACGTCGACGAACGGAAAGCGCTCGAACACCTCGTCCTTGACCGACTGGGCCCAGCAGCCGCCCACTCCCACGACGCGCTCGGGGTCCTCCGACTTCAGGCGCTTCGCCTCGCCCAGGTGGGCGATGAACCGGTTGTCCGCCGACTCGCGGATCGAGCAGGTGTTGAACAGGATCAGATCGGCATCGGCGCGCCCATCGGCCTCCTCGTAGCCGAGCGACTCCAGCATCCCCTTCATCCGCTCGGAGTCGTGCTCATTCATCTGGCACCCGAACGTCGTGACGTGATAGCGATTTGGCAGTCTGGGCACTCCCTCCATGCCGAGAGATTCTAAGGACCCGAACAGACTTGCCCCGCGCGCGGCTCGCCCAAATGGGCTGCGGAGAGACACGACCACAGGTGACGCGCGGGAACGTATACAGCGAGCATGGCGAGCCAACAAAAAGGCGGCAAGCGAGCACGTTCAGGAGGAGCCGCGACGCGACGACGACTTGCGAGCTACCGGAAAGGAAGAGAGCTTGAGCAACCCGATCTAGGGTGCCAGCCGGTTGGCGACCATCTCCTGGTCGAGCCGCCAGGTCGAGGCGCCGTCGAGCGAGCTTTCGCCCCGCCACAGAAAGCTCCTCTCGGTGATCTCGGAGATGGTCCAGCGCTGCAGCGATACGCCATCGAGGCTCGTGCCCTCCTGAACGATCCGGTCCCCGTCCAGTCGCGCCGCGAGGGAGACGAATTCCCCGCCGGCCGGGTGCATCCAGCAGGTGCGCCAGGTGTCGGCGTGCGCGTCGTAGCAGCGCAGCGCGGTCCCACGCCTGTCGGAGGGGGCGGCCTTATGGAAGAGCACGTCCTGAACGCCGTATCCACCGAGGATCCAGCAGGAGTGCCACTCGCCCCTCGCTTCCCTCGTGGAGCCGTCCGCCGAGTACCAGCGGGACGCGACCTCCCATGAGCCGATCAGCGGGGCGTATGGACACTCGGGCGCAGTGCCATCGTGGAGTTCGGGTTCGAAGAGTCCCGAGGCGTTCATTCGTGCTCCCCTCGTTGCCAGGTCGTATAACCGGATAACGGCTCAGCGATCGGTTTCGTGAGACGGGGTCTTTGCCTTGTGCAGAAGTCGCACGGACCACGGGACGCACCCGCCTCCGGCGACCACCCGTGGCGGAGCACGCCTCGCCATGGCATGACCCCGCCCACCTCGGGCACGAGCCTGTGGGCCCAGGCGCGCTACGCCGCGCGGGAACTCGGGGGATCCTTGCGCCCATGGAAGTTCGTCTCGCATTCGCAGCGGTCGGAGTCAAGGCGCGCCAGGCTGCCGCCCTCCACGTTCCGCTGCGACATCGCCTACTCCCGCAGTCCGGCAGCGTTGAGGCTTCCGGTGTGGCGCTGTCGGCGCAGTACCGGCGTCTGGGGAGTCAGTCGCTGCCGACGACCCTCACTTCCGCGACGCTTGGGTCGCCACCAGCTTCCTCAATCTCGCGACGCGCTCGTTCAACCGCGTCGGATTCGTTCTCGGCCTGAACCCTCAAGTGGTGGTGGTGCCGCCGAGCATCAAACGGCGTAGGGCCGCCCCAAGCCCGGTAGATGCCCCGGCGGAACAACTCGATGATCACGTACGGCGCCAGCACGCCTCGACACGTGAGGCGGTAGCTATGAACGCTCATCCTCCGTACCCCGTGGCAGCAGGCTACCTCGGCTACCAGCATGAAATGAGCGGCCGGCGGCAAATTCGTACACGGTGGCGCGTGATCGGCCGTGGACTTGGCACCTATGTAGCGACACGCTTCCCCCAGCTGGGGGAGGGTTCCGGCTACCGAACGATTGGTGGAGATCACCGCCGGGTGGCCGAATACCCACACGAGCTGGGATTTTCGGCACCGCAAATGCGTTAGGCGCCCGGGTAGAGATTGGAGGTCTAACGGGGCGGCCGCCGGCGCGCCTCAACGGGGTAGCGGGTCGGAGTGACGGCCTACTCCCACGGCTCGGTGGTTACGGCGGCCATTTCGGAGGCCCTCAGTACACGAAGACGGTGAAATCCTCAGCGATGAAGCTCTGATCCGTCGAGGCCCTCGTCCAAACAGTGACGTCGTTGGGCCCGGTCGCAACGGCCCCGACGGTGCAGATCGAGCATCCCAGCGATGCCGAGACGAAGCGGTCGTCCACCGGGAAGTTGAACTGGAGGATGGACTGGCCCGCGCCAGCGAAGGTGAAGGTGATCCCGCAGTCTCCGCTCGTCGCCTGCGTCGCTAGACGCTGGGAGTTGAAGCACCGCCCGATGGGATCGCTCGCAAAGGGATTGACGTAGGCCATCGCCTTCACGAAGCCGCTCTGCCCCCGCGTCTGGGTTACGTTGCCGAATGCCTGCATCGCCCAGCCGCTTGTGCTATCGCCCATCACCCCGGTGCCGTTTGCCGAGCGCCCGGCGACCCCGAAGCCGGCGCTGTTGTTCTGGCCGTAGACGCCCGAGGCGGTGTTCTTGCCCGAGATCCCCTCGACGGCATTGCCGGCACCGCTTTCGCCGTGGATCGCGGCCTTGTTCTTGCTCGCATCGCCGCCCGATGCCCAAAGGCCGTAGCCGCCGTGGCTGCTGAGGGCGGTGACGGCTCTGCCCGGCGCCGATGTGTTCGTGTTCGTCACCTTGAGGGCACCGTTTGAGTTCGTGGTCGGGGAGGTGAGCACCGTCGGCGCTCCGGCCGAGTTCGACTGCCCGAGGATGAAGTTGCCGCCGGTCGCGGCGTAGGTTGTGCTGCCGAGCGCGACGAAGAGCGCTACCAGCGAGACGACATTCGCAAAGGTGAGGTGGGCGCGAGTCCGTTGACGCATGTGAGGCCTCCCGTTCCGTCGATGGGCGGAGGCCGGGTGCGTCGGCGAGTCCGTGGGGCTGGTCGGCGAATCCGGCGACCGCCAGTGCAGGGCGAGCCTCTCACCCGAGGCTCGACGGGTCAACGTGATGAAGCCGCTACTCCCGCAGCCCGGCGGCTTCGAGGGCTTCCGCGCTCGACCTGAAGGTCTGGACGCGGCGCACGCGGCCCTGCTTGAGATCGAGGAGCTGAAACAGGGGGTCCTCCATCGGGATGCGGCTTGTGTGACCAACGAGGACGGAGCGACCGCGCATCAGCACGCGCTCCTCGCCGACGCTCTCTATGTCGTCGACCTCGACGTGCCACTCGTCCCCAGTTCAAGCACCTCATCCATGAAGCGGCGGACACCGCCTACGCCACGATGAGTTCCGCCGCCACTCGAAGTCCGGGTGATGATGCGACTCCACGCCGCCCAGTCGCGGCTGTTGAACGCCTCAACCTTCACGTGCTGATGACTTCGGGCCTACTGGACCGTGAGGGTGCCCTTCATGCCGGCCTCCTCGTGCCCGGGCACGCTGCAGAAGAACGTGTACTTGCCCGGCTTCAGGTTGTCGAGGGTGAGGGTCGTCGAGGAGTCCGTGATCTGGTCGGAGCAGCCGAGCTCGGAGCCGCTCGGGCTGTCCACGCACACGTCGTGCGGGAGGGCGGGATTCGGGTTCGTGAAGTCAATCGTGAGGTTCCCCGTCTCCCCCTTGAGCGACGTGGTGTCGTAGGCGATCTGGCTGGGATCGGCCGCGAGCTTGATGGTCTCGCCGCCGCTTCCGGCCTGTGAGGGAGTCGTGCTCGTGGTCGGCGCGGCGGCCGTCGTGGTCGTCTCCGCCGCCTGCTCGGCCTCGCGATGCTCCTGCTCGTCCTGGGCGTTCAGCACCGCGAAGAAGGCGGTGGCGCCCACGAGGGCAGCGAAGTAGAGGATCGTCCCCGCGAGGATCCCTCGACTCGGGGGGAAGTTCTCGAATCGGAGCCCGACCGCTGCCACCCCCACGGCGGATATGACAAGGGCGATTCCGAAGATGTAGAAGAGGGTGTCGTTCACGCGGCGGGGATCCTAAGTCAACTCGCGTACGACGTCGCCCGGCTCTCACGGATCACCGTGATCTTCACCTGCCCGGGGTATTCCAGCTCCCGCTCGATCGCCGCGGCGATCTCGTGGGAGATCAGCGCCGCCCGTTCGTCATCCACCTTGCCCGGGTCGACGATCACGCGGATCTCCCGCCCGGCGCGCATCGCGTAGACGCGCTCGACACCGTCCTGGCGCATGGCGATTTCCTCCAGCTCGCGCAGGCGCTCCATGTACTCCTCCAGCGAGTCCCCGCGCGCGCCGGGTCGGGCCCCCGACAGCGAGTCGGCCGTCTGGACGATCACGGCCTCGACGGTTCGCGGCTCGACCTCGTTGTGGTGTGCCTCCATGGCGTGCGCGACCGCCTCGGGCTCGCCGTGGCGCAGTGCGATCCGCGCGCCGACCTGGGCGTGCGGCCCCTCGATCTCGTGGCTGACGGCCTTGCCGATGTCGTGGAGAAGCGCTGCCCTGCGCGCAGTCTCGACGGAGGCCCCCAGCTCGGCGGCGATCAGGCCAGCAAGCTCCGAGCACTCGATCAGGTGATCGAGAACGTTCTGCCCGTAGCTTGTGCGGAACTTGAGCTTGCCGAGCAGCCGGACGAGCTCCGGATCCAGCCCGTGCACACGGGCCTCCAGCATCGCCCCCTCCCCCTCCTCGACGATCCGCTCGTCGATCTGGGCCTTCGCCTGCTCGTAGGTCTCCTCGATCAGCGCGGGGTGGATGCGCCCGTCCGCGATCAGGCGCTCGAGGGTGATCCGGGCGATCTCCCGCCGCACCCCATCGAAGCTCGAGAGCATGACTGCCGAGGGCGTCTCGTCGATGATGACGTCGACCCCGGTGAGCTTCTCCAGCGCCCTGATGTTGCGGCCGTCACGACCGATGATCCGGCCCTTCATCTCGTCGCTCGGCAGCTCCACGAGCCGCGTGGTGTTGTCGCCGGCGTGCTGTGCCGCCAGGCGCTGCATCGCGACCGACAGGATGTTGCGCGCCCGGCGCTCCGCCTCGTGCCGGGTCTCGCGCTCGATCTCCTGGAGCCGAAGGGCCGCCTGGTGGCGCGCTTCCTGCTCGATGTCGGCGATGAGGAGCTGCTTTGCCTGGGCGCTGGTGAGGCCGGAGATCCGCTCGAGCTCGCGCCGCTGGACTCGCTTCGCCCGCTTGAGCTCCTCCGCCCGCTGCTCCACGTTGCGCTCGCGGTCCTCGAGCGCCTGCAGACGCCGTTCCAGGTCGGATTGCTGGACCTCGAGTGACTCCGCCTCGCGAAGCGCGCGCTCCTCCATCCGCGCGATCTCGGCGCGGCGCGCCTGCAGCTCCTCCCCCGATCCCCTGCCGCCCACGCGCTCGGGCCGCTCTTCACCCTCGGGCGCCTGCCGCCGCCAGGGTTGCAACAGCGCGCGTATCTCCATCGCTACCTTCCCTCGGCCTCAATCTGGCCGAACTGGTCGTTTGTCGGTTGGACGCGCAGGTGACGCGTCCCGGACCGGCGGTGCACGAGATACGCATGTCCGCTATCGCCCTACCGGGCGGACGCTCTAGGTGTGAACCCTCCCTATGTCGGGTCCCGGCTGAAGTCTCAATCGAGTTGTCGTCGTCAAAAGTCGCAAATAGCTGGTCATTCGTGTCATCGCGCGACCGACAGCCGCTCCACTCATCGTAGTCGGGCCCGAACGATCTGGCAAGGCGGCTTCGGTGGACGAAAAACGACGGCACCAGGGGAAGGCCTCGCGGCGGCGGCGTCGCGCACCTTGACGGGGTTAAGGACGCTATAGGGGCCCTAACCCCGTCAGAGCTGATGGCGGGTCCTCGACACGGCCGAGCCCCGCCTTGGGTGCCTCGCCTGGACCTACGCGGCCCGCCGCGCCGACGCCGACCGCACCGCCTCGTACGCGATCTCGTACTCGTAGCCGCGGCGGGCCAGGTACTCGAGCGCTCGCTGGCGCTCCGCATTGTCGCCCAGCGGCCGCCCCCGCCGGACGAGCAGCTCGCGCGCGCGATTCAGTTGGTCGTCGTGCGAGTCCATCGCCAGCACGGTCTCGACCGTGTCGCTCGCGACGCCTCGGGCGAGCAGCGCCTCCCGGATGCGCTCGGCGCCCCAGCCCGACAGGTCGCGCTTGTCCTCCGCGTAGCGGCGGGCAAAGCGCTCGTCGTCGAGCTCGCGCGCCTCGATGAGATGGCCGACCGCCGCCTCGACATCGCCCTCCGAGTAGCCGCGGCGCCCCAGCCAGGCGACGAGCTCGGCCTCGGTCCGCTCCCGTCGCCGCAGCGCAGCGAGGCCGGCCTCGAAGGCGTCTTGCTCCCCCGGCACCTGCCCGCGGCTACGCGGCCTTGCGCTCCGCCTCCGCCTCCGCCGCGATCGGCGGCGCGTCCGCTGCGGCCTCGGCCGGGCGGTCCGGAGGCTGGATCTCGAGGATCTCGAACAGCCGCGACTCGATCTCGCGGGCGGTCTCCGGGTTCTCGGCCAGGAACTGCTTCGTGTTGTTGCGCCCCTGGCCGAGCCGCAGCTCCCCGTACGAGAAGAACGAGCCCGACTTCTGGACGAGGTCGTGCTCGAGCGCCAGGTCAAGCAGGCAGCCCTCGTTCGAGATCCCCACGCCGTACTCGATGTCGAACTCGGCCTGGCGGAACGGTGGAGCGACCTTGTTCTTGACCACCTTCACGCGCACCCGGTTGCCGACCGCCTCGGTGCCCTCCTTGAGGGTCTCGATGCGGCGGATGTCGAGGCGCTGCGAGGAATAGAACTTGAGCGCCCGGCCACCGGGCTGGGTCTCGGGAGAGCCGAAGCTCACCCCGATCTTCTCCCGGATCTGGTTCGTGAACACGCAGACCGTGTTGGCGCGGCTGAGGTTGCCCGCCAGCTTGCGGAGCGCCTGCGACATCAGGCGAGCCTGCAGGCCGACCTGGGTCTCCCCCATCTGGCCCTCCAGCTCCACCCGCGGCGTGAGCGCCGCCACCGAGTCGACGGCGACGAGATCCACCGCGCCGGAGCGCACCAGCACGTCCACGATCTCGAGCGCCTGCTCGCCGTAGTCGGGCTGGGAGACGAGCAGCTCGTCGACGTCAACGCCGATGCGCCGCGCGTAGATGGGGTCGATCGCGTGCTCGGTGTCCACGAACGCGCAGATCCCGCCGCGCGCCTGGGCCTCGGCGATGATGTGGTAGACGAGCGTCGTCTTCCCCGATGATTCGGGGCCGAAGATCTCGACGATCCGGCCGCGCGGAACCCCGCCGACCCCGAGCGCTAGGTCCAGGGAGAGCGCACCCGTGGAGATCGCCTCGACCTGGATCGCGCTCTCGTCGCCAAGGCGCATCAGCGAGCCCTGGCCGAACTGGCGCTCGATCTGGGTGACCGCCGCCTGGAGGGCCGCGTCCTTCGCCTTGGCCTCCTTGTCCGCCGCCTTCAAATTCGCCTTCTTCTCTTGTGCCATCTCTTCATCACCTTTCTTCTGCGAGCGTCAGATTCAACTCCGCCAACCGGACGTATTCGGCTCCCGAAGGCCGCAAGAACGAGCGATAGAGCGCCAGTCGAGCGGCCTGGAACGGCTCCGTGAGCTCGGCCGGCAGAGGGCCGGGCGGCATCTCCACCCGCATCGGCTTCCCGCGCCCGCCGCGACCGCGGGACCCCTTCTCCGACCGCGCCCGGGCGACGGTCACGTGGGTCCAGAAGGGCCGTTTCTCGGGCTTGTAGAAGCGCGCCGCCACGAGCCGCTCGGAGAGCTCGGCCTGTAGCTCCGAAGCCACCGGGCTCTCCCCCCCAACCGCGAACAGACGGGGGCGCTTGGGCGGAACCGGCACAGGGTCGGGCTCGAGCCGGATCTCGATTGGCCGAGGCTCCACCCCCGTGACCACCGACGCGATGCTGTCGATGGCGCGCTCGGGGTGATAGCTCAGGAAGCAGAGCGTCACGTGGAGGGCCTCGGCCCCCACGGCGCGAAGCGCCGGATCGGTCAGCTCCCGCGCCTGCCAGGCCTCGAGGCCGTCGCGCACGCGGTCGGCCAGGTCGAGCGCGACGAACAGCCGCGCCCGCGGGCTCTTCAACCGCTCCTTAGCCATGTGTATGTGAGGCCGGTGCCGTAGGGCGCCGGCAGAGGCATGTGCCGTTCATGGATTCGGTCAACCTATGGCCTCGCGGTCCACGCGACGCCCCCCATTCGCAAATAGATTGCCCCGGTTGGCTGACGAAATGCCCCACGCAGAGGGCGTCGAGCATCGATTCGTCGAGGCGAATGGGATCCGCGTGCACGTCGCCGAGGCGGGATCGCGGGATGCGCCGGCGGTGCTGCTGCTCCACGGCTGGCCGCAGCACTGGTACATGTGGCGCCGGGTCATGAGGGACCTCGCCCCGGAGTACCGGCTGCTCGCGCCCGACCTGCGGGGCTTCGGCTGGACGGAGGCTCCGGGTCACGGATACGACGGCGAGACATTCGCGGCCGACCAGGTGGCACTGCTGGACGCCCTCGGGCTCCAGCGCGCCCACGTCGTCGGACACGACTGGGGCGGCTGGGCGGCAATGCTCATGGGGATCCTGCATGCGGAGCGGGTGGACCGCATGGTGGTCTGCAACGCCCCGCATCCCTGGCCGCGCCTGTCCCTGTCATTGGCGCTCGAGTCGTGGCGGAGCTGGTACACGTGGCTGATCGCCACGCCCGGGCTGGGAAGCCGGATCCTCAGGAGCGAATGGATTGCCCGCAAGTACATACGGCTGAACGCGGGCCTTCCCTTCGACCACGAGGAGGCGGAGATCTACGCGCGGAGCTTTCAGGAGCCCGAACGCGCCCAAGCGGTCGTCGAGCTCTACCGCTACTACCAGTGCACCGTGTGGGAGACCGCGCGTGGCAGATGGAGGAAACATCGGCTATCGCGGCCGACGCTGCTCCTCTTCGGCGAGCGGGACGTCTCGCTGAGCACGAAGCTCCTGCCGGGCTACGAACCGTACGCGGACGAGATGCGAGTAGAGCGCGTCCCCGACTCCGGCCACTTCATCGTGGACGAGAAACCGGACCTGGTGATCGAGCGGGCGCGCGAGTGGCTCGCCGGCTAGCTCCGGAGGCTCAGAGGGGAAAGTCCTCGCCGCGCAGCAACCTGCGCAGCAGGTGCATGGCCACGGTCGTCGAGCGGTCGCGGATCTCGGCGCGGTCCCCGGGGAGGACCGGGTCGCGGGCGAGAACCTCGCCGCCGGAGAGCTTGACGCAGATGCAGACGTACCCCACCGGCTTCTCGTCGGTGCCGCCATCGGGCCCCGCGATCCCCGTGATGCCCACGCCGACATCCGCGTGAAAGCGGCGCAGGGCGCCATCGCCCATCGCCTCGGCGACTTCCGGCGACACCGCGCCGTGACGCTCGATGAGCTCCCCGGGCACATCGAGTAGCTCTCGCTTGGCGTCGTTGGAGTACGCGACCAGCCCGCCCGCCACGTACGCGGACGAGCCGGGAATCTCGGTCAGCCGCGCGGCAAGGAGCCCCGCCGTCTCGGACTCGGCCAGCCCGATCCGCCTCCCGCGGAGGAGCTCAGCCACCTGCTCGTCGATCGTCGATCCGTCGCGGCTGAACACGTATCGCGAGAAGCGCTCCGCCAGGTCGTCCATGAGTTGCTCGGCCACCTTCTTCGCCCCGTCCCGGTAGTGGACGTCGATCTCGAGCTCCGCCCGGCGTAGGCAGGTGGTGATCTCGAGCGGCGTCAGGTCCACATCGCGCTCGATCTCGCGCAGGCTCTTGGCGAGCTCGGACTCGGGGATGCCGAAGATGCGCAGGGTGTCCGTGTGGATCGGCGTCACGTTCGCCAGAGCCCTCCGCGCGTCGTCGGTCCCGAGCGCCTTGGGCCACATCGTCTGAAGCTCGCGTGGCGGGCCGGGAAGCACGATGACCGTCGGACCGTCGGTCGGCACCACGAGACCGGGGGCCGTCCCGGCGGGATCTATGGGAGTCGCCCCCTCGGGCACCAGCGCCTGCTTTCGATTCGCCTCGCGGAGGGCCTCCGGGTCGAAGCGAAGGCGGCGGGCGAACCCGGCCAGGATCTCGGCGATCCGCTCCTCCATCTCCTCGTCGAGCACCAGCTCCCGCCCGGCGAACCCAGCGACCACCTCCGCCGTCAGATCGTCCGCTGTGGGCCCGAGCCCGCCGCTCGTGACGATCAGCGCCACGCCCATGTCGGCGAGGAAGCGCAGCGCCGCCCGGAGATCGGGAGCGCGATCGCCAACGCACACGATGTGGGACACCTCGACCCCGAGCTCCCCCAACCGCTCCGCGATCCAGGGGCCGTTGCGGTCGGTGATCCGTCCGGTCAGGACCTCGGTGCCCGTGACGACGACGCCCGCGCGCACCCTCTCGCCGCTCACGGGCACTTCTGCCCCTGGTAGTCGATCTCCCTGATGCCGCCCGAGTCGATCTCGTAGCTCGCCGGTCTCCTGGAGCGCACCCGGTGGGGCTTGCCGCCGAGGACCACGGTCGCCGACCCGCCCGAGATCAGGTCGAGGCGGTAGTTCTCGGCGGGTGGCTCGAACGGGCCCTGCCTGACCCCGGCGACGAGCGTCTGCGAGTCGATGAGCGGCCGCCCGTGACCCGGCAAGAGGCAGACGACCATCTCGTCGTGGGTGATCAGGGCCAGCGTGACGGGCTTCCCAGGAGATCCGTCGTTCCGCTGCCCCGCGTGCTTGTGCCCGGCGGAGCCGTGGTGGTGCCCCTTTGTGTGCTTGCCCTTGCCGTGATGCGCGCCTGCGCCGCCGCTGAACCAGTCCAAGGGGTCGATCCGAACCACCGCAGCCACGGCAGCCACCGCGACCACCACGACCCCCACGATGGCGAGGACCTGCCCCCAGGAGCGGCGCTGGGGCTGGACGGGGCGGCGGCGACGCTCCAGCAGCGGCTCGGAAAAGAGGTACGGCTGCTCACTCGCCGGAGAGCGCTCGATCGTTCGCCGGTACTCGTCCACCAGCACGTCCGCATCGAGTCCGAGGTATCCGGCGTAGGTGCGCAGGAACCCCTTGACGTAGGTCGGACCGGGCAGGACATCCCACTCCTCGTTCTCGAGCGCTTCCAGGTACTTCCTCCTGATCTTGGTCTCGCGCTCGGCCGTGTAGATGTCCATGCCCAGGCGCGAGCGGGTGCCCTTCAGCACCTCGCCGATCTGCAGCTCGCCCTCGCGTCTCATGACCATGGCGGCGCATATTCTCGCCGCCGCCGGGTTGATGTGCGCGCGGCGCCCCTCAGTCGAGCGGCGCGCTGACGGATTCCTGCTCGGGCTCCACGGCCGGCTCCTCGGCGACCACGTCGCCCCCGTCCGCTCCGTCCGCGGCGCCGCCGTGGCGGGCCAGGACGCGGGAGAGCTCGCCCTCGGTCACGAGCACCTGCCGCGGCTTCGAGCCCTCGTATCCGGAGATGATCCCCCGCCGTTCGAGCATGTCGATCAGGCGCCCGGCCCGCGTGTAGCCCACGCGCAGTCGCCGCTGGAGCATCGATACCGACGCGGTCTGGCTCTGGACGACGATGCGAGCCGCCTCGTCGAGCAGGTCATCGGTGTCGGGAGAGAGATCGCCCTCGCGCTCGTCCTCGGGCTCCTCACGGACCTCCAGGAGGGCCGGATCGAACTCCGGCTCGCCCTGGCGAGCCCAGTGGGTGCTGAGGCGCGCGATCTCGTCCTCGGTGACGAACGCGCCCTGGAGCCGCTGAAGCCGCGATGTGCCGACTGGCCTGAACAGCATGTCGCCCTGCCCCAGCAGCGTCTCGGCGCCGCCCTGGTCGAGGATCACGCGGGAGTCGACCTGCGAGGCCACCGAGAACGCGATGCGCGCGGGGATGTTGACCTTGATCGTCCCGGTGATGACGTCGGTGGAGGGCCGCTGCGTCGCCAGCACGAGGTGGATGCCGACTGCCCGGGACTTCTGCGCGAGGCGGATGATCGAGTCCTCCACCTCGGCGGGGGCGACCATCATCAGGTCGGCGAGCTCGTCGATCACGCAGAGGATGTGCGGCAGCGGCGGCTCGCCGGCCCTCGCCCGCGCCCGGTTCAACTCCGCGAGGTTTCTCGCGCGTGCCTCGCCCATGACCGAGTACCGACTCTCCATCTCGCCGATCAGATTGGCGAGCACGTTCGCCGCGAGGCGCGGGTTCGTGACCACCGGCGTCAGGAGATGCGGCAGGCGCTCGTAGTGATTCAGCTCGACGCGCTTGGGATCCACCAGCACCAGCCTCACCTCGTTCGGTGATGCGTGCAGAAGGACGGAGCAGAGCATCGCGTTGATGCAGCCGGACTTTCCTGATCCGGTCGTGCCCGCCACCAGCGCGTGCGGCATGAGCGCCAGATCGGTCCACACCGGCTGGCCCGAGACGTCCTTGCCAAGCCAGACGGCAAGCGGCGAGGACCCCTTCGGGCGCCCGTCGTAGATGTCGCCGAGGCGCACCAGGCGCCGGCGCTGGTTCGGGACCTCCACTCCCACGGCCTTCTTGCCGGGGATGGGCGCCAGGATGCGGATATCGGTCGAGGCCAGGGCGTAGGCGAGGTCGTCGCGCAGCTGCGCGACCTTCGAGACCTTGGTGCCGGGCGCGAGCTGGAGCTCGTACCGGCTCACATGGGGTCCGCTGACGACGCCCAGCAGGCGCGCCTCGACTCCGAAGTGCCGCAACGCCTCGAGAAGGGCCGCCGCGGTCGCCTCACGGTCGCGCATGTCGGGACCGGGGTCACCCTTGCCGCGCTCGAGGACCTTCGGCCCGGGAAGCTTATAGTCGATCTCCTCGGACTCGGTAACGCCCGAGCGGCGGTTGCCCATCGGCGTCAGTTCGGCGCCGTCGACCTCGGGCGCCTCGACCGCGGCGTCCTCGCCGAGCTCGTCCGGCGCCGGGGGAACGGTGTCGTCGTACGCGAACTGCCCGGGGTCAGGCGACTCCGATTCGTCGGTATCCCACTCAGGCTCGTCTTGGTCGGCGAAGCGCGCGGTCTCGGCGTCGTGCAGCTCGGGATCGGACAGCGAGGCGGTGGCCAGCGGCTCGGTGGGCCCCGCCGGCGTGACCGCGATGTCGCGGCCATCCGGCTCGAAATCGGGGACGCCCTGACCGCCGCCCAACCGAACCGTCTTCGCGAGCTCGCGAGTGCCCGACCCGGCGGTCCGCGCCATCCGACCCGCCCTGGCCAGGAGGCTCGACACCGTCGTCTGCGTGACGAGGAGCAGCCCGCTGACGAACAGGAGCACGGCGAGGATCTGCGCCCCCACCCGGTGAAAGAGGGACGTTGCCGCCCAGTAGATGCCCTCCCCGAGGACGCCGCCGTGGGCGGAGTAGAACCGCTCGTCGAAGTAGCGGTGCCTCGCCGGGTGGGATGGGCCCAGCCCGGCGGTCTCGGCCGCGAACGCCAACAGCAGGGCCGCGAGCAGCAGGATGGCGCCGGCATTGAGCGCCGCGGGTGCCTTGATGAGCGGTCGCATGATGAGCGCGACCGCCCAACCGGCCATCGCCACCGGGAGGAGGTAGGCCACCCGCCCGGTGACGTCCGCCAGCGCCGTCTTCAGCGAATCGCCGACGGGACCGCCGTCCCAGCCCAGGTAGAGCACTCCACCGAGGTAGACCGCGACCGCGACGAGCCCCAGGCCGATCAGGTCCAGATGACGCTGCTCCAGGCCGGAAACGATCTCGCGGGGGCTCGGGCGGTGCCTGCGCGCGGGCGTGCGCGAACGCGGGCGCGGGCGCGGGCGAGCCGGCTGGCTCCCGCGCCCCTTGGAGCGGCGCTTGCGCACGAGCAGCATGTGTGAGCAGGTTCGACGCCTGCCACGGGTCCCCTCCGAAGGGCGTCCCCTCCATGGTCATAAAGGCGCGCTAAAAGATCCCGGTATTGCGTCGGAGCAGGGCTAATCTGTCTTTGGATGCTGGATGCGGACGCGAATACCGGGCGTGTGCTGGTCGTGGAGGACGACGCCGAGATCGCGGATGTCCTGCGGCGCACGCTCCGGCAGGAGGGCCACGAGGTCCGGTCCGCGGGAGACGGCGTCGCGGCGCTCGAGGTCGCCGAGGACTTCGTTCCCGACCTCGTGATCCTGGACCTGGGACTGCCCAAGCTGGACGGGGTCGAGGTGTGCCGGCGTCTTCGCTCCTCCAGCGACGTCTCCATCCTCATCCTCACAGCCCGCACCCAGACCGACGACCGCGTGGTCGGGCTCGACTCGGGCGCCGACGACTACCTGGTGAAGCCGTTCGAGCGCAAGGAGCTCTTGGCTCGGATGCGGGCGCTGATGCGGCGTCGGCCCCCACGCGGCACGGCCTCGCTCACGGTCGCCGACCTACGGCTGAATCCCGACACCCGCGAGGTCCACCGCGGCGAGCGCTCCATCGACCTCACCAACCGCGAGTTCGAGCTGCTCGAGTACCTGATGCGAAACGAGCGCCTGGTCATCTCCCGCGAGCGACTGCTGGAGGAGGTCTGGGGCTACGACCCCATGGCGATGACCAACACCATCGACGTCTTCATCTCCAATGTGCGGCGGAAGCTCGAGGCGGGTGGCGAGCCGAGGATCCTTCACACTAAGCGCGGCGCCGGGTACGTCATGAGGGCGCCCCGCGATGAAGAGGCTTGAGCGACTCCTCGAGGCACTGACGCCGAAGCGTTGGCCGGTCCGCTGGCGTCTGGCCGCCGTCTCGGCGGTCCTGACGTTCCTGATCCTCGTCATCTTCGCGCTGGTCGTGGGCCGGCTGACGTCGAATCGACTCGAGAGCAACTTCAACGACGAGCTTCATGACCAGGCGCAGGGAATCGCAGTGCAGCTCCAGTTGACGGGCGGGCACAATCTAGTCTCCCCGTCCGCGCAGGCTATGGCGGCTACAGGCGCCGCACTTCGCGTCGTAACCGCCGACGGACGGGTACTCACCCAGACAGAAGATGCACCGGACCTGGGCCGGCCTCAGGGTGGGCTGACGAGCTTCCGATCGTTGCGCGTCTACACGATTGCGATCCCGAGCAGCTCGTTGTTTCCCCTCTATGTCCAATACGCGCGTTCGACGGACAACCTCGACTCCACGATCAACCGGCTCTGGCTGTTCCTCGGCCTCGGCGTCCTCGGCGGCACCGCGCTCGCGGCGCTCGCCGGGATGGCCGTTGCGGGCCGTGCCATGCGCCCGATCGCGATGCTTACCAGCACGGCCCGCACCATCGCCACAACGCGCGACCCGTCGCAGCGCATCCCCGAGCCGGAGCGCGACGACGAGGTCGGTGAGCTCGCCCGGACGCTGGACCAGATGCTCCGGGAGCTGGACGCCGCGCGATCGGAGACCGAGCAGATGATGCAGCTCCAGCGCGAGTTCGTCGCCGATGCGTCGCACGAGCTGCGGACCCCGCTGACCAGCATCCTGGCCAATCTGGAGCTGCTGCAGGAGCGCTTGACCCGGGTCGCGGAAACGGAGGAGGAGCACGAGATAGTGGACTCGGCGCTGCGGTCGTCGCGTCGCATGAGCCGGCTCGTCTCCGACCTGCTGCTGCTCGCAAGGGCCGACGCCGGCCGTACCGGCGCTCGAAGCGAGACCGACCTTGCCGAGGTGGCCGCTTCCGCGCTGGCGGAGGTCCGCCCCGTGGCTGACCATCACAGGCTGACCCTCAGTGAGGACGGGCCCGTGCCGGTTGATGCGAACGCGGACGAGCTCCACCGGCTGGCGGTGAACCTGCTCGACAACGGGGTCCGCCACACACCGGAGGGCACCGAGATCAAGGTCTCCGTCGAGCGGCGCAACGGGACCGCCGTGCTCGAGGTCTCGGATGACGGTCCCGGCATCCCTGCGGGCATGGAGAGCCAGATCTTCTCCCGGTTCGTGCGCGGTGCCGGGCCGGCCGACGTCGCGGGGGACTCGGGCACGGGCCTCGGGCTCGCCATCGTGAAGGCCGTCGCCACGTCTCACGGCGGCGACGTCGAGGCGGGATCCTCGGCCGCGGGCGGGGCCCGATTCACGGTCCGCCTGCCCGCCTCGGACTGACGAGCTTCACCCGGCCCGAAGGCGCCACCGGGGCGCTCGACCTTTCTTAGGAATTCGGCGGGAAACGTTTAGCAATGGTTTATCCAGGGCATCTACCTTTCCGCGCGGACGAGACAACACGCCCGTCGGGGGCACCCCCCGACACCACCTCGGCGGGCGAACGTTGGCCAGTCTGAGCCAAGCGACCCGCCGGTGTTCCCCCTCCCTGACGCCGGCGGGTCAGTCTTTTCCGGAGGCTTCTCTCCCGATCGTCGCTACCGCAGGATGCCCTTGCGCTGCATCTCGCGACTGATGACCGGGTAGTCGGCGCCGCGGCAGTCGCCGGGCGCGCCTCGCGGATGCAGGTTCTCGTCGGCGCAAAGCAGCGCCTGGGCGGCGTCCTTGAAGCGCTCGGCGGACGTGTACAAAAACTGGGAGGCCAGATAGATCTGGTCCATCCGGGCGCCTCCGCTCGCCGGGCGCCTGGCGACCATCGTCCGCCGGAGGTTCCAGAGGCTGGTCGACCAAACCTGCCCCACGCAGTGGATGTCACTCCGGCACCTGCTGTGCCGGGCCTTCGGCAGCGTGCGCCCGAAGTCGGTCCGACGTCCGCAGCGGCGGCCGGAGATAGCCGGCGGGACCCTCGGGAAGAACCTGCCGTAGCTGGTCGCGTCCCAGTCGAAGATGCAGACGTCGTCCTCGCTGGACGTGTGGCCGGTGATCGCCGACAGCACGGCCGCCCAGTAGTCGGATGAGCCCTCGGCGAGCGCGCCCGCCTGAAAGCGTGAGCTCTGGCCGAAGGCCGGGGACTGGCTGTCCTGCATCGCGTGTCCGTACTCGTGGACGATCACGTCCCCGTCCTCCGCGTCGTCCACGCCTCCTGAGCCATAGGTGATGAGCCGGGTGGTCGAGGAGTAGAACGAGTTGTCGGGCTTGAACGCGTCCGCCACCGCCCGCTGCGCGCGATCGGCGATGCCGTTCGGCGAGGGATTCGCGTCGGAGAATCCGAGCGACTGGATGTAGGCCTGGGCGCGATTGATCTGGAAGTAGACCATCAGGGCCTCGAAGCGGCCGTCCGAACGCGTGACCTTGTCCCACTGGAGGTTGCGCTTGCAGGTCTCCTTCCGCTTGTGCCCACGCAGCGCGTGGACCCAGCGACCGCGAAGGCAGTCCTGGCCATCGTTGATGTTCGGCAGCGTGACGCGCCGGAGAAGACGCCTGAGGAGTGGCGTGTCGCGATCGTGGCGATCCCCCCATAGGTGCTTCGCGCCGCCGCGCTGGACCACCGGGTTGACCTTGTAGAGCTTGGCCTTGCCGGTCTGGAAGCGGTCGAGCAGATCATGGCGGGCGACCACGTCGCCCGTGGCCGCGTCGACCAGCACCTCGAAGTCCCCGAGGGGCCTGGCCGATGGGACCACCACCCGCCAAACGAGCCTTCCCCCCTCCCCCGGCTGAATCACAAGGCCCGCCGTGATCTCGCCGCGCAGCCCCCGGGCGCCGACGTTGTCAGACGCGACCCGGATCGCCCGCGTGCGGTCGATCCGGGCCGGCCCGGGCGCCTCGATCGCGGGCCTGGTGGAGTCCGCCACCAGCCGCGCGGGGGCGTTGGGAGCGTCGTCAACGACCGCCTCGGCGCCCAGGACCGGAACCCCGCTCACGCGCTGTTGAAACCGATGGACCACCGCCCCGCCGGGGAGGGTGACGCGCTGGGTCGGGTTCAGCTCCCGCGGGGGTGCGGCCGCCGGCCGGAGCTTGCGCATGGCACTGGATGGCAGCGCCGAGGCGGTCGGCACGGCAATCGCAAGCGCCGCGACTATCGCCGCGCCCGCGGCGAACATCGGACGCCGGGATCTGAAGGCCCTGGAGACCACTCAGACCTCGACGATCACCGGGAGAACCATCGGGCGACGGCGGAGCCGCTCGTAGACGAAGGCGGCGATGTCGTCGTGAAGGTCCTGTTGGAGCAGGCTGGCCTCGCGCTCCTGGTGGCGTGCCGCCTCGGCGAGCGAACGCTCGACCACGCCTCGGAGCTCATCGACCAGGCCATCCGACTCGTCGACGAACGGCACGCCCCGGAACATGATCTCCGGCGGCGCCACCTGGGAGCCATCGTCGGAGGAGATCGTCGCGACCACGATGAACACACCATCGGCCGACAGGGCGCGTCGGTCTCGAAGGGCCACATCGTCAGGATCGCCGATGTCGACCCCGTCCACGAAGATCATGCCCGCCGGCACGTCGGGGCCGAGGCGAGCGCCCGACTCGTCGATCGTGAGCACGCCGCCGTTGCGCGACTTGAAGATCCGATCGGGATCGATCCCCACCGACTCGGCCAGTTGGGCGTGGAGGCGCAACCGCTTGTGGTCGCCGTGGAACGGCATCACGTAGCGAGGCCGGGTCAGGTTGAGCATCAGCTTCAGCTCCTCCTGCCATCCGTGCCCCGAGGCGTGGATGGGAGCGTCGGCCGCGGTCACCACCTCGGCGCCGATCTCGAAGATGCGATCGATCGTCTCGTTGACCGAGCGCTCGTTGCCGGGGATCGGAGTGGCCGAGAAGATCACGGTGTCCCCCGAGTGGAGCTCGACGTCGGGGTGGTCGGCGTGGGCCATCCGCCGCAGCGCGGAGAGCGGCTCACCCTGGCTGCCGGTGGAGATGGCAACCACCTTGTGGTCGGGAAACGACTCGATCTCGCGGGGCGAGATCAGCATCCCCTCCGGAGCGTCGGCGAT
This sequence comes from Actinomycetota bacterium, assembly GCA_046728915.1. Lineage (GTDB taxonomy): Bacteria > Actinomycetota > Thermoleophilia > Solirubrobacterales > 70-9 > AC-56. The sequence goes on along the minus strand of JBKPFQ010000102.1, from coordinate 2,981 downwards.
CCCCAGGTTCCGCGCGATGTTGAAGTTCTTGCGCATCGAGCGCCCCACGAGCGCGACCTGGCGGTCGAGCTGCGCCGCGGCGTCGATCACCTGCTGTACGCGGTGAACGTTCGAGGCGAACGACGTGACGATGATGCGGCCGTTGCAGCGCGAGAACAGGTCCAGGAGCGCCGGCCCGACGCTGGACTCCGACGGCGCGATCCCGGGCCGATCCGCGTTCGTCGAGTCCCCGCACAGGCAGAGGAGGCCCTCGGCGCCCAACGCGGCCAGGCGCGAGACGTCGGCCGGATTCCCGTCCACGGGGGTTTGGTCGAACTTGTAGTCGCCCGTGATCAGGATCGCCCCCAGCTCGGTTCGCAGGACGACTGCCCGAGAGTCCGGGATCGAATGCGCCATGTGCACGAACTCCAGCTCGAACGAGCCCAGCGCCAGCGGGGCCGACGGCTCCAGCACCTCGAGCGGCGCGTCGCGGATCCGGTGCTCCTCGAGCTTGGAGCGCACCAGCCCAACGGTCAGCGCGCCGCCGTAGATGGGCGGCATCCTGGTCGTGTCCGAGTCGTAGATCTCGCGGAGTACGAACGGCAGCGCCCCGACGTGGTCCTCGTGGCCGTGGGTGAGCACGATCGCGTGGATGTCACGGGCGCGCCCGCGAAGGTAGGAGAAGTCGGGCAGCACGAGGTCGATGCCGAGCATCTCGCTCGTCGGGAACATCAGCCCGGTGTCGACCACGACGATCCCGCCGTCGTGCTCAACGACGGTCATGTTCTTGCCGATCTCGCCCAAGCCGCCGAGCGGCAGAACGCGAACGGCCGTCACGTGACGGTTCCCCGCCGGAAACTGCGCTCCACTAGCCGGCGCCGCCCGCGACCAGCAGCCCGTGCTGCTCCAGCGCCGTCCTGACCGCCGCCCGCTCGTCCTCGCTCGCCGGGACCATCGGCAGACGCATGTTGGCCTCGATCACTCCGAGCAACTCCAGCCCGGTCTTCACCGGAATCGGGTTGGCGGTCACGACCGTGGCGTCGTAGATCGCGGTCAGGCTCTCGTGGATCTCCCGCGCGCGGTCGTCCTCGCCCGAGGTGGCCGCGTCATATACGGCCCGCATCTCCGGACCGACCAGGTGGGAGCTGACGAGGATGCCGCCGGTCCCGCCGATCTGCAGGCATCGCAGGAAGATGGCGTCGTTGCCGGCGAGAAGGTCGAGCCCCTCGATCGGCCCGAGCTCGTCGTCGTTTGCCTGCTTGACCGCGACCACGTTATCCACGTCGCGGGCGAGCTCGGCCATGAACTCGGGCGGCATGTTGATGACGCACCGCGACGGGATGTTGTAGAGCACCACGGGGGTCTCCCCCGCCGCTTCGGCGACCATCGAGAAATGGGCGCGGAGCCCGGCCCTGTTGGGCTTGTTGTAGTACGGCGTGACGACCAGGACCGCGTGGGCCCCGACCCGGCAGGCTTCGCGGGTGAGGTGAGCCGAGTGGCGAGTGTCGTTCGACCCGGTTCCACAGATGATGGTCGAGCCGTCGCCGACCTCGTCGAGAACCGTCTCCAGCAGCCTCAGCTTCTCCTCGTCCGAGAGCGTGGGGGCCTCGCCCGTCGTCCCTGCGACGACCAGCCCGTGGGAGCCGTTATCGACCAGGTGCCGGGCGAGCCGGCGCGCGGCGGCGAGATCGACCGCGCCGTCCGCGTCGAACGGCGTCACCATCGCCGTGATCACTCCGGAGATCGTGGCCATCGTGCCTCGGCGAAGAGTATGGCGGACAGTCCACTGGTAAGCGGCTACCGCCGCTTACCCATGCGCGTGCTCTGCGGCCGGCACCCGATCGGCCCAGGGGCGGGCCTCCTCGAGCTGCGCGGCGACGCGAAGGAGCAGGTCCTCCTCGCCGAAGCCCGCGACCAGCTGGACCCCGATCGGCAGGCCGTCCTCGCTCCAGTGGAGAGGCAGTGAGATCGCCGGCTGGCCGGTCACGTTGAACGTCGCCGTGAACGTCGCCGTCTGCGCGCCCCTCATCAGCACGGCGATCGGGTCTCCACCCGAATCGTCGAAGCTCCCCAGCGGGGGCGGCGGCTCGCCCAGCGTCGGCGTGAGCAGCAGATCGAACCCGGACTCGAACCAACCGGCGATCATCCTCGAGACGAGCTGGTGCTGGCCGACCGCGGTCAGGTACTGACCCGCGTGTCGGCGCCTGCCCTCCTCGGCCAGGGCCCACGTGAGTGGCTCGACGTCGGCGGGACCGATCTCCCTGCCGACCACAGCTCCGAGCTGGTCGAGCGACGCCGCCTGGCCCGCCATCCACCTGGTGAAGAAGGTGTCGACGACGTCCATCTCCTCGAACCCCGTTGGATGGCTCTCCTCGATCACGTGTCCGAGCGACTCCAAGAGCCTGGCGGCGTCCCGAGCGGCGTCAGCGACCACGGCGTTCGGCTCGGCCGCCGTGAGCGGCTCCGTCAGGAGCCCAATTCGCAGCTGTCCCGGATCGGCTCCGACCTCCTCCGTATAGGGCCGGGACGGCGGCGGAGCGACGTAGGGATCGCCGGGTGCGGGCCCGTGCACCGCCTCCAGGACCGCGGCCGTGTCGCGCACGGACCTGGAGACCACCAGCTCCGCCGTGAGGCCCGACATGTTGTCGCCGATGAGCGGGCCCTCGGAGATCCGCTGGCGCGTGGGCTTCAGCCCCACGAGGCCGCACTCGCTGGCCGGGATGCGGATCGAGCCGCCGCCGTCGTTGGCGTGGGCGACCGGGACCATCCCGGCGGCCACCGCGGCGGCGGACCCGCCGCTGGACCCGCCGGTGGATCGCGAGACGTCCCACGGGTTGCGGCTGGGCCCGTACGCGCGCGGCTCGGTTGTGGGCAGGATGCCGAGCTCGGGCGTGTTCGTCTTGCCGATGGTGACGAAGCCGGCCTGCTTGAAACGCAGGGCGAGGTAGGTGTCGACCGGAGATCGAAAATCGGCGTCCTTCAGGTACTGCATCCCCATGTGC
>JBKPFQ010000101.1:0-4258 GCA_046728915.1 Actinomycetota bacterium | reverse complement strand
GTCGAGGAGCATGCCGCGCCGCGGTCGCCGCTCGGACTCGTGGAAGAGCGCCTCGAGGAGCTGCGCCTCGGTCTTCGGCCCAATGCCCGGCACCGTCCGCAGTCGCCCGGCGGCCGCCGCCTCGCGAAACTCATCCGCGGTGCGGACGTCGAGCACCCGGGCGAGCTCGACCGAGCGCTTCGCCCCGAGCCCGAGGTAGCGGCCGAGCCCGACGAGGTCGGGCGCGAGCTCGCGCTCGAGTTCCGTCTGCTCGGCGATTTCGCCCGTCTCGACCAGCTCGCGAAGCCGCTGCTCGATCCCGGGACCTATCCCCCGCAGCTCGCGCGCCCGCTCCGACCGCACCAGGTCCGCGACCGGCAGCGCCGCGCCGCGGATCGTCTCCGCGGCGCGGCGGTTGGCGCGGGCGCTGTAGGGGTTCGCGTCGATGAGCTCGAGCATCGTCGCGAACGCCTCCAGGCGGTCGGCGATCTGAGGATTGTCCACTAGAGCGGCTCGGTCGTTCCGAGCCGCTCGGGAAAGCGCGGCAATCCGTCATCGGGAATGGGTTCAAGCGGCGACGCGTACGCCACGAACTGGTGCGCCTGAGGACGGATGCCGGGATCTTGATCCAGGCAGCCCAGGCGGATCGCCACCAGCGTCGGATCATCGGGGCTGATGGTGTGCGTGTGGCTGCCGCACTCCACGCAAAACGCCTTGATCCAGCCATCCCCGGGATCCCACACCCGAACCTTGTCCTCCCCGGCGGTGACCGCGAATGCGCCCGGCGGACAAAGAGCCGTCATCGAACGGGTGGTACCGGAACGACGCTGGCACCGCCTGCAGTGGCAGTAGAGAGCCCCGAGGAACGGCTCGGCGGTGGAGATCCTCACGGAACCGCACATGCATTGTCCCGTGAGTGGCGTGAAGTCCGCGCTCATGGCGGCCACCCTGGATCACGACTCATCTCGCACCTCCCGTCTCTGCTGCCGCGCACGCAAAGCGTATTGAGACGCCGCCCGCGACGCAGCTCTCGTTGTCGGGATACTGATCTCGTGAAGGCGATCGTGATGCGCGAGCACGGCGGGCCCGATGTCCTCGAGCTGCGGGAGACGGGCCGTCCGGAGCCCGCCCCGACCGAGATCCTGGTCCGGGTCGCGGCGGCGGGAGTCAATCCAGTGGACTGGCAGGTCCGTGAGGAGCCCTGGCTTCCCGACCTGATGGGCGAGCCGCCGCTGATCCTGGGCTGGGACGTCGCCGGCACCGTCGAGGCGGTCGCCTACGGGGTGACCCGCTTCGCGCCTGGTGACCGCGTCTTCGGCATGCCCTGGTTTCCTCGCCTGGCGCGAGCTTACGCCGAGTACGTCACCGCGCCGTCGCGCCACTTCGCCCGCACCCCCGACGGCCTCGACGACCAGCAGGCCGGCGGTCTGCCGCTTGCCGGCCTCACCGCGTGGCAGACCCTCGTCGACACCGCCGGCGTCGGAGACGGCGACCGCGTCCTCATCCACGCGGCGGCCGGCGGGGTCGGTCACCTGGCGGTCCAGATCGCGAAGGCCCGCGGCGCTTACGTGATCGGCACCGCCCGCGCCGAGAAGCACGACTTTCTACGTGACCTCGGGGTCGATGAGCCGATCGACTACACGGCCCAGCCCTTCGAGGAGGTGGTCGCCGATGTGGATGTCGTCCTGGACCTGGTCGGCGGCGACGAGTACGGCCTGCGCTCGCTCCAAACGCTGCGGGAGGGTGGCCTGCTGATCGAGGTCCCCGCGGACGTAAGCGATGTCGTGGCCGCGGCGGCTGACCGGCAGTCGAAACGCGCCACAGGCCCGCTCGTCGAGCCCGACGCGGCCAGCCTCGAATCACTCGCTGCCCTCGTCGACCAGGGCAGGCTCAGGATTGTGATCGAGGCGATCCGCCTCGCTCGGGCCGGCGACGCCCACGAGCGACTCCAATACGGACGGGCGCGCGGCAAGATCGTGCTCACCATCTAGTCAAGGTGCCGATATGCAGGCGGAGTGCCGCGCGGGGTTCGGGCAGCGGCACGACCGCCGCTGGCGAGTCAGTCGGGGTGACCGACCACGTTGACGACGACGCCGTTCGGGTCGCGGACGAAGAAGCGCCGAGGGCCCCACGGCTCTTCGGTCAGCGGGTGGACGATCTCGTAGCCGCGCCGGCGAGCCTCTGTGTAGGCCGCATCGACGTCGTCGACGGCCACGCTGATCGCCGAGTCCTCGGGCGCGGAGGCATCACCGGACACGAGGCTGACCTGGATCGAGCGGTTCTCGGGTGAGCGGAAGCTCGCGACCCAACCGAGGTCGAACTGTTTCTCGAGGCCGAGGAAGTCGATGTAGAAGTCGTGACCCGCGCCTGCGTCGGAGACCTTCAGGTTCGGCACGATGCGATAGATCATGTCGCGCCCGACCCTACCGGCTTGGTGCCTCAGCTCGGACTCAGCTCGGCCTTGATCTCGCAGCGGTCAACCGAGGCGCGCGTTCCCGGTGTGTCCGCCGGATCCATCGCGTCGAGTGCGGCCTCCGCCGCCGCCATGTCGTCCGCCGTCTCGAAGAGCTGGATCACGATCGCGGTCCGTTGGTCAGCGTCGTGGAGAATCTGGACCCCCTTGGCGGGAATGTCCACGGGCGGTCCCTCGCGGGCCTCGGCCTCGGCCAAGCGCTCGGCCATGTGATCGGGATCGACGTCTGCGAACCTGACTACGCGTGCGTGCATGAACCCTCCTTTTGGGTCGCTGGTAAGGCGAACCTACACCGTCCCGTGAGGCTGGTCGGCAGACGCAGGACCGGAGCCGCATGTAAGAAACGACGACCTCGCGGTCCATCTGGCAATCATTCGAGGCCGTTGCCCTCTGTAGGGGCGGCCCGCGACCTCGCCGTCAGCCGCTACTACGCTGGCGCGGCCGATCTCGGCGGCGGGAAGTCAGAGGGCAGGTCAGCAACGTCCACTTGGAACAGCTCCATCGGCTCGGGTAAACCGCGGAATCGCCAGGCGCCGAGGCTGCTCAGGCTGGGGCCGTCTGCGAGCGAGTCGACGACCGCCGCGCGCACGGCTGCGGACACTACGATCTGGCCACCGTGGCCCGCAAAGCAGATGCGTGCGGCGGCGTGCACTGAGAGCCCCACGTAGCCCTCATCGGTGAGGGCGGGACGACCGCGATGCAAGCCGATTCGCAGCCGCACGTCGATCCCAGCGGGCCACGCGCCGGCGTGGATCGCCCGCTGGATCGCCAGTGCAGCCTCGAGCGCCGCCGGGGCGTGTTCGAACACCGCGAAGACATCGTCCCCGCGCGCGGACACCACGTGACCCCCGGCAGAGCGCACCGCGCCGCGCACGAGACGGCGTACATCTGCGAGCAAGGGTGCGTATTGATCGTCGAGCCGTCCAAGCAGTTCGGTTGAGCCCTCGAGATCGGTCAGCAAGAACGTGACATGGCCTGTTGGCAATCTCTGCTTCGGTTGCAGCTGCGCATTGACGAAGCCGATCGGCATGATCCCGTGCTTCTTCGCCGCCCTCAGGAGGCGGGTGCGCGCCCGGTCCCGCGCTCCCTCGTTCTCGAAAGCCACCTGGCTGAACCGCGCGAGGGCATTCCGAACGTGCGCCGCGTCGTGGATCGGCAGGCGACGTCGGCCGCGCGAATCGATGTATGCAAAGGCACGGTCGGGAAGCTGCGCACGCTCCTTCGCGCTGAGCCGCGGCACCCGCGCATGATCGCAGCATCCGAGGCCCGGAAACGGCGACGACGGCCCGCCTAACCCCCACGGCCGCGTGCTGACCTGTCCGTTCGCAGGCTCGCGACCACCTACCAACCGGGCGTGCTGGTTCTAGTCGGTAACGCCCTTGTTGCGGAGCTCCTCGCGCGCTGCAGCAGTCTTCGGGAGCGGGTCGATGCCCATCGCGCGAAATACGGATGGCGCCTTGGTGAATTGGATATCGCGGTAGTCGACGACCTGTAGGTGGTTACCCCAGGGATCCAAGAAGTCGAGTGAGCCACTTGCTTGCACGCCGACGCCAGCCTCCTTGAGCGCTGCGCGAACGCCCTCCTTGTCATCGACGACGAGCCCGAAGTGCCGTGCTCGGTCCGCAGGTTGGGTTCGCCCGGCTGCGAGCGCGATGAACTGATCGCCCATGTCGATGAAGGCCATCGAAGCGCCAGCCCGGCCGCGCAGCTCGAACTCGAAGAAGCGCCCGTACCAGGCGAGCGCCTCCTCGACGTCACCGACTTCGAGCGCAACGTGATTGATTCCGATGAAGCGCGCCATCGCAC
>JBKPFQ010000100.1:0-21492 GCA_046728915.1 Actinomycetota bacterium | reverse complement strand
CGAGGCCGCGGCCGCCGTCGACGCTGCGACGTGGCCGTGGTGGGTGCGGGCTTCGCGGGTCTTGTGGCGGCGCGCGAGCTGCGCCGCGCCGGGAAGTCCGTGATCGTCCTGGAGGCCCGGGACCGCGTGGGCGGCCGCGCCCTCAACAAGGAGATCGGTCGTGGAGAGATCTCGGAGCGTGGAGCGACGTTCGTGGGCCCGACGCAGGACTACATCCTCGCCCTCGCCAAGGAGCTCGGGATCGGCAAGTTCGACACCTTCAACGACGGCGACAACGTGTACGTGGATCCCGCCGGCAAGCGAAGCACCTACAGCGACACGGGCCCGACCGGCTCCGCGCCGCCCGATCCGACAATCCTGCCCGACCTCGCTCGCGCCGTGGTGGCCATCGACCGGATGTCGACCGACGTGCCGGTCGACGCGCCGTGGCAGTCGCCGAACGCCGACGAGTGGGATCGCCAGACGCTGGCGACCTGGCTGCGGGACAACAGCGACAACGAGGCCTTCATCGAGCTCGTCTCGATCGCCACCCGCCCGATCTTCGGCTCTGAGCCGTCGGACCTCTCGCTCCTCTTTGTCCTCTTCTACGTCGCCGCCTCGGGAAACGAGGACAACCCGGGCACCTTCGAGCGCAACTTCAACACCCGAAACGGCGCGCAGATGTGGCGCCTGGAGGGCGGCGCCCAGCGACTGTGCCTGAAGATGGCCCGCGACCTGGGCGACCGGGTGATCCTGGCGGCGCCGGTCCGCGGGATCGCCCAGCACGACGGCCGGGTCACCGTCCACACCCGAACGCTCGACGTGCACGCCAAGCGGGTGATCGTGGCGGTGCCCCCGACCCTCGCCGCCCGCATCGCCTATCACCCCAGGCTCCCCGCCACGCGGGACCAGCTCACCCAGCGCCTGCCGCAGGGCACGCTGATCAAGGCGACCGCGGTCTACGACAAGCCCTTCTGGCGCGACGCGGGCTTGAACGGCAGCGTGGTCTCCTTCGACGGCCCGGCCAACACGACGTTCGACGACTCCCCGCGCGACGGCTCGAAGGGCGTCGTGTTCGGCTTCATCGGCGGCGACGAGGCGCGGTCATTCGCCTCGATGTCGAAGGCCGATCGGCGCGCCGCCGTGCTCGCGAACTTCCGGAAGTACTTCGGGCCGAAGGCCGCCCACCCCCGCGACTACTTCGAGACCAACTGGTCGCAGAAGACCTGGACCCGCGGCTGCCCCGTGGCGATCGCCGGCCCGGGGACCCTCACCGAGTACGGGCTCGCCATCCGCGAGCCCGTCGGGAACATCCACTGGGCGGGAACCGAGACCTCGACCTTCTGGAACGGCTACATGGACGGCGCCGTCCGCTCGGGCAAGCGTGCGGCCCAGGAGGTGCTCGACAGCCTCTAATCGCCCGGCCTGACAGCTTCGCGGTTTTGAGGACGCTATAGCGACGTCCAAATCCCAAAAGCTCTCGAATGGGAGCGCGGGTGTGTGCCCTCTCCTACTCGGCCGTAGTTCAGCCCGCCGCGGTGACCGTCGCGCCCTCGCGGACCTCGTCGCGAAGGCGGGCGGCGATGTGCGCCGCCGCGGCGCGCATGGCGTCGAGGTCTGTGGCGCGGCCGGTCACCGGACGGTTCGGGTGTGCCGCGAGGCCGAGGCGAATCACCTCGACCTGTCGGAGGACGTCGTTGACGAGCGTCGTGCGATCGTCGTCGCCGACGAGCAGCCGGCCGTCCTCCACCCGCGCCCTGCCGCTCTCGTGCGCGGCGTGGATCACGGTCACCCCCCGGGGACCGACGGCGAGGTGGTCGACGGTCGCCCCGCGCGCCGGGCACGCGCCGATCGTTCATCAACCGGATGCCGGAGCCGGCCAAGAGAAGCTCGAGCCGCCGCGCCCGCTCCTCGCGCTCTGCCCTGCGAGCCCACCGGCTCTCGTGGCGGGAGTCCGACGAGAGCGCCTCGAGCAGGGTGGTCAGGCGCCCGCGGCGACGGCGCAGCGACGACCGGCGGGCGGGGGCGCTCCCATTCACGCTTCTCCCTATTTGCAGCAAGGCCCGGCGACGTGAATTTCGCCGCGTATGAATGCGGTGTGGGCTCTCCGGACGGGTAGGGGAAGCGCATGGGAGACGGGGCGGCAACGGCCACCGGGGGGCGCGCCCAGGAGGAGGGGCGCCAGGGAGAGGGGACGCGCGCTCGACCGGTGAGCCGCCGGAGCCTCGCGCGAGTCCGCGACGCCGGAGAGAGCCGCAGGACCGTGCTCATCGCGCTGGCGGCGAACGGCCTGATCGCGATCGCCAAGCTGGGAGGTGGCCTCTTGAGCGGATCCGCCGCGATGTTCGCCGAGGCCGCGCATTCCCTGGCCGACACGACCAACCAGGCCTTCCTGCTCGCCTCGATCCAGCTCGGCAAGCGCGAGCCGACCCCGGCGCGACCGTTCGGCTTCGGCCAGGAGCGCTACCTGTGGACGTTCATGGCGGCCGTCGGGATGTTCCTCGCGGGCGCGATCTTCGCGATCGGATTCGGGGGCATCGAGCTGGCCACGGGTGGCGGTGAGACAGAGGGGTTCCTGGTCGCCTACGTGGTGCTCGCCGTCTCGCTTGCGGCCGAGGGGATCTCGTGGGTGCGGGCCTACCGCCAGACGCGCGGGGAGGCGCGCGAGGCGGGCAAGCCGCTGCTGAGGTACGCTCGCGAGAGCCGCGACCCGAACGTGAAGATGGTGCTGTTCGAGGACACGGCGGCGCTCATCGGCATCGCCCTCGCCACGGTGGGCATCGCGCTCAACGAGCTCACCGGCCTGACCTTCTGGGATCCGACGGCCTCCGTGCTGATCGGCCTGCTGCTGGTGTCGGTGGCGTTCTGGATGGGCCGCGACGCCAAGCACCTGCTCATCGGCTCGGCGGCGCTGCCCGAGGAGCGGGAGGCGGTCGAGAGGACGATCGAGGACTACGACGAGGTCGTCGAGGTCGAGGAGCTGCTGACCATGGTCCTCGGGCCCAACGCCCTGCTGGTAGCGGCGCGAGTAGACCTTCGCGACGACATCGACGCCGATCGGATCGAAAGGGTGTCCACGGAGATCGAAGAGCGCCTGCGCGAGGTGGTCCCTGACGTCACCGAGGTCTTCCTGGACGCAACGCCCGGCCGGCGCTCACCGTCGGGGGTTTGAACCGGCGCAAGACCGCGCCGGCGTCCCTATCGTCCCTGGCGTCTCGACCCCCGCTCGGGGAAGCGGTGCACACAGGAGAGCTGGATCGATGCTGAGGTCACGGAGGGCGGTCGCGCTCGCCATCGCCGCGCTCGCGGTGGCGCTCCTTCTGCCTGCGTCCAACTCGGCCGCGAAGGGCGGCGTCCGCCATGTCGTCTTCGTCGGCAACAACTGGGACGGCACCGCGGATGTGATCTATCCGAAGGCCGGCTATGAGCGGGTGGCGCGCATCAACATCGTCCCCGACCTCCAACAGCGCCTGCTGGACATCTACACGCACCCGGACAGGCTGGGCTACTTCCTCGCCATCCGCCAGCTCGTGGGCGAGGGCCACGACCAGTTCGTCGACGACATGTACTCGACACCGGACGGGCGGCTCCTCATCGTCTCCCGCCCGAGCCTGGCGGACGTCGTCGGCATCAATCTCAAGACGGGGAAGATCGCGTGGCGCTTCCCCATGGACGGCTACCGCTCCGATCACATGGGCCTCTCGCCGGACGGCAAACAGGTCGCCGTCTCGGACTCGACTGCGAACGTCGTCCACGTGCTGGACACCAGGACCGGTAGGGAGCTCGGCGAGTTCCCCTCCGGCGACTCGCCCCACGAGAACACCTACTCCAGGGACGGCTCATTGATCTACCACGCCAGCATCGGCCGCGTGTACACGCCGAGCGACGACCCGTCGATGGACTCGACCAAGGGCGAGCGGTGGTTCGAGATCGTCAACGCGAAGACCTTCAAGGTGCTGAAGAAGATCGACATGGGCAAGAAGCTCGAGCAGGCGGGCTATCCGGACATGAGCTCAGCGGTCCGGCCCATGGCGCTCGCGCCGCACGAGCACTGGGTCTACTTCCAGGTCTCCTTCTTCCACGGCTTCGTCGAATACAACCTCGACAGGAACCGCGTGCGAAGGGTCGTGCCCCTCCCCATCCGTACCGACGTGCCCCGCGAGCAGTACCTGCTCGACTCCGCCCACCACGGCATCGCGATGAACGGCAAAGGCACCCGACTCTGCGTCGCGGGCACGATGGACGACTACGCCGCGATCGTCTCCCGCAGGTCGCTCAAGCGCAAGATCATCCATGGCGGGATCAAGCCCTACTGGTCGACCACCAGCCGCAATGGCCGCAACTGCTACGTCTCGTGGAGCGGCAGCGACCGGATCTCGGTGATCAACTACCGCAAGCGCAAGGAGATCGCCCGCGTGAAGGTCGGCGATCATCCGCAGCGGATCCGCTCGGGCAACGTCCGGGCGAGCTGGCTACGAGCGCATCGCTAGGTCGCGCGGCTAGGCGTTCAGCCGGACCGGCAGCGCCTTCAGCTGGTTCACGAACGGCGACTCGACCTGCTCGGGGCGGCCCGCCAGCTCCATTCGCGGGAAGCGGGCAAGCGTTTCCTCGAACAGGATGCGGAGCTCGAGCCTGGCGAGCGCCGTGCCCAGGCAGAAGTGTCGGCCCCCCGCGCCGAACGCCTGGTGCTCCGGGTTCCGGGTGACGTCGAAGCGATCCGGATCGTCGTAGCGCGTCTCGTCGCGGTTCGATGACACGTACCACATGACGACCTTCTCGCCCTCGCGGATCGTCTGGCCGTTCAGCTCGACGTCGCGATTCGCGGTGCGGCGGAAGTGGGCGAAGGCCGGGAACATGCGCAGCGACTCCTCGACCGCGCTCGGGATCAGCGACGGGTCATCGAGCAGGAGCCGGCGCTGGTCGGGGTTCTCGAGCAGCGCCCGCATGCCGCTCGAATACGTGGCCTTGGTGCTGTCGTTGCCGGCGGCGACGAGCAGGAAGAACCCCATCACGATCTCGTGCTCCTCGAGGCGCTCGCCGTCGATCTCGGCGTGGACGAGGACGCTGGTCAGGTCGTCGGTGGGTCGCTCGCGCCGCTCCGCGATCAGCCGCCGGCAGCGCTCGAATATCTCCGGCACCTCGCGCTCCATCACGAACTCGACGCCCTCCGGGTTCAGGTCCGGATCTCCGGCCCCCAGGGTCGCGTTCATCAGCCGCGCCCAGATCTCGTCGTCCTCCGGCGGGATTCCCATGAAGCTGCCGATCACGCGGGAGACGACCGGCTGGGCGACCTCCATGACCAGCTCGCACTCCTCGCGGCCGTCCAGTCGGTCCAGCACGCCGACGGTGATCGCCCGGATCGCGTCCTCGTGCTCGGCGATGCGCTTGGGCGTGAACCCGCGCTGGAAGAGCATCTTCAGCCGGTCGTGCTTGGGCGGGTCCATGCCGATGAACATCGCCCGAATGAGCTCGGCGGGCATGATCGCGTTGGTCAACGCCGTAACGCCACCCTCGGACGAGTAGGTCTGCCAGTCGTGGCTGACATCGTGGATGTCGTCGGCGGTCGTGACCGACCAGAACCCGTCCTCCTCCGGGTACTCCGTGATCCGCTCCGACCAGTGAACGGGGCACTCGGAGCGCATGCGTTTGAACAGCTCGTGCGGCGGGCCGTCCTGCCACCGCTCGCGATCGCCGACGAGGACGTTCTAGAGTCTCTCCTGCTCGCTGTCCATGAGTACCCGCGAGCCTACCTCCTAGCGGCGCCGCCGATGGTTCCGATTAGGGTTGCTCCGGCCCGGTGAACTCCGTCCTCCTCCACCATCCTGATCCTGTGGGCCGTGGTCGCCCTCGTGCTCGTCGGGATCTTCATCACCGCGCGCCGAGGCTGGTGACCTTGATGCTGACCGCCGTGATCGGGGTCCTGGCGGGACTCGACTCGCCGACCGCGGAGCCATTTGGCCTGGAGGCGAAGGCGATGGAGGCTGAACGCGCGCTTCTTGCGGTAGACGTGGACGCGCACGGCCAAAGTCCATCTGCATTCTGCGCAAGCCTCCCGGTGCCCACGGCCGAGCCCGGCACGCTGCGGTAGAACGCACGGATGCGCTACCTCGTCGACGGCATGAACGTGATCGGGACGCGGCCCGACAACTGGTGGAAGGACCGCCACGGCGCGATGGTGCGGCTCGTGGACACGCTCGAGCGGTGGGTCGCCGAGAGCGGCGATGACGTCACGGTCGTCTTCGAGCAGCCGCCGCGCCCGCCGATCCGCTCGACCGTGATCGAGGTCGCCCACGCCCCACGGCCGCGGCCGAACTCGGCCGACGACGAGATCGCGCGCCGCCTCCAGGCCGACGACGACCCGGTCGGCGTGCGGGTCGTCACCTCGGATCGCTGGCTCGCCGACCGCGCCCGGCTCGCGGGCGCGACCGTCGAGCCGGCGGAGTCGTTTCGGCGCCGCATCGAGGGTGACTGACCGGCCGGTCGTGCGGTCCGTCAGTCGATCCCGCGGTTCCCCACGCGGTTCGCCGCCGGCGCACCGCTCGGGCCCCGTCGACGGGCCTTCGCCACTCGCTCGAGCCACGGATCCGCGCGCAGTTCGCTGAACGTTGCTCCCGCCTCGGAGAGCAGCCGCTCGGCGGCGCGGTCGGCGTCTCGGTCGCGCAGTATCTCCCCGTGCTCGAGGAGAACCTGCGCCAGCTCGAAGGGATAGCCGAGCTGGCGAAAGGCGTCCGCCGCCCGACGCAGCCTCCTGGTCATCGTCGATTCGTCACCGCGGCGCGCCGCGAACAGGCCGGCGAATCGATCCGCCTGGGCGCGCAGTGAGGGGATGGCCTCGCTCGCGGGCAGATCGTCGACGGAGCGGATCAGCTCGCCCAGCTCCAACTCGGCGTCCATGCGCCACGCCGCCAGACATGCCTCGGCGAACGCGTACCGTCGGGCCCCCGGATCCTGGCCCCCGAGCACGGAGCGGGCCAGCTCGAGCGCCTCGGCAGGCCGCCCCAGCGCCTGGACCGCCGTCGCCTTCGCGGTGGCGCAGCTGTTTCGCACCTGCGTGTCCGTGCTCTCGAGGCCCAGATCCACGACCTTCATGGTGTTCTCGAGCGCGAGGCGGTCGGCGCGCGCGGCCTGGATTCTGGAGATTCCGACCAGTGCATCGCTGAGGTAGAAGATGGCGCGCTCGTCGATTCGATCGATGCCGAGGGTGCCGGCGAGGGTGATCGCCTCGTCCCAGCGGCCGAGGGCCGCGAGCGAGTTGACCTTCGATCCCAACAGCTGCCGCTCCCACACGCGGTCGCCCCGGGCCCGGGTCAGCTCCAGCGCCTGCTCGCAGTGGGAGAGCGACTCCCGCGTGCGATCGCGGGCCCAGGCGACGGCGCCGAGGTTGTTGTGCGCGCGGATCGCGATCAGCGGCAGATCATGGCGCAGCGCGAGCTCGAGCCCGCCGACGATCAGGACGTTGCCCTCCTCGTGCCGCTGCTGCCAGGAGCGCACCGTCCCCCGTGTGATGAGCGCGTCGGCGATCGTCTCCCAGTGCTGTTCCGGCTCCGCCATGGCAAGCGCCTCGTCGCTGGCATGGATCGCCTCCTCCAGCTCCATGCGGAACATGTAAAGCTTCGCGAGCTGCGCCGCCACGACGGCGCGCCGGGTCCCCGGGCTGAGGCTCTCGTTGGCCCGCTCGGCCAGGGGCAGCGCCTCGTCCACCCGGCCCGTCATCGCCAGGACGTCGGCGACCGCGGCCGTCGCCCGCGCCGCCGCGTCCGTGCGCCCGTCAGCGCTGAATATCTCGATCGCCTCGTTGAGCCGCCGGCAGGCCGCGTCGGCGTCTCCCGCCAGCCACGCCGCCCGACCCGACTGCTCGAGCAGCTCGGCCCGCGTGGCCTCGTCCTCAGCGAGCTCGGTCGCCTTGTCGAAGATCCGTTCCGCCTCCTCGCCGAGGGCCAGCGACGCCGCCCGTCGCCCAGCCGCTGCCAGCATCTCGCGCGCCGACCTCTTGATCGCCGGCGAGTCCGGCGCCTCGGGGTCCGCCCGCACGGCATTGAGGTAGTGGGAGGCGACCACCTCCGCGATCTCGTCCGTCTCGCCTCCCCTGGTCGCCGTGAGGTAACGGGCGGCCGCCAGGTGACGGGCCTTGCGGTCGCGGCGCGAGAGGGTGCTGTACGCGACCGTCCGCAGGAGCTCCTGAAGGAACCCGTGCTGCCCGCGCTCCGCCGAGAGCTCGTCGTCGTTGAACGCCACGACCTGCCTGGCGACCAGGCCGTCGAGCAGCCCCTCTGCCTCGTCGATCGAGCGCTCGCCCAGCGCCGCCAGGCCCGCGGCGGTAAACGACTTGCCGAGGACCGCGGCGTCCTGAACCAGCGCTCGCTCCGCCGGCTCGAGGCCGTCCAGCCTTGCGGCCAGGAGGGCGTGAAGGCTCTCCGGAACCGCCAGCTCCTCGACCTGCCCGGCGACGACGTAGCGCGCTCCCTCCTGGGCGAGCACGCCACGGTCGAGGAGCATCCGCACGGTCTCGACTGCGTACAGCGGCACGCCCTCGGCACGGCCGCCGATCGGCTCGGCGAGCTCCTCCGGCAGCCCGGGGACGAGCCCGACGAGAAGCTCGAGCATCGTCTCCCTGGGCAGGGGATCGAGGCGCACGGACGGCCATTTCGGCCGCATGGCCTCGAGCTCCGGACGGCCGAGCGCGAGGATGAAAACCGGGAAGTCGGCCGACCATTCGAGGAGGTACTCGATGAAGTCGAGGAGGCCCGAATCCGCCCACTGAAGGTCCTCGAACACGAGGATCACGGGGTCCTGCGTCGCCAGCCGCTCGAGGAAGAGCCGCCAGCCGGAGAAGAGGTCGGCGCGATCGGGCGCGTCCCTCTCCTCGAGCCCCAGAAGGTGCGCGAGCCGTGGCTCGACCAGCAGGCGCTCACGCTCGTCGTGGAGGTGCTCGAGAACCGCGGCGTTGAGCCGGCCCCGCGCCCGTTCCGGGTCCTCCTCCTCGAGGATCCCCAGCCGAGCGCGGATCATCTCCGCTAGCGCCCAATAGGCGACGCCCTCGCCGTAGGGCAGGGAGCGCCCCTGGTGCCACAGGACGACCCGATCGAGGCCGTCGATGTGCTTCTTGAACTCCCAGAGAAGCCGTGACTTGCCCATCCCCGCCTCGCCTATGACGCACACCAGTCCGGCGCGACCCTGCTCGGCCGTGTCCTCCCAGACCGAGATGACGTGCTCGAGCTCACGCTCGCGACCGGTGAACGGGGCCTCGAGCCCGACGAGTCTCCCAACTCCCCGGCGGCCGGCGACCACACTCAGCGCGCGCCAAGCCCGAACCGGCTGCTCTCGACCCTTGACCGAGTGCTCGCCGGTGTCCTCGTAGGTGATCGCCGCCTCGCTGGCACGCCGAGTGGCGTCGTCGACGAGCACCTCTCCCGGTGCGGCGAAGCCCTGCAGGCGCGAGGCGGTGTTCACCGTGTCGCCGAGGACCATCCCCTCCCCCTCGCTGCCGACCTCCACGGCGGCCAGGCCGGTGACCACGCCCCCGCGGGCCCGGAGCTCCGGCAAGCCGACGTCCTCGCCGAGGGCGGCGACGGCGCGGGTCACGGCGAGCCCGCCACGAACCGCCCGCTCGGCGTCGTCCTCCCGCGCCACGGGCGTCCCCCACACCGCCATGAGCGCATCGCCGATGAACTTCTCGACCGTCCCCCCGAGCCCCTCGATCAGCGATCGGGATCGATCGAAGTAGCGACTGAGCAGCTGTCGGACGTCCTCCGGATCACGATGCTCGGAGTGGGCGGTGAACCCGACCAGGTCGGCGAAGAGGACGGATACGAACCGCCGCTCCGACCCCCCGGTTGGAGCTCGACTTGCGCCGACGTCGGCGGTCAAGGTGGCGCCACAGGAACCACAAAAGCGGTCGCTCGAATCGTTCTCGGCGCCGCAGCGCGGGCAGAGCAACCCGAGCGGGGTGCCGCATTGTGCGCAGAAGCGGCGCCCAGCGCTGTTATCCGCCCGGCAGGCCCGGCACCTCATCGACTCACTAGTGGTCCACTAAACCCAAAGGTGCACCTTCCGCGCACCCTACGCCTGGAGCAATCGTGGGTCAAGCATGCGCACCGAACGGCTTTGACAAGAGTCCTTCAGCGGCTAGAGTCGTCCCAGCCCTGACGACTCAGACGGGAGGTTTTGATGCACGCACGAATTGCGATGTTCGAGGGAGCCGATCCGGACAAGGTCGACGAGGCCATCGACGCGACGCGCAGCGAGATCGACCAGGGCTTCGATTCGCCGCCCGAGGGGCTGGAGGGCGCGAAGGAAGTCTGGATGCTCGTCGATCGCGCGACCGGAAAGACCGTCGGCATCACCCTGTTCGAGACTGAGGAGGATCTGAACCGCGGCCACGAGGCGCTCAACGCGATGTCGCCGTCCGGTCCGCAGGAGGGCATGAGCCGGACGGACGTCGGGCTCTATGAGGTCGCCATCCGCAAGCAGCGAAGCTAGCTTTCCGTCTGGGCTGAGGCCCGGTTCGTTCCGGCGCTAGGCCGCGCCGGCCGCGCCCCGCCGCCCGCCCCCGGGAGGCTGGATCGTCGTCTTGCCCTCGGGCACGGAGTCCGCCCATTCCACGAGCGCGCGAACGGCCTCCGGCATCGCGCTCTCGGTCGCGCGGACCGTTCGGTGCCGCCCCTCCTGCTCGATCGTCACCTCGTAGGTCAGCTCATCCGCGTGGGCGGGCTCGGCCCGAGGCTCCTCGTGCGATTCGAGCAGCCCCGCCTCCTCGACCTTCCGGTGCAGGGTGTCCGCGTCCTCCGCCGACAGGGCGTCCGAGGCGAGCTCCGTCCTCTTCACCATTCCCGCCAAGCCCCCGCCCCGAACGACCGAGAGCTTCATCTCAGCGAGCGGGGCACCGGGGTCACCCCAGGACTCCGACCTCCTGCCAGGCCTTCTGGACCGCCTCCTCGGCCGCGGTATCGAACAGTTGACCCGCGGCCTCGACCGTGGCCGTGGCCGCGGCGTTGAAGTCGGAATCCGCTTGCAGCCGCTGGGTCAGGGCCGCGTACCAGATGCGCCCGGCGCCCTCCCACGCATTTCCCGACAGCGCCGTGGCAGCCAGGTAGAAGGCCCGATTGGGGATCCCGGAGTTGATGTGAACGCCGCCGTTGTCGTTCTTGGGGTCGTTGTCGTCGGGGAGGTCAACGTAATCGCTCATGTGAGCCGGCTGCGGATCGCCGTCGTATGCCGTCCCCGGCTCCTTCATCGACCGCAGCGCCTTCCCGAGCTCGGGGACCAGCGTTCCCTCGCCGATCAACCAGTCCGCCTCCTCGGCGCTCTGGCGCAACGTGTACTGCTTCACCAGCGCGCCGAAGACGTCGGAGATCGACTCGTTGAGCGCTCCGGGCTGGCTGCCGTACCGAAGCCCGGCCGTGTGTTGGGTCACGCCGTGGGTCATCTCATGGCCGATGACGTCGACGGCCTTCGTCAGCCCGCCCTCGACGAAGAGGTGTCCGCTTCCGTCTCCATAGACCATCTGGGCACCGTTCCAGAAGGCGTTGTCGAAGCCGGCCCCGTAGTGGACCGACGAGACCAGCTCGAGCCCCTGGCCGTCGATGCTGTCGCGACCGAGGACGTCCTTATAGAAGTCATAGACGTTGTCCGCCCCGTCGTAGGCCTCGTTGACGGCATCGTCGTCCGACGGGGGATCACCCTCGCCTCGGACCTTGCGCCCGGGAAGCGAGTCTCGGCCGCCGTGCTCGACGTCGTAGACGGTCCTCCGCTCACCGGCGGGTGGCGCGATGAACGTCAGGGCGCTCACGTCCACGTTCAGGTCGCGCATCACCTGGCCGACGAGGGAGCGCGTGGTACGGATCGAGGCCGAGGCCGCGAGCGTCCGGATGGCCGCGTCCCGTCGCTCGGCGCTGTCCGATTCGGCCATACGTGCGAGCAGGTTGGGCGGGGCGATGAAGCAGCACGGGAATCCTCGACCCCGCGGCGCGGCCACCACCGGACGGGAGCTGCTCATGATCCGATCTCTCCTCGCCTCACGCCATGCGAGGCTACCTCCGCAAGGGCTCCCTGGCAAGTCCGTCGCCGAACCAGCGAACCGGCACGCCCGGGACGCCCCAGGCCGGCAAGGCATGAGGGCGGCGATGCTCACCCTGGCCCGCGCGGCGGCCAACCCGGCCGATCACTCGATCATCAAGGGCACGGCGCCGAGCGGCACCGTCCCACGAGTTCCAGGTCACCGATCCCGCGGCAAACCAGCTGCGGATCAGCCTCGACTGGCCGACGCCCGACGACCTCGACCTCTACGTCTACCGCAAGGAGGGCGGCAAGCTGACGAGTGTCGGTCAGTCCACCGGCTCCTTCGGCGACAAGGAGAACGTCGTCGTCGACCAGGCGCGCCCCGGGACGTACGTCGCGCGGGTGGTCAACTACACGGCCGTCCCGGGCAACGGCTACACGCTGAATCTCGACCAGTACAGGGTCGGCCCCGACCTGATCACGCGGGGGCACACCGAGCCCTGGACGATGACCTGCGAGACGCCCAAGGGGAAGGTCCTCCAGCGGCGGCACGTGACCGTGCTCCGCGGCGAGGTCGCGACGGCGAACTTCAGCTGCGGCTGAAGCTAGGTCGAGCGGCTACAGCGTGAGTGGCTTGCTGAAGTCCCGCTTGCAGCGCGGCGACTTCCTCGCGAGCGCGTAAAAGTTCCCGCGCCTGGCCCCGGTATCGACGACCGACCAGACGCCCTGATCGCCGGCGCGGTCCGATGTGTCCACGGCGATCTTCTTGTCGTGAGCCGGGTCGTAGCCGTTGCCCCTCAGCTTGTAGACCTTGACCTTCCGGTGACCCAGGCACTTCCGCTTCGCGCTGAAGATCTTGCCGTGGAACTCTCCGTCCGAGCCCTTGATCGTGACCCTCGTCTTGGCCGCGCCGCGCGCGCCCGCGATGCCGGCGACGACAAGGCCCACGCACGAAACGACGGCGAGCGTGGTGAGCAACGGTCGGGCTCTCACGATTCCTTCTCCTTGCGCTCGGCGGTCGCAACTGTCCCGGCGCGCACGCGGGGCGACGGTTGTCGGTTGCGGGCGCTCCGTCGCTGGAGCGCGGGGGGCCGCGGGCCGCATCCGCGGCCCCCGCTCCCTGCCTGCCTCTTCTCCCTCCCTCGGGCCGCGGCTCCCCCGCGGACCGAGGCCGGGTCCTGGCTACCGACGCGCCCTCGTGCGGGCGCGATCTCTACAGCACCGCGTCGGCCAGCAGGTCCACCTGCGCCGGGTCCGTCGAGGTCGGGAAGCAGATGAGCTCGTCGGCCCCGGCCTCGGCGAAGCCGTCGCGGTAGGCGCGGATCGTGTCCTCGTCGGTCGCCGCGCTCGCGACGATCTGGCCGGCGACCTCCTCACCCAGCCACGCGTAGTAGTCGCCGAGGTCCTCCCTGGCCGCCTCCTCCCCGCCGTCGCCCAAGCCGTAGTAGCACAGCGCGATCAGCCGTGGGTCGCCCTCGCGACCCGCCTCCGACCAGGCCTTCTTCACCCTCGCGGACATCTCCTCGAACTGGTCGGGGGTGCCACCGCCCATCGTCCAACCATCGCCGTACTCGACGACCCGGCGGATCACGGCCGCCACGTTCCCGCCGATCACCAGCTCCGGGCCTCCCTCGCGCGCGGGTGGTGGCCCGATCGGCCCGGCCATGCCGCGATCCTCGCCCGCCCAGATCCGCTTCATCTCCTCCAGCTGGGCGTCGAACAGCGGCCCGCGCTCGTGGAACGGCGTCCCGGTGGCCGCGTAGTCGTCCTCGCGCAGGCCGACGGCGATCCCCAGGGTCAGGCGGCCGTTCGACAGCGAGTCGATCGTCGCGGCCTGCTTCGCCAGCACCGCCCCGTTGCCCCGGAGCGGACCGAGGAGGATGTCGCTGGTGAGGCGGATTCGCTCCGTCACCGCCGCCGCCGCGGCAAGGGCGATGAGCGACTCATAGTTGCCGTACACGATCCGGTCGATCGTGCCCAGCGTCGAGAATCCTCGCTCGTCCGCCTTCCGCGCCCAGGTGAGCAACGAATTGCGGTCGACGCCGGGGATCGTAGACGGAAGTCCGATGCCTACGTTCATGAGTCCGCCTCCTGCATTGGTCGAAGTTGCCGTGCCTGAGGTTTATCGGGCTCGATGGGGGTCCCGCGTCGCCGCACCAGTAGAACCGTCAGCACGACACCGACGATGTTCGCTCCGATGCCGAGCAGGAGGAAGGCGAGGAGGGTGTCGATGTGTTCGACCATCCAGGTGAAGTTCATGCCGAAGAATCCCGTCACGAACGTGAGCGGGAGGAAGATCGTCGCCACCACCGTCAGCCAGTAGATCGTCTCGTTCAGCCGCAGGTCGATGAGCTTGGCCACCGCGTCGCCGGCGGCATCGATGCCGTCGACCAGGCGATTGAGCTGCGAGTAGATCCGCTCGAAGTAGCGCTCGCTGTCGGCCTCCAGGCCCTCGATCCGCCCGATCTCCACGCTGATCCGCTCGAAGATGCCGCGCTGAGGGCCAAGCCTGCGCCTCATGCCCGACAGTCGCGAGTTGATCGACCTCAGCGTGGCCATCCGCACACGGGATGCCCGCATGTCGGTTGACATGACCAGCTGGCTCTCGAGGGTCAACTCGGCCTCGTTCAGCGCATCGAAGCCGGTGGTCACCATCGCGTCGAGGATCGCGTAGACGATGTACTGCTCGCTGCGCCCCTCGGGCTCATCGGGCGAGAGGAGCCTGGGCAGCGACAGCGACTCCTCGTGCACGGTCAGCAGGTACTCCCCGCTGATCAAGACGTGTGCCTCGAGGGGCCGCAGAGGGCGCTCGGTCGTGTGAGCGGGCCCGCCGGGCTTCAGGAAGCAGCTGAACGCGAAGACGACATGCTGGCCGTCGGCATGGAACTTGCGGGAGGGCGCGGTGTCCTGGCGGAAGTCGAGCAGCCGATCGAGCGCGTGTGCCGGGATGTCCAGCGCCTCCCCCAGCTGGTCGCGACTCGTCTGGGGGAGCGAGACATCGATCCAGAAGAACGTCCCGGCCTTGCGGAGCGCCGCGATCCGCTCGCGCTCGGGCGCTCCGATGCCCTCGATCATCTCGCCCATCGCACGCCGAGGCTAAGGCCGGCGCAAGACGGAGCCGCATGCGCCGCAGTAGGGTCAAGCGCGAGGATGAACGACACCGCCAGGAGCATCAGCGAGCTGCTCCACGAGGTGGGCGAGACCCACCACGTCGTCTACCGGATCACGGATGGCGAGGACCCGGATTGGGCCTCCTGGTACTCCGAGTGGTTGACGCAGCACTCCGAGCTGCCCGACCTGCTGGGGTCCAAGCCGGTGCGCAGCGAGCTCACCTACATGCTGGTGAAGCTCGACAAGGACTACGCCGAGCAGTCACCCGACCAGCCCTGGCCGGACTGGTACGCCGCCCGCCTCATCGAGCACTTCTCCTGACAAGAGCCACCGCCATCCTTGCGATGGCGGTCATCCGGGCGTAGGCTCGGCCGTGCGAGCTACTTGCGGGAGGTCGGCATGAGCCAGGCGAACATCGAGGCGTCACGGCGTGTGATCGAGGAGGGATTCGGGGAGGGCCGACTCGCGATCCTGGACGAGATCTGCTCGGACGACTTCGTCGATCACGACCCGATTCAGGGGGAGCGGGGACTGGACGGGGTGAAGCAGGCGATCTCCAACTACCGAGCCGCGTTCCCCGACCTCAGCTTCACGATCGAGGACATCTTCGCCGCCGGCGACAAGGTGGTGATCCGCTGGAGCGGCCAGGGCACGTTCGAGAACGAGTTCATGGGCCAGCAGCCGACCCATGAGAAGGGCGAGCCGGTCCACGGCATCAGCATCGACCGCTTCGACGAAAACGGGAAGATCGCCGAGGCCTGGGCGCAATGGGACGTTCTGACCTTCATGCGCCAGCTCGGAATGCTCCCGGAGCAGGCGCCGGCCGGAGCGGAGCCCGAAGCGTTTGGCATTTCAGGGACGCTATAGCGTCCCCAATCCACCAAAACCTCTTCGCTGACTGGCGAGGACTAGAGATCCACGGCGATCGGCAGTGACCTCTCGCGCCAGTCCGAGAGGTCGCCGCTGTAGCCCTCCGCGTACTTGTCGAAGAGCAGCTCGCGCGCGCGGACGTCCTCGTTGGCGTCGCTCACGACTCGGGCCCTGCCGTCGAACCTCCGGTCGGCGATGCGGACGCTGACTCGGGGCTCGCGCATCAGGTTCCTCACCCAGTCGGAGCGATCGCGCCCGCCGGAGAGCATGTAGAGCGTCGTGCCCTCGAGGCCGAACCAGATCTCGATCTCGCGCGGCTCGCCGCTCACCCGCCCCGTGGTGGTCAGGTAGCAGTAGCTCTCGCCGGCCAGTGTCGTCAGAGCGCTCATCACCGTCAATGATGGAGGAGCACCGACCGCCCATATGCTGGCCAGGTGGCGAATGCGGTCGATCGCGGACGGTTGCAGGAGCTCCTTCGCGCCGAGCAGGAGCGCTTCATCGAGCGGCATCCGCGCTCGCGCGAGCTCTTCGAGCAGGGGCGCCGATCGCTCCTGGCCGGCGTCCCGATGCCCTGGATGACGGAGTGGGCCGGGGCCTTTCCCGTCTTCGTCGAGGAGGCGTCGGGGGCGCGCTTCACCGACGTGGACGGGAACTCCTACGTCGACTTCTGCCTCGGCGACACCGGCGCGATGACCGGCCACTCGCCGCCGGCCACCGCCGCGGCGATCGCCGCCCAGGCCAGGCGCGGCGTGACGCTGATGCTTCCGACGGAGGATTCGGCATGGGTGGGTCAGGAGCTCGGCCGGCGCTTCGGCCTCCCGTTCTGGCAGTTCGCGCTCACCGCCACCGATGCCAACCGCTTCACGATCCGCCTCGCCCGGGCGATCACCGGCAGGCCCAAGATCCTGGTCTACGCCTGGTGCTACCACGGCACGGTCGACGAGACGTTCGCGATCGCCGTCGGCGGCGAGACCCGCTCGCGGCCGGACAACGTTGGCCCACCGGTCGATCTGGCGGAGACCACGAAGGCGATCGAGTGGAACGACGTCGAGGCCCTCGACGCAGCCCTCGCCGAGGGCGATATCGCCTGCGTTCTCGCCGAGCCGGCGATGACGAACATCGGGATCATCCTGCCCGAGCCCGGCTACCACGACGCCCTGAGGTCGCTCACCCGCGAGCACGGGACGCTGCTCGTGATCGACGAGACGCACACGATCTGCGCTGGGCCGGGCGGCTACACCCGGGCCCAGGACCTCGACCCGGACTTCGTCACCCTCGGCAAGCCGATCGCGGGCGGCGTCCCCGCGGCGGCCTACGGAATGAGCGCCGAGGTCGCCGACCGCATCGGCGACTACCTGGGCACCCTCGAGGCGAGCGACGTCGGCGGTATCGGCGGCACGCTCTCCGGCAACGCCCTGTCGCTCGCCGCCACCCGGGCGACCCTGGAGCGGGTGCTGACCGACGAGGCCTTCGAGCGCATGATCGCCCTCGGCGCCCGCTTCGAGGCGGGCGTAAACGACGTGATCGCCGTCCACGACGCGCCGTGGCACGCGACGCGCCTGGGCTGCCGGGTGGAGTACGGGTTCAGGGAGACGCCGCCGCGCAACGGAGCGGAGGCCGCTGCCACCACCGACCGCGAGCTCGAGCGCTTCCTCCACCTCCACGCCCTGAACCGGGCCATCCTGATGACGCCGTTCCACAACATGGCGCTGATGTGCCCGGACACGACCGAGGCCGACGTCGACTACCACACGCGCGCGTTCGGCGAGGCGCTCGACTCGCTGTTCGCCTAGCCAGGGGATTGATTGTGTGATTCCATTCGGGAAGCGGGGCGTCGGTCGCCAGGGGACCGGCGCGCGATCTGCGACCTCGGGATGTTCGGGATGTATTCGAGCGAGACAGCTACGGGACATGGGCCTACCGCGCTCCGGCGTCCCATGTGGACGGTGGGCGAGCAGCGACTTGCCCGGATGGCGGCCCGCGGCGAGTGGCGCGCTTTCGAGGCCCTGTTCGCCCGCTATCACCATGAGCTTTATCGCTACTGCCGGGCCATCCTCGGCGAGCCCGATGAGGCCCACGACGCGCTGCAGAACACGATGGCGGTCGCGCTGGGCCACCTGCCGAACCTCGAACTGCGCACCTCCCTGCGGGGGTGGCTCTACCGCATCGCCCACAACGAAGCCGTATCGATGCTGCGCCGCCGCGTCGTGCCGCTGGATCCGGTTCGCTTGCCGGAGGGGACAGCGCCGGGCGCGGACGTTCGCGTGGCGGAGCGCGAGCGAGTGCGGCAACTCGTCGCGGACCTGCGCGAGCTACCCGGCCGCCAGCGCGGCGCGCTGGTAATGCGAGAGCTGAGCGACCTGAGCTACTCCCAAATCGCCGCCGCCATGGAGACCTCGGAGGCGGGTGCCCGCCAGCTGGTCTACGAGGCGCGAGAATCCCTGCGCTCCATGGAGCTCGGGCGCGACCTGGAGTGCGAGGCGGCACGCCGGGCGATCTCCTCGCGTGACGGCAGGGTGTTTCGCGGGCGCCGCCTGCGGGCGCACCTGCGCGCTTGCCCTTCGTGCCGCGACTTCCAGGCGGCGATCGACACGCGCCGCGCCGACCTCGCCGTGCTCTTCCCGCCGCTCGCGCCGGCGGCGGCATCGAGCCTGCTCGCCTCGCTGCTGGGCGGCCTCGGCGAGGGAGGCGCGAGCGGGGCGGGCGCCGGCGCGGGCGCCGCCCTCGGCGGCATGGGCGTGAAGGCGGCGTCGATCGCCTCGGTGGTCGCGCTGGGGGCGGGGGCGGTGGGAATCTCGGGCGGGATCAAGTCGCCGTTCCGGACCGGCGACCACCAGGCGGCCGGCACCCCTGCGGCGTCGGCAGCCACTCCGGTCCCGGGGACGCCGCGACCCGGCGCGAACGCAACCGAACGCGCCACTGCCAGCCCGGCCACAAGGCCGGCGGCGCATTCGGAACAGGCGCACCGCGACGCACGGGACCGTCCGCCCGATCGCGGTTACTCGACCACCGGAGCCTCCCGGCCGACGCCTCCGGGCGCTGCCGTGGCCGCGGGAACGTCGGGGACACCGGGCGGGGTCCAGTCCCCCGGCAGCGCCCGCTCTACCGAGACTCCGGGCGAGCCGCCGTCCACGTCGCAGCAGGGTGGCCAGCCGGCGAGCCCACCAGCCTCCAGCACCGCGAACGGCCCTGTTCAGGCGGGAAGCCAGAGCTCGGACACACGTTCCTCGGCGCCTCCCGACCGAGGCGTCGCGCTGCGAGGTCCCGAACTAGCCCCTGACAAACCTGTTCCCAGTCCGTCTACTCAACGGATAAGTGCAAACGCCAAGCCATGAGGAGGCAACCGTTGAGAAAGATCGCGATCATCGCCGGCGCCACCCTGAGCGTTGCGTTGGTCAGCGCCTCGCTTGCCAGCGCGGGAAGCGCCACCAGCACAGAACACGCGAAGAACCTCGCCGCGAAACAGTGCCACGCCGAGAAGAAGGCGGACAAGGGCGCCTTCAAGGCCACCCACGGCAAGCACGCGACGCGCAACTGCATCCGCGGCACGACCGACGACACGAAGGCCGAGCTCGAGAACGCCGCCCAGGAGTGCCGGGCCGATCGTGAGGCCGACCCGCAGGGGTTCCAGGACACCTGGGGCACCGAGGAGAGCAAGGGCCGCAACGCCTTCGGCAAGTGTGTGTCCAGCAGGGCGCGCGACGAGGTGAACGAGGATGTCGCGGACTTCGAGAACGCCGCGCAGGAGTGCAGGGGCGAGCGTGAGGACGACCCCGACGCGTTCAAGGAGAAGTACGGCACCGAGGAGAGCAAGGGCCGGAACGCCTTCGGCAAGTGCGTCTCCTCGAAGGTCAAGCACTCGGACGACGGCGAGACGACCAGCTGAATCTGCTGGCAAGCCCACCGCTGTGGTGAGTGCTGAGGCTGACGCCGTCAGGAGGAGCGCCCGCGGACCGCAGGGTCCGCGGGCGCCCCGTCGTCCGTGACCGGCTTCAGCGGACGACCCACGTGTCCTTCGCGCCCCCGCCCTGGCTTGAGTTGACGACCATCGACTCCGGGTCGGGCGCGTAGCGGGTGAGGCCGCCCGGCACGATTCGAAAGCCCGCCGGCGTCCGGTAGGCGAACGGACGCAGGTCGATCCGCCGTGGCTCGAGCGCGCCGCCGTTCAGGCAGGGGTGCGTGGACAGCGAGATGCGCTCCTGGACCACGAGGTCCTCGGGGTGCTCGCGGATCTCGGCGCGCGCCTCGGCGGCCTCCGGCGGATCGGCCTCGCCCACGATCAACACGCCCTCGCCCCCCGACTCGAACCGCGGCTTCACCACGAGCTCGTCAAGCCGCTCGAGCGCCTCCTCGCGCTGCTCGGGAACGCATGGGTCGTAGGTGGGGATCGTCCGCAGGAGCGGCTCCTGGGCGAGGTAGAAGCGGATCATCGCCTCGGTGTAGGCGTAGCTCAGCTTGTCGTCGGCGACCCCGGCGCCGAACGCGTTGACCACCGCCAGGCTGCCCGCCCGCAGCGGCTCGAACACCACCTCGCCCAGCGCCGTCAGGAAGCCGTCGTCGCCCGCGAGCCGCGGGTCGTCCGTGCGGCGGTAGAGGACGTCTACGGGCCTGGGACCGCCGCCATCGCCGCGCAACCACAGGCGCTCATTGGAGGTCTCGAGCCGATCGAGCGTCGCCGCCTCACCGCCGACGGCGGCCGCCAGCACCCGATGCTCCCACCAGGCCGTGCTGCGCGCGCCGTCGCTGACCACGACGATGAGCGGCTCTTCGACGCCCTCGGGAGCGGCGGCGCGCAGCGCATCCGCGAGCAGGTCGGGGGCGCCCTCGACCGGCCGCGCCGCCGGGTCCGGCGGATCCAGCATCTCGGCGATCGCCCGCCGTGCGGCGACCGCGTAGGCAACGCCGGACGGGGTGCGGACGTTGTCCTCCAAGACGACCATCCGCCCATCCGCCTGGCGCGCGAGGTCGAAGCCGACGATGTGAACGCCAGCCGCCTGGGGGAAGCCCGCGACGAGCGGCTCGAACGTCGGCGGGCCGCCGAGGACGCGCTCTGGCACGATGCCCTCGGCGAAGATCCGCCGCTCGCCGTACGCGTCGGCCACGAACTCGTCGAGCGCGCGGGCGCGCTGGGCGAGCCCGGCCTCCAGCCGCTCCCACTCTGCCGCCTCGATCAGCCGCGGCAGCGGATCGAGCTCGAACACGTCGCCGTCGAAGATCACCTCCTCGCTGCGCAAGCGGTCGCGGATCGCCGCCGCAAGCTCGCCCGGGTCCCAGTGAGCGAGGGCCTCAAGCACCGGCTCGTAGGGCGGGCGCGGCTCGCCGTCGGGCGCGAACGCCTCGTCGGGGACGTCCGGCAGGGGGTTGTACGCGCGAGTCCAGTCGATGCCTGATGGCTACCCCGGCGGCGCCGATCCCACTCCAGGCGCGGGTTTGGCGCGCGAGCGCGGGAAGCCGACTCCACATCTGCCGCCTATTCGCGATGAGTGGAGGACAGGCGGACGCGGGGCCAGACCGATTCCGAGCGGTTCTTCGCCC
>JBKPFQ010000099.1:0-9744 GCA_046728915.1 Actinomycetota bacterium | reverse complement strand
TTCGCATCGTCGACGGGGAGCTCCAGCTCAGGGCGCCGAGCTGCCCGACCTTCTTCGCGGGCTATCTCGGATCGGAGAACGGTCCCGAGCTGATCGACGGCGAATGGTGGGCGACGGGCGACCACGTGCGGGAGGACGACGGCACCCTGTGGTTCGAGGGCCGCGGCGACGACATCATCGTCTCGGCCGGTTACCGAATCGGCCCCTACGAGGTGGAGTCGGCGCTGGTCAGCCATCCGGCCGTGGCCGAGGCGGCCGCCGTGCCGGCGCCGGACCCGGAGCGCGGGTCGATCGTCCGGGCGATCGTCGTCCTGCGTGAGGGCGAGCCGTCCCATGACCTGGTGCAGCAGCTGCAAGACCACGTCAAACGGGTCACCGCCCCGTACAAGTATCCGCGGATCATCGAATTCACCGACGAACTCCCCAAGACCGCGAGCGGGAAGATCAAGCGCACGGAGCTCCGCGGGAACGGCTCCAGGTAGCCGTGCAGCGCTCCCCCTACGGCGCCTTCGCGGGGATCTTCGCCGCCACCCTCCTGACGCTGATGGCGGTGGGAGCGGTGCTCCCGGTCCTGCCGCACTACGTGAAGGGCCCGCTTGACTACGGCAACCTGGCGGTGGGGGTGGTGATCGGCGCCTTCGCGTTCACTGCGCTCGCCTGCCGGCCGGTGGCGGGGCACTTCGCGGATGCTCGGGGGCGCCGGCGCGTGGTCGCGGCCGGCGCCCTGCTGACCGCGGTCGGCGGACTGCTCTACTTCCTTCCGGCGGGACTCCCAGGATTGATCGTGGCGCGTCTGGCCGTCGGCGCCGGAGAGGGAAGCGTGTTCACAGCGGGAGCGACGTGGGTGGTGGATCTGGCGCCGCCGGGCAGGCGCGGGCGAGTCATCGGGCTCTACGGGCTCGCGGTGTGGGGCGGGCTCAGCCTCGGGCCGCTGATCGGGACGACCGCCTTCCATGCATGGGGCTTCGACGCGGTGTGGGCGTTTACCGCTATCTCCCCGTTCGTGGGTGCGCTCGTCGCCTTGCTCGTGCCCGACCATTTCCGTCCCTCGGAACGACGTCACGCCAGGCGCCTGATCGCCCGCGAGTCCGTGCGGCCGGGGATCGCCCTCTCGCTTGCCACGGTCGGCTACGCGGCGATGGCCTCCTTCATTGTCCTCCACCTCGGCTCCATGCACATCGGCCACGGGGCCACCGCCTTCACGGCGTTCGCTGCCACCGTCGTCATCACCCGGCTCGTGGGGGGCGACCTCCCGGACCGCATCGGCCCGGTCCGCTGCGCGGCGGCGGCCGGCGCGGTCGAGGCGGTCGGGCTCTCACTGATCGCCCTCGCCAACTCGCTCGCCATCGCCCTGGTCGGCGCCGTTGGAATGGGCCTCGCATTCGCGCTGATCTATCCCTCCCTGTCGCTGATCGTCGTCAACAACGTCACCGATACGCGCCGCGGCTCCGCGCTCGGCACGTTCACTGCGTTCTTCGACATCGGGTTCGCCGTCGGTGGGCCGCTGACCGGCCTCGCGGCCTCGCTCGGCGGCTACTCCGCGGCGTTCTGGCTCGGCGCGGTCTGCGCGGGGGCGACGGTTGCCGTGGCCAGCGCGCTCAGGGCGAAGAGCACCTCGCCGGCCCCCGCGGCCGGCTAGTCGCTCGCTCCGGACTCGGAGCCATCGCCCGCGACGAACTCTCGGATGTGCGCCGCCAGCACCGCGGGCTGGTCCTCCGGAATCAGCGTGTAGCTGTCGGGGATCTCAACCAGGTGACCGTGCGGGAGCATGTCCGCCAACCGGCGGCCGCACTCGATCGGCATCACGCGGTCCTCCGGCGACCAAACGACCATCACGGGTCTGTCGAATGCGGTCAAAAGCTCCGTTGCCGCGAGCAGCTCCCCCTCCGCCGCCTTCACCCCGCCCACGTACTTCCTGAGGTCCCGCCGGATCGCCGCCGATCTCACGGGTGCCAGCCAGCCGTCCACGATGTGATCCGGGACCGGTCGTTTCGACATCCAGCCGAGCGTGAGCGGCAGCCGACGGAGAGCTCGCACCCGGAGCGCCTGCGAGGCCAGCGCGAGCGCACCCGGCAAGCGGCCGAGCAGCCCGAGGGTCCGTCCGGGAAGGCCGGGCGGATAGTTGTCGAACGTCTCGCAGGCGGCCAGTACGAGTCGGCCGATCCGTCGATCGCGTCCCTGAGACATCAGCAGCAGTGCCCCACCCCAGTCGTTGCAGACGAGGGTGACTCCGTCGAGGTCGAGACGCTTCAGGAACTCCGCCACCAGGCCGGCCTGGCCGGAGAGCGAGAGATCGGCGTCCTCTCGCATCGGCCGGCGATGGGCACCCAGCGGCAGCGTGGGGACCACGCAGCGGTGGTCCGAGCGCAGGTCGGCGACGACGTGGCGCCAGAGGGTGCCGTTCATGACGACGCCGTGGAGCAGAACCACGACCGGGTCGCTGCCGCCCGTGTCCTCGTACTCGATGGTCCCGGCGGCGAGTTCGAGCTCCTTCATCTCTACTACCGCTCCCCCGCCGGCCAAAGCGCGGCCCGAACCGCGGCTTCGAGCTGCCCGCGGAGGGTCGAGGGGAATCGCGTTCCCGCGACCAGGTGGCGGCGGATCGCTCCCATCGGCAGGTCGACAACCGCCGTCACCGTGCGCTCGACGGTGGCGGCCGTTGCCTTTCCGTAAAGCCTCCGCGCAAGTCGCGTGAGCGCCACCTCGAGGGGCCGGTTGAGGGTGGCGAGCTCGTGCTGCAGGCCGGGGCCGACGCTCTCGACGAGGTCCTCGCGTCGCAGCGAGGCGAGCAGTCGGGCATCGGCGGGCTCCCGCTCCGCGAACTCGTAGAGGGAGAGAGCGGCCGCAACGGCGGCGCTCGTGGCGTCCGGATCGCTGAGGGCTTCGACGAACTCCCCCTGCGAGCGGCGCACAGCGCGGATCCAGAGCTTCGCCAAGAGGTCGTTCAGGGATTGGAAGCGATGGTAGATCGAGCCCTTAGGGGCACCGCTGGCCTCGACGATGGCGTTGAGGGTCGCCGCGCGGGCCCCGCCGTCGAGAACGAGCGTGCGAGCTGCATCGAGGATGGCGTTTTCGGAGTGAAGCTGCGGGCGAGCCACGTTTGCTATTGTAGACTAAATGGTCTAAAACGAGGCGTGATATGAGCGAGATCGTCGACGTGGTACTCCAGGCCTTTGGCGCGGTCGAGCGCCGCGACCGGGAGGCACTGCTGGCCCTCTACCACCCGGATGTCGAGTTTCACGATGCGCCCTCGCTCCCGTATGGAGGAATCGCGCGCGGGATCGAAGAGGTCGCTCGCGAGGAGAGCTGGTTCGACACCTGGGGGCCCCTCCAGCCCACCGAGGCCGAGCGTCGCATGGATCCGCGAGTCGTCGCCGCGACCGATCGAGAGGTGGTGGTGCTCTATCGACAGCGAGCGCTCGGTCGTGCCGGTGAGCGCTTCGATGCTCCGGTCCTGGGTCTTTACGAGGTTCGCGGTGAAGGCCTCATCCGCGCGCAGATGTTCCACTACGACACGGCCGCGGTGGTCGACTTCCTGAACCGAGCGAAGACCTAGCGACGCATCATGTCTCGATGGGCCGCCGCGAGCGGTGTCGTCTTCTTCGCGCTATGGGCCCCGCTGGGGTTGGTCGTCCTGCAGGCGCCGGATCTCGGATCGTCGGCTGAGATCAGCGGCTTCTATACGGAGCACGGGGGTCTACTCGAGGTGGTCGCAGTGCTCGTCAGCGTGGGGTTCCTCTTCCTCCTCTGCTTCCTCGGAGCGCTGGTGGACGAACTTAGGCGCGCCGAGCCGTCGGGCCCGCTGACCTGGATGGCCCTCGCGAGCTCGCTCGTCTTCATGACCTCGCTCAACATCGCCGTGGGCCTCGTCGCGACCGCCAGGCTGCTCTCGGGGACCATCTCCCCGGACACGCTCGAGGGCATACACGCAGCGGCGTTCGTGATCGCCGCGCCGGCCGCCGCCGCGGGCACGGGGTTCTTCGCGGCCACCGCCGCCCTGTCGTTCCGAGCCCCCACGATTCCTAACTGGCTGGCGTGGGCGGCCGTGATCGGCGCCGTGGCCAACGTCGGGGCACTCGCCGGGGTGGTCTCGGTCACCGGCCCGCTGAACGCCGGAAACGGCGTCGTCGCCGGTCCACTCGTGCCGGTGTCCGCCTGGCTCGCATGGATCCTCTTGGCGAGCCTCCACTGGTTGCGTAGGCCCTCGTGACGCCCCGGGGCGGTCGCGGTTGCGAGCACGCTCAGAGGATGCGCACCCTCCCGGCGCCCGCAGCGGGATGATGCTTCAGGCCTTGGTGCGGTAGAGGTGGGTCGTCAGCGGCGCGAACACGGCCGTCAGCGCCGCCCCAACCCCGAGCACGATGCCGATGTCGCCGGCGTGAACGGTCCCGTCCATCAGGCCACGTGACGCCGTCACGAGGTGGGAGATCGGGTTGACGTCGACGAAGGCCTTCAGCCACCCGGGCAGGGTGTCCGGCTCGACGAAGACGTTGCTCAGGAACGTGATCGGGAACAGCGCCATGAAGCCGGCGTTCATGACCGCGTTCGGGGCGCGCATCAGCAGCCCCACGGTCGTGAAGATCCACGCGAGCGAGAACGAGAACACGACGACGAGCAGCATCGCCAGGAGTACGCCGGGAGGCGATTCCGGCCGAAAGCCAAGCGCCAAACCTAGGGCGACAACGACCGTGGCCCCGACGAGGTAGCGAACGCTGTCGCCGAGCACGGCGCCGACGAGCGGCGCCGGACGCCAGATCGGCAGCGAGCGGAAGCGATCGACCACTCCGCGGGTCACGTCCGTGTTCAGGCTGACCCCGGAATACACGGTGGTGAACAGGACCGACATCACGAGGACGCCGGGCAGGATGAAGTGCAGGTACTCGCCCGTCGACCCCGCGATCGCGCCCCCGAAGAGATACGTGAACATGAGCAGGAAGAGCACCGGCGTCACCGTTACGTCGAGCAGCTGTTCGGGAACGTGCTTGATCTTCAACATCCCTCGCCAGCCGAAGGTCAGGCACGCCGAAACGGCGCTGGGACGTGTCGGGCGCTGGGTCGAGGACAGGGCTGCGCCGATCGCCTGATCCGCGAGCGGTTCGGCGCGGGCCGGTGAAGTGGACGTGGCGCTCATGCCGCCACCTCCTCTTGATCCCCGGCGGCCACCCCGTCTCCGGAAGCCCCGTCCTCCTCCGCCCGATGGCCGGTGAGCGCAAGGAAGACCTCGTCGAGGCTCGGCTGGCCGAGCGAAAAGTCGGCGATCGCGATCCCGTGCCGAGAGAGCTCCGCGATTGCCTCGGCAGCTCGCTCCGGATTCGGCGGGCACGCGGCGGACAGGGCAGCCGGGTCAGGCTCGAGGTGAACCCCAGAGCTGAGCGCGCGTGAGAGGACCCGCTCGGCGTCCGGACGATTCTCCGGGTCGAGCAGGCGAACGTGCAGAGCGGCGCGCCCCACCGAGGCCTTCAGCTGACTCGGCGTTCCCTCCGCGATCACCTTGCCGCGGTCGATCACCGCGATCCCGTCGGCCAGCTGGTCGGCCTCGTCCAGGTACTGCGTGCACAGAAGGACGGTCGTGCCCTGACCGGCGAGGGCCCGGACGATGTCCCACACCTGATTGCGAGAGCGTGGGTCGAGCCCGGTCGTCGGCTCGTCGAGGAACATGAGCTCGGGCGTGACGACGATGCTGGCCGCGATGTCGAGTCGCCTGCGCATCCCGCCGGAGTAGTTCTTGACCTGTCGACCCGCGGCGTCGGCGAGCCCGAACGCCTCCAGCAGCTCGCCGGCACGGGTCCTGGCCTGCGAACGTGAGTAGCCCAGGAGACGGCCGATCATCACGAGGTTCTCCCGCCCGGTGAGGTCCTCATCGACAGAGGCGAGCTGCCCGGTCAGGCTCACCAGCCCACGCACCGCGTCCGCCTCGGAGACGACGTCGTGCCCGAGGACCCGGGCCGTGCCGGAGTCGGGCCGGATCAAGGTGGCGAGCATCCTGATCGTGGTCGTCTTGCCGGCCCCGTTCGGGCCCAGCATTCCGTAGACGGACCCGGTGCGCACGGCGAGGTCCACGCCGTCGACGGCCCGGGTGGAGCCGAACGACTTGACGAGATCGGATGCCTCGATCGCGAGCACGCTCTAGGCCAACATAGCGACGAGCGCTCGCTGCCCCGGTGCGGTCGGTGGACGGCCGGCGTGCCTCAAAACAGGCTCGGCTGCTCGCCCTGAGGCGGCCGGGCGACCTCGCGATCCTCCCGATCGGGTTTTTCCCTCGCGATGCCTCGCCGGGGACCGGTTCGTCCGGGCCTCCGCACCATCGCCGACAGCCGGTTCGCCTCGTCCTTGCGCATGTAGGCACCGCGCTCGTAGAGCTCCTCGTAGCGCGGTAGCAGATCGGGCCGGCGCTCGTGCAGCCAGTCGAACCAGATGTCGCGCACCTCGCCGCGCAGGTGGAGCGCTACGCCACCGATTGAATCCGGCCCCGCTTCGTCAAGGAGCTCCAGCAGCGGCTCGACCTGCTCCGGAGAGTCGTTGACGCCCGGGATCAGCGGCGCGATCAACACCCCGGTCCGGATCCCGGCCCGCTTGAGCTCGGCCACAGCCTCGATCCGCTTGCGCGGGTGCGGGGTGTGCGGCTCCGTGTCGCGCCAGGCCTTCTCGTCGAGGGTGGGAATCGAGAGGTTCGCCGTGAACTCCGTTCTCTGGGCGATCTCCTTCATCAGGTCCAGGTCGCGGAGCAGGAGCGGCGACTTGGTCAGGACCGAGCACGGATTGGCGAAGTCGCGCATCGCCTCCCAGATGCCGCGCATGAGCTTGTAGCGGCCCTCGACCCACTGGTAGGGGTCGGTGTTCGTGCCCAGCGCTACGTGGTCGCCCTTCCACGACGGCCGTGCGAGCTCCACGCGCACGAGCTCTGGCACGTTGACCTTGACGACGATCTCCCGCTCGAAGTCCTCGCGGGCGTTCAGGTCCAGGTATGTGTGGGTGGGACGGGCGAAGCAATAAGTCAAGTGCAGGCGTGGGTGCAACCCCGGAATGGATTGATCGTCCACCGGAACGGCATCCGCGAGCGCTTCGGCACCTCATTCAGCGCCGAGCGCGCCTGCACCTCGTAGAAGCGGATGCCGAGCGCCTCAGGCGCATCGAACGTCCGCACGACGGCAGGCTCGCGGAAGCCGGGCAACCGCGCCTCGGCCTCCTCCTTTCCGACCTCGAGATTTTCCCAACGCACGAACAGATGTTCGCACATGGGTCGGACGGATGACCAGGCCCGGCCGAGCCGCTGCGTACAATCGAAGGCAATGGCGCGGGAGGCGTCGATAAGGCGTGACTAAGGCAGTACCTGTAGAAGAGAAAGAGCGGGTCGTCGTCCGATTCGCCGGCGATTCGGGCGACGGTATACAGCTCGCCGGCAACCGCTTTGCCGCAGCGACGGCGGTGATCGGAAACGACCTCGTCACGCTGCCCGACTTCCCGGCCGAGATCCGCGCGCCCGCGGGGACGCTCGCCGGCGTCTCGGCGTTCCAGATCCATTTCGCCTCCCGCGACATCCTCACCCCCGGCGGCCAGCCGAACGTCCTCGTGGCGATGAACCCTGCCGCGCTCAAGACCAACCTCCCCGAGCTGGAGCGCGGCGGCATCGTGATCGCGAACGAGGACGGGTTCGGCGACCACAACCTGCGCAAAGCGGCGTACGACTCCAACCCGCTCGAGGACGGGACCCTCGACGACTACCGGCTGTTCCGCGTGCCGATGACCTCCATGACGGTGCGCGCCACCGAGGGCATCGACGGCATCACGGCCCGCGACGCCGCCCGCTCCAAGAACTTCTTCGCGCTCGGGCTGGTCTCGTGGATGTACAGCCGTCCCACAGACGTCACGACCGAGTGGATCGAGCAGAAGTTCGGCAAGGACGAGGCGATCATGAGCGCGAACCTGGCCGCCTTCCGGGCCGGCTACAACTTCGGCGAGACCGCCGAGCTCCTGCACGTGCACTACGAGGTGAAGGCGGCGCCGGCCGAGCCAGGCACCTACCGCGGCGTCAACGGCACCACCGCCACGGCGCTCGGCCTGATCGCGGCCAGCGTCCGCAGCGGCCTCCCGCTGTTCCTCGCCAGCTATCCGATCACCCCCGCGTCGGAGCTCCTGCACGAGCTCTCGCGCCACAAGCGCTTCGGCGTCCGAACCGTGCAGGCCGAGGACGAGATCGCCGCTGCGAACATGGCGCTGGGAGCGTCGTTTGGCGGCCACCTCGGCGTCACCGCCTCGAGCGGCCCCGGGATGGACCTGAAGCAGGAGACCATCGGCTTGGCGGTCGCCCTGGAGCTGCCGATGCTCGTCATCGACGTCCAGCGGGCCGGTCCATCCACCGGCATGCCCACCAAGACGGAGGCGGCGGACCTGCTGATGGCGATCCACGGCCGCCACGGCGAGTCGCCCCTCCCGGTGATCGCCGCAGCGACGCCCGCCCAATGCTTCGAGGCCGTGATGGAGGCGACGCGAATCGCCGTCACCTACCGGACCCCGGTGATCCTGCTGAGCGACACGTTCCTGGCCAACTCGTCGGAGCCCTGGATGGTCCCCGACGTCGCCGACCTGCCGGAGATCGAGCCCCGCTTCGCGACCGAGCCCAACCGGGACGGGGAGTTCTGGCCCTACCTCCGCGACGACCGTCTGGCCCGCCCCTGGGCGCTGCCGGGTACGCCGGGCCTGCAACACGTGGTCGGCGGGCTCGAGAAGGAGGCCGGGACCGGCCACATCAGCTACGAGGCGGACAACCACGCCCGCATGACGCGGCTGCGCGCGGAGAAGGTGGCGGGAATCGCGGCGGACGTGGGCGAGCTCGCTGTCGACCACGTCGAGGGAGCCGAGATGCTCGTCCTCGGTTGGGGCTCCACCTACGGCGCCATCAAGGGCGGCGTGCGAAGGGTCCGGCTTCGCGGCAAGAAGGTGGCGTGGGCGCATCTGCACCACCTGAACCCGCTGCCGCCGAACACCGGCGAAGTCGTCCGCGCATACTCGAAGGTCCTCATCCCGGAGACCAACACCGGACAGCTCGCACAGATCATCCGCAGCGAGTTCCTGGTCGACGCCCAGAGCTACACGAAGGTCGAGGGGCTTCCGATCTTCGCCGAGGAGCTCGACGAGGTGATCACGGAGCGTCTATGACCCAGACGAACGGCAACGGATCCGGGCCGCTCGGGCTGACGAAGAAGGACTTCTCGTCCGACCAGGAGACGCGCTGGTGCCCCGGCTGCGGCGACTACGCGATCCTGGCGACGGTGCAGCAGTTCCTGCCCGAGCTAGGGCTCCCGCCGGAGCGGATCGTCTTCGTGGCGGGGATCGGGTGCGCGGGGCGCTTCGCCTACTACATGAACACCTACGGCGTCCACGGCATCCACGGGCGCGCGCCGGCCCTCGCGACCGGACTCGCCCTGGCCCGCCAGGACCTCTCGATCTGGGTGGTCAGCGGCGACGGCGACGCCCTCTCGATCGGCGGCAACCACCTGATCCACGCGCTGCGGCGCAACGTGCCGATCAAGATCCTCCTGTTCAACAACCAGATCTACGGCCTGACCAAGGGCCAATACTCGCCGACGAGCGAGGAGGGCAAGGTCACGAAGTCGACCCCGTTCGGCTCCCTCGATCATCCGTTCAACCCGGTCGCGCTGGCCCTGGGCGCGGAGGCGAGCTTCGTCGCCCGCACGGTCGACACGGATCGCGCGCACGAGGCGGACGTCCTGCGCGCGGCGGCCG
>JBKPFQ010000098.1:0-19501 GCA_046728915.1 Actinomycetota bacterium | reverse complement strand
CCTCCGCGTCGGCGACCTGCCGGTACATCTCCTTGATCTGAGCCTCGAGCTCCGCGGTCTCGACGAGCGACGTGGCGTCCAGCTGTGGCAGATCCTCCGCCGCCTCCATGGCGGCTTCCTCGCGGGTCATCCGGACCTCCCCTCGTTGGAATGATGCCTTGCGCAGACTATCCGCAATATTCCGCCGACCGACGAATTTCGTGACAGAGGCCGGTCTCGATAGGAGAGCAAGCGAAGGGAGATGAGATGGGAAGGATCGTCGTAACCGAGTTCGTG
Source organism: Actinomycetota bacterium (assembly GCA_046728915.1). GTDB lineage: Bacteria > Actinomycetota > Thermoleophilia > Solirubrobacterales > 70-9 > AC-56. Next base: position 19,225 of record JBKPFQ010000098.1, on the reverse strand, counting down.
TCCGTCGACGGTGTGGTCGAGGATCCGGGTGGAGCCGAGGATTTCGAGCACGGGGGCTGGAGCTTCGAGTTCTCGCGCGGCGAGGAGGGCGACAAGTTCAAGCTGGATGAGGCGCTCGGCTCCGAGGCCCTGCTGCTCGGGCGCGTTACGTACGAGGGCTTCGCCGACGCCTGGCCCTCGCGCGAGGGCGAGTTCGCCGACAAGTTCAACGAGATGCCGAAGTACGTCGTCTCGTCGACGCTCGAGGACCCGGAGTGGAACAACTCCACGGTCATCGACGGCGACGTGCCGCAGGAGGTCGCGCGGCTCCGGGACGAGATTGACGGCGACGTCGTGGTCCACGGCAGCGCGAGCCTCGTCAAGACGCTCATCGACGAGGGACTCGTCGACGAGCTGCGGCTGATGGTGTTCCCGGTGGTGCTCGGACGCGGAAAGCGCCTCTTCGGGGAGACCGGCGACAAGAAGCCGATGCGCCTGGCAGACTCGAGGGTGGTCGGCGACGGCGTCGCGATCCTCATCTACCGACCGGCCGAGGCCGAGTGACGGCGATGGCAGAGCGGGTCGAGCTGACGCCGATCGGAAGGGTGGAATCGACCCTGACCGATCCGGCGTCGGCTCCGAAGCAGGGGACCGAGGGCGCGCCGGATGCGTGGCTGGTGTTCGATCGCTCCGTCGTCGACGGGCTCGCGGATGTCGCGCCCGGCGACGAGGTCATCGTCCTCACGTGGCTGCATCGGGCTCGCCGCGACGTGCTGCGGGTACATCCGCGCGACGATCCCGCCAACGCGCTGCGCGGGGTGTTCAGCACCCGCTCGGGCGATCGCCCGAACCCGATCGGGCTGCATCCCGTCGAGGTCCTGTCGGTTGACGGCGGCCGAATCAGGGTGCGCGGCCTCGAGGCGGTGGACGGGACGCCCATCTTGGACGTCAAGCCCGTGCTGAAGGCCTCCGGCGGGCGACGCCCGGGGGATGGCTCGCTTGCCGATGGCTCGGTCGCCACACGCCTCCCGGCCCAGGACCTCGACCGCGCTCGTGCCTTTTACGCTGAGAGGCTCGGCCTCGAGCCGGTGGAGGAGCGGCCCGGCGGGCTGCGCTACCACGGGCGGATGGGCGAGTTCGCGCTGTTCGAATCCGCGGGCGCTCCATCGGGCGAGCACACCCAGATGGCGTGGGACGTGGACGACCTCGAGGCGACAGTCCGTGAGCTCCGCGAGCGCGGGGTGGTGTTCGTGGAGTACGAGCTGCCCGGCCTGACCACCGTCGAGGGAATCGCCGAGGTCGCCGGGAACTACCCGAACAAGGGAGGGAAGGGCGAGCGCGCCGCCTGGTTCAGGGACAGCGAGGGCAACGTGCTGGGGATCGGTCAGGCGGTTCGGTAGCCCGCCGTCCTCAGCTACCCGGTCGAGCTCACGACGAGTCGACGGTGACCGTGTCGTCGCTCAGATGCAGGGTGCCCGTCGTGCCGTTCCTGCCCTCAAAGCGCAGGGTGCCGTTGCGCTGTGCCGAGGTCTGAGGCTTCCTGCCGTGCGGGGCGCTCGTGATCTCCACCGGTCCGGCGCCCGGGACGTCCACCCGGTCCGAGGTCTGCGTGACCCGGACGTAGTTCTGGCGGAAGATCACGAACCTTCCGGTCGAGTGGCGCTCCGGGTTCGAGCCCGCGTACACGGCGGTGAACGTGCGGTGATCCGAGATCTGCCAGCCGTTGGTCACCGGCCACAGCTCGGCCGGCTGGATCGGGCCTCCCTCGGCCAGCTCGTGGCTGATGATGCGCCCCGGATAGGTGCGATGCATCGCGCTCCCCGGCGGCCCCTGGTGACGGTGGCGTGGGCGCGGGTTCGATGTCCGCGGCTTCGGCGGCGCTCCCGGGCCTGTGCCGTGGCCGGCGTTGCCGCCCCCTCCACCGCCCGCGTTGCCCGGCGGCGGCGCGCTGGCGCTCGTCGTGGTCGAGCTCGTGGTGGAGCCCGCCCCGGATCCGCAGGCACCGACGGCGACGGCCAGCGCGCAGACGCCAAGCGTCGCCGCCAGCACTCGCGCACTCCCAGCTTGCATCCTCACTGCTCGCGAATGTTGACGAGCTCGTCCTGCACGCACCGGTTGTTGGCGGCGAGTCTCGCCCACCCCTTCCGGGTCGACAGCGGGAATCCGGGCGTCGCGGTCGTGCCGTAGAAGCAGTAGTGGTGGTGGCGGTGCTGGTTGTTCCACCGGCGCCGCACGTTGGTCCACTGCTTGACGTGCACGGGCCGGTAGATCTCCGGCAGCGACCGCTTGACCCCGCCGTAGGAGACCTGTCCCAGGTTCTTCATGTTCCAGTTGTTCGCGCAGTGGTGCGTCTCCGGTGGGCACTGGCTCGCGGCCCCGTAGTTGAAGTAGAGGCCGCCGCGCTTGTGTGTGGTGGCGCCGCGGACCAGGCTCTTCGAGACCCGGGGCTTGTTCCACTGCGGCTCGATGTCGCCGCCGACCGCGACTCCCGTGTGCCGGTAGGGGCGTCCCTTCCGCCTCGCGTACTTGCCGAGGCGATTGGCCATCATCGCCTGACGCCGGCCGGCCTTGCGGACCTTGGCGCGCGACAGCCAGTTCGCCATGTTGTTGGTGTTGCCGTAGGTGATCCGCACCGAGCCGCGGCTGTAGCAGCGCCCGTTGCTGCGGTAGGCGTCCGCGGCGGACTTAAGCGCCTTGAGGATCTCCTGGTTGGAGAAGTGGGGGCCCGTGCGAAGACGGGTGCCGAACTGGCCGTCGAACTTGTCGGCCTTGCCGAAGTCGAGCAGCAGCACGCGGGTACGGTTCGGCTGGCGCCTCGCGAAGGCACAGACGTCGTTTCGGGCCTGGCGCCTCAGGTCGCGCCTGCCCCTCGCGGTCATGTACCAGGCCGGGACGGGCTGAGGGGCACTGGCCTTGAAGGAGCCCTTCGCGTCCTCCTGGGCGGCGCCGACCTCGAACTCTCGCGTCGCCACGGTCGAATTGCCGGCGGGATCGGCCGCCTGCACGCGGAACGTGTACTCCCCGTCGTCGAGGTCGGAGGTGGGCTGATCGGCTCCCTCGCCCGAGCAGGGTCCGAAATCGGGGGTGCCCGTGTCGATCGAGCATGCGAACGTCGCCGATGGGTCGGGCGAGGCGAACGCGAATGTCGGGCGGGGGTCATCCGTCTGACCCGTGGGCCCCGAGTCCACGGAGACCGGCGGAGCCTGGGTGTCAACCGAGAAGTCGCGCGTCGCGGTGGTCGAGTTGCCCGCGGCGTCGGCGGCTTGGACGCTGAAGGTGTAGGCGCCATCCGCCAGGTCCGCGGTCGGCTGATCGGCTCCCTCCGCGGAGCAGGGGTGGAAGGTGGGGATCCCTGAGCTCAGTGCGCAGGCAAACGTTGCCGAAGGGTCCGGTGAGGAGAATGCGAACGTGGGGCGGGGGTTGCTCGTGGGCCCGGTCGGTCCGGACTCGATCGACGCCACCGGTGCCTGGGTGTCGACGACGAAGCTCCTCGACGCTGGGGTGGGGTCGGCGATTCCCGCCCCGTCACGGGCGCGAACGTAGAACGTGTGGGGGCCGTTGGGAAGGTCGTTGAAGGTCCGCGGGGACGCGCACGGCGCGAACGCCGTCCGATCGAGGCGACATTCGAACGGCGACGAAGGCGCGGGCGAGGAGAAGGCGAACGACGGGCTCGAGTTCGCCGTCGGCCCGTTCGGGCCATCGTCGATGGTCGTCTCGGGAGCAGCCGCCGCGGCCGTGCGGAGGCCCTGGTCGACCGGATCCGAGGACGCCAGCGCGATCGCCGTCGGTAGGACGACGATCGAGGCGGCCAGGAAGGCGATCGACAGGCGCCGAACGCGGCGCTTGCTCACGGCTGGCCTAAACAACGAACTCCTGCCAGGAAGAACGCAAGCACTACATGATCCCCATTACGCGATCGTTCGGCAAGCCTCGCAACGCAGCTTGCGTGGGTGGGTCGGCACGAAGTGGAACCAGCCGTGCAACCGTGTCCGACAGATGCAGGGCGACGCGAGCAAGCACTTCGCGCTCGGCCGCCGCTGGGGTTTCGCCGCGGCCGCGTATGCCTTCGGGGTGGTGATGGTCGGGACCACCCTGCCGACGCCGCTCTACTCGATCTATCAAGAGGACTTCGGCTTCTCAGAGCTGATGATCACTGTGATCTTCGCCACCTACGCGGCCGGGGTCATCGCCGCCCTTCTGCTCTTCGGACGGCTGTCTGATCAGATCGGTCGCCGCCGCGCGCTCCTTCCCGGTCTTGCGTTCTCGGCGCTCAGCGCGATGGTGTTCCTGCTCGCTCAGGGACTCGGGCTGCTGCTCGTGGGCCGCGTCCTCTCCGGATTGTCGGCCGGCATCTTCACCGGCACCGCAACCGCGACCCTCGTCGATCTGGCGCGTCCGGAGGAACGCGGCCGCGCGACGCTCGTGGCAACGATGGTCAACATGGGCGGCCTGGCATGCGGGCCGTTGCTCGCCGGGGTCTTGGCGGAGTTCGCCGGTTCGCCTTTGCGGCTGGTCTTCTGGGCCGACCTTGCGCTGCTCGTGCCGGCCGCCGCATTCATTCGGGCGATGCCGGAAACCGTCCAGCGCAATCGACCCGGTCCAATCCGTCCCCAGCGGCTCCACGTGCCACCCGAGGTGAGAACGATCTTCGTCCGCGCGGCGCTGGCAGGGTTCGCCGGGTTCGCCGTATTGGGACTGTTCACCGCCATCGCCCCGGGCTTTCTGCGCGGGATTCTGGACATCAACAACCATGCGATCGTCGGGCTCGTCGTGTTTTTCGTGTTCGCCTCTTCGCTGGTCGGTCAGACCGCTCTCGACCGGGTGTTTCGCAGGGTCGCGCTACCCGCCGGTTGCGTGCTTTTGATCGCGGGGATGGGGCTGGTCGCGCTGGGGCTGGCCCTCTCCTCGCTCGCGGCGCTTCTGGCCGGCGGCGTCATCGCCGGACTCGGCCAGGGCCTGAGCTTTCACGCTGGGTTGGCGGCGATCAATCAAGCATCGCCGGCCGAGCGCCGCGGGGAGGTCGCTTCGAGCTTCTTCGTCGTCGCCTACGTGGCGATATCGGTCCCGGTGGTCGGCGTCGGGGTCCTCGCAGAGCTGATCGATCTGCGCGACGCGGGCCTGATCTTCGCCGCCGTGGTCATCGCCCTGGCGCTGGTCGTGCTCGCGCTGCTCACCGCGGCGCCGAGGGGCAGGCCGGAGCTGAGCGAGCCGTGATTGAGCAAGGAGGCGGGATGCGCAGGCAGCCGGCGTTTCTCTTCGACCTAAGCGCCTCGCTCCACGCGACGACGTGCTGATACACGCTGTCGATCTGGAGCGGCGACTGGCCGAGCTCGGCGGCGAGCGGCTGAACGTAGACCACACCGAAGGAGGGGACCGTTGAGTGACGATCACGACGACATCGCGCCACCGCGATCGACAGCGCGGCGCCGCAACGATGCCCTGGCGAAGCTCCGGAGCCAGGTCGACCTCTGGGTCGCGTCCGCTGATGAGACGGGACGCGCCTACCTCGTCCCGCTCTCCTACCACTGGGACGGCTCGACGCTGACGATTGCGACGCCAAGCGGCAGTCGGACCGCCCGCAACCTCATCCGTGCCGGTTGGGCCCGCGTCGCGCTCGGGCCAACCCGCGACGTCCTGATCATCGAGGGTCCCGTGGAACTGGTCCCAATCGGCGCCGACACGTGGCTCGAGGACGCGCATGCGCGAGCGACCGGATTCGACCCTAGAACCCTCGCCGAGGAGTATGTCTACCTCCGGATCACCCCGCGTGACATGCAGGCGTGGCGCGAGGCCAACGAGCTCGAGGGCCGCCGACTGATGCGAAGGGGGGAGTGGCTGGGCTAGGAACGACCGGTAGCCGATGGATGCTGGTCGGCGAGGACCCCAACGAGCCTGGTCACCGCTCGCTTGCTCCCCTCGATCACGACGTCGCCGGCGCGAAGGCCGTCGGCCAGGGCTCGCCCGCGGAAGACGAGGGCCCTCATCGTGCTCGGATCGGTGCGGATCGTGGCGTCCGGCCGGTCGGCCTCGCCGCGCGCCGCCTCGAAGCGCCCGTCCGCCACCGAGATCCGGAAGGGCAGGTCGTCCAGGACGAGCTGATAGGTGGCGTCCATCCCCTTCGCGGCGGCGGGATCGAAGGTCGACTTCATAGCGAGCACCGCCGAGTCTGGCCCCATCTGGGCGTCGCGCGGGAAGGACGGCGATCGGCTGGCCCAGCGCCCCAGGGCCAGCACGGCCGGCTCGAGCTGGGCGCCCCAGTCGGTGAGCTCGTATACCCGCGCGGCGGCGGGAGGCGGGAGCTTGCGCCTGCGGACGATCCCGGACCGCTCGAGCTCGCGGAGGCGCTCGCTCAGGACGTTGGGGCTGACGTCGGGAATCCCTGCCCGAAGGTCGGTGAACCGCTTCGGTCCGAGTAGCAGCTCCCTCACGACGAGCAAAGCCCAGCGCTGACCGAGCAGCTCGGACGCGTGGGCGATCCCGCAGCCGTCGAGGTGTGGTCGGGTTCGAGCCATCGACGGGGACCATAGCCCAAAAGTTCAATAGTAGAACCTAATGATTGCTTTTTAGGATTACACGCTACGGTTGCCGCGCTGTATAGGACGGGTGAGGCAAGCCAAGCCGAAGGAGAGTGGGATGGACCTTCCCGATGTCGTATCGCAGGAGCAGTGGGAGGCCGCGCACCAGCGGCTCCGGGTGAAGGAGAAGGAGGCCACGAGGGCGCGGGATGCCCTGGCTGCGGAGCGGCGACGCCTCCCTCGGGTCCTGATCGACAAGGACTACGTCCTCGACGGCCCCGATGGCGACGCGAGGCTTCCGGACATCTTCGAGGGCCGCCGGCAGCTCCTGCTCTACCACTTCATGTTCGGGCCCAACCAGACGGAGGGCTGCGACGGCTGCTCGATGTTCGTCGACCAGGTTGGCCATCTCGCGCATCTCCACGCCCGCGACACGTCGTTTGCCCTGGTCTCGAGGGCCCCGCGGGAGAGGCTCGAGCCTTACCGTCGGCGCATGGGGTGGGAGATCCCCTGGTACTCCTCGGCCGAGAGCGACTTCAACGTCGACCTCGGCTTCTCGCCACCGGAGCCGCAGCCGGACCAGCACCAGGACGGGGAGATGTTCGGCCTGAGCGTGTTCCTGCGAGACGGCGCCGAGGTGTACCGCACCTATTTCACCGATGCGCGTGGGGTGGAGGCGCTCGGCAGCGTGTGGACGCTGCTCGACCTGACTCCGCTCGGACGGCAGGAGACGTGGGAAGACTCGCCGGAGGGGTACCCCCAGACGCCGCCGTACGAGTGGTGGCGCCGGCACGACGAGTACGAGGAGGATGGGCGATGAGCGAGCGCGACGGATTTGAGCGGGGGGTCCCGTGCTGGGTGGACACGTGGCAGCCCGACGCCGAGGCGGCGGTTGCCTTCTATACCGGGCTTTTTGGCTGGGAGTCCGAGGACACGATGCCGGCCGACGTCCCCGGGCAGCACTTCATGTGTCGGATGCGCGGGCGCGATGTGGCGGCGATCGCCTCCCGACCGCACGCCGCCCCTCCGGTCACGGCGTGGACCACCTACGTCTGGGTGGACGACGCGGCGGAGACCACGTCGAGGGTTGCCGCAGCCGGCGGAAGCGTGCTCATGGAGGCGTTCGAGAGCCTCGACGGCGGGCGCATCGCGATCATCGCCGACCCGGCGGGCGCGGCGATCGGCGTCTGGCAGCCGGGCGCGCATCGGGGCGCGCAGCTCGTCAACGAGCCCGGGGCGTGGTCGATGAGCGCCCTGAACACCCACGATCACGAAGCGTGCAAGGCCTTCTACAACGCGGTCTTCGGCTGGGAGACCGAGACGTTTGACCTCGGCGACGCGCAGATGATGATGTGGAAGCTCCCGGGCTACGTGGGCGGCGAGCCCCAGCAACCGGTCGCCCGGGACGTGATCGCGACGATGTTCTCAGCCGATGGCGAAGGCGGCGACGCGCCGGCCCACTGGAGCGTCGATTTCTGGATCGGCGACGTGGACGCGGGAGTGCGCAAGGCGTCGGAGCTCGGCGGCCAGGTGGTCAGGGCCCCGTACGACGTGCCGAACACGCCCTTGAGGCAGGCCGTGATCGCCGATCCCCAGGGCGCGACCCTCTCCCTGACCCAGCCACCCGGGGTGGCTTGATTCAGCCCGGAGCCTGGTCGCCTCCTCGTAGCGGCTAGCCGTTGTAGGGCTTCGCGTAAAGCACCCGCTCTGCGGTATCGGTCAGGAGCTCGATCGCCCGATCGGTCGACATCTCGCGACCCATATAGAGCGAGTCGAAGCTCTCGAAGCTCGTCAGGACCCAGAGGATGTGCTCGGCGTCCTCGACGCTGAGCCCTTCGCGTAGCACGCCCTGCTCGGCCAGGCGGCCGGCCACCCGCGCCATCCCGGCCGCCCGCTCCTCGTCCATCCGGGCGACCACGCCGCCCACGGCCCGCTCGTCGAGTTGCGCCATCGAGCGCAGCGCGCGATAGATGTCGCGGTTCGCGGCCAGCATCTCGTTCGCCGCACGGAAGCCCGCGCGCAGGTGATCGCGGGCGTCGGGCTGGTGCTTCGCGTCCACGAGCCGCGCATAGCCCGAGCGTGCGGCGAGCTCTCGTCCGACGGCATCGAAGAGCCCCGCGCGCGAGCCGAAGATCGCGTATACGGTCGAGCGCGCCACTCCGGCCATCTTCGCGATTCGGTCGATCGCGATCGGCTCGGCGGGCGCCTCCCGCAAGCGCTCGAAGACGGCCTCGATGATCCGCATCCGCGTGCGCTCGGCCTCCTCGGCGCGTGCGCGCTGCTCGTAGGGCCGCGTCGCCATCGGGGCGGATTGTACTTCGTCGGACACTTCGTCCGGTGAAATGATATATATTCGCTCGGACACATTGTCTGATGAAAGGTGCACGCGGATGTCAGAAGCAGTGGAGGAGTTCGAGGTCGTAGTCGTCGGCGCAGGCCCAGGCGGCTTGGCCTGCGCGGTGACGCTGGCTTCGCACGGTGCCCGGACGCTCATCGTCGAGCGGCGGCCGTCGGCCTCGACGTTGCCGCGCGCGACGGTGGCGAGCACGGGCACGATGGAGCTACTCCGCCGCTGGGGGCTCGAGCAGGCTGCGTGGGAGCGATCGATCGACGTCGTGTGGCGGGCGTGGGCCTGCACGACGCTCGCGGCCGCCGACGACGGAGAGGCGATCGAGGTGGGCCTTCCCACGGCTGAGCAGGCGGCGCTCGTGAGCCCGACCTCGCCTGCATGCCTGGCGCAAGACGAGCTCGAGCCGCTCCTGGAGGAGCACCTCCGTTCGCTCGCGAGCGCCCGTCTCGACCGCGGCGTCGAGCTCGTCGAGCTCGAGCGCGGAAGCGATGGCGGCCATCTGCTGACGCTGAACGGTCCGGGCGAGCGACTTCGCCGGGTCCGCGCGAGGTATGTGATCGGCGCCGACGGCATGCGTAGCAGGGTCCGAGAGGAGCTCGGGATCGCGACCGAGGGCTCGGAGAGGCTCGAGGAGCGTCTCGCCATCCTCTTCCGCGCCCCGATCTGGGAGCTCGTTCGCGGGCACCGCTACGGGATCTACTTCATCACCGGCCGGCTCGAAGGAAGCAGTTTCCTGCCCGCCGGCAAGCCGGACCGCTGGGTGTTCGGCACGTCCTCGGATGGAGCGGCCCACGACATCGAGGCGCTCACGGCCGAGCGGGCGAAGCGGTGGATCCGCGACGCGGCCGGCGACCCCGGCCTGGCGATCGAGATCGAGCGTTCGATGCCGGTCGCCTTCGGCACCGGACTGGCCGGGCGATTTCGAGCGGGCGACGCGTTCCTGATCGGCGACGCAGCGCACCGGGTTACTCCGCGTGGCGGTACCGGGCTCAACACGGCGATCCGCGACGGCTTCGACATCGGCTGGAAGCTTGCGTGGGTACTACGCGGCTGGGCTGGTGCGCGTCTGCTGGAAAGCTACGAGCTCGAGCGCCGGCCTGTGGCCGAGTTCAACACGGAGCGCTCGACCCGGGCCGACGGATCGATCCTCGGCACATCCTTCGGTCTCGACGCCGACATTGGCGGTCGCATCGCTCACGTCTGGGTACCGCGCGACCGCGGGCCCGTCTCGACTCTCGACCTGCTCGGCGACGGGATGACCCTGTTCGTGGGGCCCGACTGGGACGGCTCGGTGCCGAGTAGCCATGCGACCGCGCCGCCGGTAACGGTGGAGCGGCTGGACGCGATCGCCGCACGCGGTCTCGGGCTTAGCGCCACCGGTTCGCTGCTCGCGAGGTCCGACGGCCGCCCGGTTGCGCTATGGAACAACGAGGAGCCGGGCCCGGCTCGGCTCGCGAGCGCGATCACTGCGGCGAGCGGCTCCTCGGATCCCGCTTGCGACGGCGCCGTGCACCCGAAGGTGGCCGTCGCCGCGTAGCTCGAGCAAGGTCCTTCGCCGCGCCTTGCGTTGAACTCGGGAGCGACGGCCGATACGACGGACATGAGGACCTCCTCTCGCGTTGTGACGCGGGGTCAATCTACCTCCGTCTAGCCCGGGGTCGTTTGACTCAAGTACGTGGCTCGTCCCTCGGCTGGGCCGCCTCAAGCGCCCGCTGCCGGTCGCAGAACACCATGCGGACGATCTTGCCGTCGTTGAAGTCGAAGATGCACCCGACCTCTGCGTCGACCGCGGCCCCGCTGGCCTTGCCGCGGCCACGCAGACGGTTGAGGACCACGACCCCGTCATCCGTCGCGATCGCGTCCTCGAGCTCGAGATTGAACTCCTCCCATGCGTCAAGCCAGCGCGTCCAGGCGTCGAGGGTGGCTCGGGCCCCTCGGTAGGTGCCGGGGTCGGGGAAAGCGGTGGCACTGAACACCGCCTCGAAGTCCGGATCGAAGAGCTCGGCGCTCGCCGGCCACTCGCCCCTCTCCCAGTAGCCGAAGAGCCGGCGCACGGTCTCGACATGTTCACGCGACATCGCTGGGATCATCGGTGCGGGGCGTCATCCCCGTTCGATGTCAAACCTTGACGGCGGTCGCCGTCGATGGGATTCTCGGGGCGACGATCCGTGGCCAATCGGGAGGTTCCCTGCTGGCGGCGAGATCGACAAAGGGGAAGGGCGCCATGGAGACGCATGGTTCTGAGAGTTGGTTCGTCCTCGGGGAGGGGCTTCTCGGCGAGACCGTCGGGGGTCGCGTGGGGTGCGGCGGACGGTAGCGCGGATCCTCGAGTTTGGCGGGGCCGGTCTGGTGGTCTTCCTGGCGGGGCTGGTCGTGGGTGGCGCGATCGTCTACGGCCTGCACAAGCAGAACTGGCTGGACAATCCGAAGGAGCGCAGGCCCGCCGCGTTTTCGGAGGTGTCCGAGCCGCAGGCGGGAGAGCTCGCCGAGCGATTTCGACCGTGGCTGAAGTTCGACACCCTCGAGAGGTGGCGGCCGCTTGCGATCTCGAGCCTCTTCGAGGAGCGAATTGGCGGACAGCCCGCCCACGACTTCTGTGAGCGCCCGCCGGTCGAGCCCTGCATGCCGATTCAAAGCGAGGCGGACTTCACTCAGCTCGCCGGGAATGTGGGCGCGCTCGGAAGCTCGACCTACATCAATCTGGCCGGAAGCCGGCTTGACGACTACCGCGGCCCGGCCCAATGCGGCGACCTTGCCGACTGCGGGACCGGTCCGGCGTCGGCGATGTACTACCACGTCACGCAGTCGAACGACCGCTTCTACATCGACTACTGGTGGTTCCTTCGCTTCAACAACTTCTATCGCTCCGGTCCCACGGTGAGCTGTCGAACCTCTGTCGCCAGAGAGAACGGCATCTGTGACGAGCATGAGGGTGACTGGGAGGGGGTCACTGCCGTGACCACCCCAGGGGATGACAGCCAGCTCGACTACGTCGTCTACGCCGCTCACAAGGGAACCTTTCGCTACGCCGCCTCGGAGATCGGCCTGCACGACGGAACCCGACCCGACGTATACATCGCGCGTGGCAGCCACGCGTCCTATCCCCAGGCCTGTCCGAAGAGCTGCGATCAGCCCATCGCCCTCGCGGCGCAGGGGCTTGTGACGCTCCCGGAGTCGAGCTTCGACGGACAAGAGGAGTGGGCTCGCAACGGGGAGACGTGCACTGCGAACGCAGCGAACAGCTGCCTGCTTTCGCTCCCAAGGACGGACCACGATCCCCTAGCCTGGACCGTGTGGCAAGGCGAGTGGGGCCACGGATGCGAGGACGCATGCGGCGACCAGCCCGGGATCGGCTCACCGCGCTCCCCCGGTCTTCAGTCGCGCTACCAGACCCCCTGGTGCTCGACCCAGGGAGCCGTGTTCACGTGCGACAGCGTCGCGCTCGGGTGCAGCGACTGGTTGGGCCCGCTGGTGGTGGCCGTGGCCTGCGACTCCGCGGCCCTGGCCGAGGGGCTGGAATCGCCCGAGGAGGCGCAGCCGGGCAACCTGGCGCTGACGACGCTGCGAGCGGCGAAGACGGCCGAGACCACATCGGCAGAGACGACTCCTGGGGTCGTGCAGGCGCTGGGCGACCCGCTCGCTCCCGGGGACGGGCTGACGGTGTCCGGCGACGGCGCCGGGCTTCAGGTGCTCGTGCGCGCGCAGCAGGGGAGCCACTTAGTGGAGGCTCGGTTCGACAACCTCAATCTCCGCCATGGTCGCGAGTCGGCCGTCAAGGTGGAGCAGGGCCGGGCGGCGCCAATCGTTCTCCTTGACGGGAGACGGCCCGTCGAGCGGCGCATCCTCAGGGTCCCCCCGTCGACCGGGACGGTGCGATGAGCGCTGCTGCGGGCCCGCGGCGTGCGGACCGACCCTACGACGTCGTGGTCGTTGGCTCTGGCTTCGGTGGCGGAATCGCGGCATGCCGGCTCGCGGAGGCGGGCAAGCGGGTCTGCGTGCTGGAGCGCGGGCGAAGGTTCGGTCGCGACGACTTCGCCGACGACCCGCAGCAGGCCCCGGAGATGCTCTGGCACGAGAAGGCAAATCCCCGCGGGCTGTTCGACGTTCGGCTGATGCGCGACGTGTCGGTGATCACCGCGGCCGGGGTTGGAGGCGGGTCGCTCGTCTACGCGAACGTACAGCTGCGTGCGCCACGCGAGGTCTTCGAGCAGGACTGGCCGGCGGCCGTCACCCGCCAGGAGCTCGACCCGTGGTACACGCTCACGGAGGATGCCCTGCAGCCGCGGGCGACGCCTCCCGATCCCGCCCTGCCCAAGGTCGCGGCGTTCGCGGCCGCGGGCCGGCGGGCCGGGCGCGAGGCGAGCCCGCTTCCGATCGCCGTGCATTTCGGCGAGCAACGCGAGCATCCGTTCAGCGGCGTTCCGCAGGAGGGCTGCCAGAACTTGGCCCGCTGCGACCTCGGCTGCCCGGTGCACGCGAAGAACACGGTGGACATCACCTACCTCGCGCGCGCCGAAGCCCTCGGCGCGGAGATCCGTCCCCTCCACCTCGTCACGGGTATCGAGCCGCCGCCGCGTCCAGGCGAGCGCTGGCGGCTCGCCTTTCGCGAGCTCGAGAGCGGTGGCAGCGGCACGATCGAGGCGCCGACCGTGGTGCTTGCCGCGGGAACGCTCGGGTCCTCACGGTTGCTGCTCACCAACCGCCGCCGCATGCGGAATCTGTCGAACGCGCTCGGCACCCGGTTCTCGGGCAACGGGGACGCGCTCGGCATCGCCTTCGACCCCGCGGCGGCGGACGTGCGGGGCGCACGCAACGACTACGGCCCCGTCATGACGAGCATGCTCGACTACAGCGCCGAGCGAGGTCTGATGGTCGCCGACGGCGGCCTCCCGGCCAACTTCGACGTACTACTCGACGTCGCGCGGGGCGTGAACGTCATCCGCGGCTGGCGCAGGTGGCTGCTTCGCCTGCGCGATGCTCTGGTCTACCTCGGCTTGAGCGATCAGCCGATGCATCCGCGGGAGCTACACCTCGCGGAGGAGCGCCCCAACACGGACGCCCTCGTCTTCCTCATGATCGGGCGCGACGCGGCGGACGGCAGGATGCGGGTCACGCCGCTGTTTCGACGCTTCGACATCCGGTGGAGCAAGGCAGGGAGCGCACAGCTCTTCGGGGATCTCGAACGCACCGCCAAGGAGCTGGCCGCTGCGGCCGAGGCCACCCCGTTCTATGCCCTGGACGGCGGGCCACTCAGCAAGTTCACGACCGTCCACCCGCTCGGCGGTTGCCCGATGGCCGACGATCCCGCCCAGGGAGTCGTCGACGACGGAGGCCGGGTCCATGGTTACCAGGGGCTCTACGTATTGGATGGGTCCATCGTTCCCACCGCGCTCGGCGTCAATCCATCGAAGACGATCGCCGCTCTCGCCGAGCGAGGTACTGCCCGGCTCGTTCAGGAGCTCGGATGAGCACCGTCTGGCGCAACCACACCGGCAACCAGAAATGTCATCCGAGGGAGATCCGACAACCGGACTCGCTGCAGGCGCTCGTCGACCTCGTCCGCCGCGCCGAGCAGGAGCGGACCACGGTCCGGATGGTCGGGGCGGGTCACGCCTGGTCGGACGTCGCGCTCACCGATGGCTACCTCATCGAGCCGGACGGCCTGTCGGGAGTGCTTCCGCTCGACGATGGCACTCTGCACGCGCAGGCGCTCGATCGCAGGCTCGTCCGCGTCCTCGGCGGCACGTCGGTCAGGGCGCTCAACGCCGCCCTTGACGACCGGGGCCAGGCGCTGCCGAACATGGGCGGCTACGACGCGCAGACGATTGCCGGCGTGGTCTCCACATCCACCCACGGTTCCGGCCTCGAGTTCGGCCCCTTCCCCGACCTCGTGCGCTCCCTCGACCTGGTCGTTTCGGGTGGCGAGGCGATCCGAGTTGAGCCGACGGCCGGAGGCTTGACCGATCCGGCGGCGTTCAAATCCACCTATGGCGACGATCGCCGGCTGATTCAGGACGACCGAACATTCGAGGCGGCCATCTGCGGGATCGGGACGCTTGGGCTCATCCACTCGCTGGTGCTCGAGGTCCGGGAGAAGTTCTGGCTCAACGAGGTGCGGACCCTGTCCACGTGGGAGGCGGTCAGGGACACCCTCACCCCCGACGGAGTCCTGGGGGAGGGCGACCACTACGAGCTGTTCCTGAATCCGTACGCGGGAGACGACGGTCGGCACCGCGTGCTCGTGACCAGGCGGCGAGATTGCCCGGCGCCCGATCACCTGCCGCCCGACAAGCTGGAGCGCCATCCACTCACCGACCTCGAGGCCTCGCTTCCCATCACCGGCTTCCTCCTGCGGCTCTTGGCGCGGCATCTGCCGTCGCTGATGGTCAAGCGCTTCGACTCCGTCCTGGCCGACATGGTCGATGACGGCTACGCGAGCGTCTCCTACCGCGTATTCAACATCGGCGAGGCCAACCACCTGCCGGCCTATTCGATGGAGCTCGGCGTCGGGATCGACGGCGGCCGGCATCTCGAGGCGGTCGATCGCATCCTCGCCATCGCCGCCGAGCGTCGCGCCCACGGGCGGCTGTACCACACTTCCCCGATCGCACTTCGCTTCGTGGCGCCGTCCAGGGCCTGCGCGTCGATGATGCACGACCGCGCGACGATGATGATCGAGCTGATCATGGTCGAGGGCAGCCGAGGCGGCTACCGGTTGCTCGCCGGCTACGAGGAGGGACTCGCCGACCTCGAGGTCCGTCCGCACTGGGGGCAGTACAACACCCTCAGCGCCGAGCGCATCGAGGCGCTGTACCCGCGCTGGCGGGACTGGATGGTCGTCGAGCGCCGGCTCAACGCCTCAGGCGTCTTCGACTCTCCCTTCACCCGGCGGGTCGGGATCTCATCGTCGGGGCCGTGATCACCTCACGCGCAACCGGATGTTCGATCTCAACCTTGACGGCGGACACGGTCGATGGGATGCTCGCGCCGAGGCTCGCCGGCCAGCATGGCACCTGGCTGGGCGGCGAGGATTGACAACGGGGAGGACACCATGGAAACGCATGGTTCGGAGAGTTACTTCGTACTCGGGGAGGGGCTGCTCGGCGAGGCCGTCGGGGGTCGCGAGCCCACCCTCGCGGCGGACGTCGAAGCCGTAACCCCGCCGTTTCGCTTCTCGCGGTTGGGACCAAAGGGGACCGGGCGTCAGCTCAACGAGGCCAACCGCAAGAAGATCGGCAGCCTGATGGCCGCGGGAACCGGCGGGCAGGGGCAGATTCCCGCCGGTTTCACCTACCTCGGCCAATTCATCGACCATGACCTCACCTTCGACAGGACCAGCGTCATGCTCGGGGACCACGTCGCGCCCGCGCAGCTGATCCAGGCGCGCTCGCCCGCCCTCGACCTCGACTCGCTCTATGGCGCCGGGCCGACCGATCCCGGCTCGGCTCAGTTCTACGAGGCCGACGGCATCCACCTGAAGACGGGAAAGTCGAAGGCGGCCGGGGGCTTCGCGGCCATGGACGGCTTCGACCTGCCGCGCGGTGCCGGGACCACAAACGCCCAAAAGCGCAAGGCGATCATCCCGGACCCCCGAAACGACGAGAACCTCGCGGTCGCCCAGACGCACTGCGCCATGATCCGCTTCCACAACAGGGTGGCGGACAGCCTTCCGGCCGCGGTCCCCCAAAGTCAGCGGTTCGCCAAGGCGCGGGAGCTCGTCACCAAGCACTACCAGTGGATGCTCAGGACCGATTACCTGCCGCGGATCTGCGCGCAGGGCGTCGTGAACGACGTCTTCAACAACGGCCGCAAGGCGTTCGAGGTCGGCGTGCCGGCGACCGACGTCCCGACGATGCCGATCGAGTTCTCGATCGCCTCGTTCCGGCTGGGACACTCGATGGTCCGAGCGGCCTACAACTGGAACAAGGTCTTCGACGACGGCACGGGCACCCTCGACTACCTGTTCATCTTCTCGGCGCTCGGCGGCGACCTCGGCGGCGAGACGAGGCTCATCAGCACCTGGATCGCCGACTTTCGCCGGCTCTACGACTTCGGGGAGGCGAACAAGCCGAACCTCGAGGTTCCGGCGAACAAGTTCAATCGCGCGATGCGCATCGACACGTCCATTGTCGACCCGCTGAGGCACCTCCCCCCGAGCACCTTCGGTGGGACCGCGTCGATCCCCTTCAACGACCCGGAGCGCAACCTCGCCTTCCGCAACCTGACCCGCGCGAACATGGTGAAGCTGGCGACGGGCCAGCAGATGGCCAGCTTCCTGAAGAACAAGGGCGTCACGCTGACGAAGCTCACGAGCGCCCAGATCCGCGACGGCCGGGGCGGCATCGAGCTCGGCGGACTTACGCAGAGCCAGCGCCAGGCACTCGTCCAGAACACCCCGCTCTGGTTCTACGTCCTGCGCGAGGCCGAGTTCAACGCGGGCAGGCTGAAGGGGGTCGGGGCGCGGATCGTCGCCGAGACCTTCCACCGCGCGATGGAGGGCAGCCAGTTCTCGATCGTCAATGACCCCAGCTGGCACCCGACGCTCGGGCCCAACAACACCACCTTCCGCATGGTCGACCTACTGCTGTTCGCCTTCGAGGGCAAGAAGTCGCTGCTGGCTCCGCTCGGATAGCCGGCCGCATTGAGCGCATGCGAGGCGACGCTACGAGACCGCGGCGATCAGGCGCCTGGACCCGTTGTCGAACCGGTGTGCTCGAGGATCGCCGGGGCGACGGTCTCCCAGTCGGTTCGATCGACGCCGTGGCCTGCGCCCTCCAGCCGCAGCAGCGTCGCATCGGGAATCGCCTCCGCCAGCGCCTCGCCATGCTCGATCGGGAACATCGGATCAGCGGTTCCGTGGATGACCAGGGTGGGCGCGGCGATCGAGGACAGTGGCTTGCGTTGGCGCTCGTCGTCCGGGATTGCGTCGTGGTTCTGTAGCGCCGCGATGTCGCGGGCGCGCTCGACGTCGCGAGCCACGAGGTCTCCAATCGCTGCCTCATCGAACGGACGCCGGCCTCCCGCGAGCACGCGCGAGTAGTCGACCAGGTAGTTGACCACCGAGTCGGTGTCGGACCAATCCACCTGCGCGGTGGACACGAACCGCCCGAACTCCTCGGTGGACGATGGGAGGTCGCGGTCACCGGGCAGCGCCGGCGAAGTGCTGATGAGAACGAGGGAGAGAACCCGGTCCGGGTAGTCGAGCGCGAGCAGCTGCGCGAACGCCCCACCCGCCGACACGCCCACTACGTGCGCGGCCGGGATCTCGTAGGCGTCGAGCACCCCGGCGGCGTCGGCGACGAGGTCGCTGCCCGTGTACCCGGGGCGGCCATGCTCGTAGGTGATGGATCGTCCGGTGTCGCGGTGGTCATAGCGGATCACGAACCGCCCGCCGTCGGCCAGCATCCTGCAAAAGCCCTCCTCCCACCAGAGCATCGACGCCCCGATCCCCATGACGAGCAGGATTGGCGGGTTCGCTGGGTCACCGAACGGCTCGGTACAGAGCTGGACGCCGTTCGCTTCGATCATTCGCTCCGCCACGCGGGTCCTCCGGTCTTTGTCGCTTCGCCAAGGGTCGCCAACGACGGGGCCGTTGCGTATCAGACCGACAAAACGCCAGGGACTCATCGCCGGCAGAGAGGCGATCTCGCGTATCGAGCAACATCTTCGCCGCCCGGGGCTTAGGCGACGTGCGAGCGGGCAATACTGCGCGGGACATGCCGCGCCAAGAAACGAGGCTGCTGGTCCTAACGCCGCGCGGGCCAAGCAGTCCCGCGTTGCAGCGTTTCTTTCTCATGGTCGCGAGGATCCCCGGGCTGCCACCCCTCTCATGGCGCCTTTCGCGCGGCACCCAGCGGGTACTCCCGCCGGCGATGCGCGTGGTCCGGTGCACGTTCGACTACTTCAACCGCACCGGCTCGCTCCCACGGTCCGTCTTCCACCGCGGAGCCGTGACGAACCAGGCGGCCGAGGTGCTCGGGACGGTTGGGACGTTCCACGGTCACGAGGGATGGGTGGACCTGATGGCCGAGGTGCATGAAGCGTTCGACGCCGTGCGGCTGGAGCCCGAGCGCCTCGTCGCCGCTCCCCCGGACAAGATCGTCGTCTTCGTGAGGCTCTCGGCCCGCGGTCGGGCGAGCGGCCTGAGAGTGGACACCCCAATCGCCATCGTCGTGACGATTCGCGGCGGACGCGCCGGGCGTCTGGACATCTACCGCGAACCGGCCGATGCCGTCGCGGCGGTGGGGTTGCCGCCGACGGTCGCATAGGCGTTCGGGCTGGTGATCCTGGGCCCGAGCGGACCGCGCCTGGCTCCTGGACCGGGGCCCGCCCCCCCGGCGGCCCGGCGCACCACCCGGGCGCGTAGGCCGCGCCCGGGGGG
>JBKPFQ010000097.1:0-29962 GCA_046728915.1 Actinomycetota bacterium | reverse complement strand
GCACTCTCCACGAGGGCCGGGTGACTGCGCACTGCGGCTACCGCGCGCCGCGCCAGTGGCAGCACAGCACCGGCATCCAGTTCCTGTCCGTCGACGGCGCGCGGTCACTCGAGGTCGCCACGCGGCTCGGCGCCGAGCTCGACTACACCGGCCAGATGTCGCTCGACTTCGTCGACTCGCCGGACGAGCCGGTGCTGATCGAGTGCAACCCGCGCGCCACCGATGGCGTCTTGCTGATGAGCGCCGGGGAGCTCGAGCGCGGTCTGCTCGACCCCGACGCCCAGCTCACGATGGTCGAGCCGGGACGCGAGACGAAGCTGAGCCTCGCCGTGGTCGGACAGCTCTTCAGTGAGCCCCCGAGCGAGCTCCCGACGGGCATCGCCGACTTGGTCCGCGTCAAGGGTTCCGACCGGGGTTGGCGCGACGCCCTGCCGACCATGTACTCGTTCCTGGCCTTCGGCCATCACGCCAGGCTCGGCTGGCGGGAGCGCAAGCAGGTCTTCGTCGCGATGGCCGACGGCATCTGCTGGGACGGCGAGGAGATCGCCGGCATGAATGCCGAGGACGCCCGCTTCCTGGCCGAGCTCGAGGGCGGAGCCCCGCCTGCCTGAAGCCGGTCGGGACCGTCCGTCTCGGCAACGGCCGCACGCTCGCCTCTCGAGCGCGGACCCAGGTCGAAGCGTCGCTGACTGGGCTCATTCGTGTCTGGGCGACCAAGATCCAGGCGAGTGCCCGGCTAACTGATCCCTTCGCATTGAAAGCAAAAGCAGAGCCGCGCTCGATCTGTCGCACCGAATTCCGATAGGTGGACCCGGCGGTCGCGGCCCGGCGACCTCCGCTGACCCCGTGTCTGCGCTGGCGCCCGGATAGCGCGATAAACCTGTGATCAGGCCCCGGCTAGCCGCCGAAGCGTGGTTGGCGCCGCCGCACCCGCAAATCAGAGCAGCCGCCCCCACCGCCACGAGTGAAGAGGTGCGCTTCGGATGGAGCGCGCCGGGACCGCGCTGGATCCGCGCGAACCACAGGATCGAGGCGAGGGTGAGCCCCGCCGCCACGTAGAGGTTCAGCCGCAGCCCGAGGAGATGGTGGGAGGGGTCGACGCGGAGGAGCTCCTCGAAGATCCGGAAGGCGGAGTAGCCGGCGACGTAGAGGGCGAAGAGGCCCGGCGCCCGGATCCGTCGGTGGTGTCCGAGCCAGACGAGCCCCGCGGCGAGGGCGAGGTCGAAGGTCAGCTCGTAGAGGAAGATCGGGTGGAAGGTCGGATCGGCCAGGTAATTAGCCGGCCGGTGTGCAGGGTCGATCTGCAGGGCCCAGGGCAGGTTGGTCGGACCGCCGAACAGCTCCTGGTTGAAGTAGTTGCCGATCCGCCCGATCGCCTGGGCGACCAGCAACGCCGGGGCCGCGCAGTCCATGAACACTGGGAGGTTGGCTCCCCGTCGGCGCAGGACCCAGAGGCCAACGAGGGTGCCGGCTGCGATCCCGCCCCAGATCCCGAGGCCGCCCTGCCAGACCGCCGCCCAGCCCCACCAGGTATGAGGGACCTCGTTCCAGCTGGTGAGGTCGTGGTAGAGGCGCCCGCCGAGGATGCCCGCCGGCACCGCCCAGATCGCGACATCGACCACGAGGCCCGGATCGCCGCCCTGCGCCCGCCAGCGCCTGCGGGTGATCGCAACCGCGGCGGTGATCGCGACCACGTATGCGAGGCCGTAGAAGTGGACGAAGAACGGGCCGAGGTCGAGGCCGCTACTCGATGGGCTCGGGATCGAAGCCACGATGCTCGTCAACACCCTAGGGAACCAACAATGGGCTTCACCGGGTCCGACGTTCAGCCCATGCGCTCTGCTCGGCGTCGGGGATCAGCTCCGCCTCCTCGCGTGCCCGGCGAATGATCTGCGCTGCGTCGCGCTCGGAGTGCGCCCGCATCGGCCGGTCGGCGAGCGGGGCTGTGGCCGGCGTTGGGCTGGCGGTCGTCGGGCTCCCACGGCGATCCCAGGGTGTGAACGGCTGTAGGGGCCGGCCTGCGAGGGCTGGGAGCTGGCGACCCCGGCCGGCGCCTTGCGCTCGACGGCGGGTCGCCGCCTCGGCGGCTGATCGTCGCGCGCTCTTTTCCGATCGCGGGAAGGACTGCGGGGTCATGGGTGTCTTTAGCCCCAGAGACGCACGCGATCGCGCTCAGCGGTCGACAACCCCAATCCGGAGGTACTCCTCAAATGGACCCCAAGTCACGGCCGAAGTGGCCACTCCAGCTCATTGCAACCGCAACCGTCGCCGCCCTCGCGCTCGCGGCGCTGGTTGTTCCGGCTCTTGCGAGCGCGAACACCGGCACGATCGACGGCATGCGGGCCGCGATCGAGAGCGGCACGCTCTTGGTCAGGGGCAGCCGTCAGGCCGATGCAGTCGCGCTTCGTCTGAAGGCCGGCGATCCGAACACCGTCCAGGTCGACGCCGGCGACGACGGCTCGGCGGACTTCTCGTTCGCTCGAAGCGATGTGTCGGCGATCAATGTCCAGATGCGAAACGGCGACGATTCCGCTCGCGTCGACGACGCGAACGGCGCCTTCACCGATTCCATCCCGACGTCGATCACCGGCGGCCGAGGTGACGACTCCCTCGCGGGCGGCCAGGTGCAGGTCGCGGCCGAGGCCGAGAAGTTCAAGGGCGGCGCCGGCGACGACACGGTTGACGGCGGCAAGGGCAACGACACCGCCCGCCTCGGCGTCGGGAACGACACCTTCGTCTGGGATCCCGGCGAGGGGAGCGACGTGATCGCGGGCCAGGACGGCCGCGACGAGATGCGGTTCAACGGCGCCGGCGCGCCAGCGGTGGAGAACATCACGATGACGGCGAACCGAGGGCGACTCAACTTCCTCCGCGACGTCGGCAACGTGAAGATGGACACCGACGGAGTCGAGGTGGTCGCTTTCAACGCCCTCGGCGGAACGGACAACGTCACCGTCAACGACCTGACGGGCACCGACGTGACCAAGGTCAATGTCGATCTCGCCGGGACGCTGGGCGGCGCCGACGGCGACGGCGCAATCGACAACGTGGTCGTCAACGGGACCGACGGCGACGACACGATCAACATCGACGGCAACGGGTCGGGCGCCGACGTGACCGGCCTGGCCGCGGCCATCTCAGTCGTGCACGCGGAGCAGGCCGACACTCTCTCCGTCAACACCCTCGGGGGCACCGACCAGGTGTCCACGGACGGGGACGCTGGGATGCAGGTGCGGATAGTCGACGGCGCACCCGTCTAGACCGCTCGGAGGTCGCGGGCCCCGGCTCCCAGGGCCGGGGCCCGCCCTCGGTGGCCGTGACGACCGCGACAGACTCGATCGAGGGGCGAACCGCGGGCTCGAATCCCGGTCGGGGCGTTACGCTCGGCGTGACGGCTCACGACCGGATGCTCGATCCAAGCACCTTGGGCGACCACATCGATCGCCTGTTTGGAGCTGCGTGGGCGCTGTCCGGTTCGCGTGTTGAAGCCGAGGACCTCGTGCAGGAGACGTTCGCGCGGGTGCTCGCGAAGCCGCGCCGGATCCGCAACGAAGATGACCTCGGCTACCTGCTCCTGGTGCTGCGCAATACCTTCATCAACTCGCGCCGCGCGGCAGCGCGACGGCTCGCGCCGGAGGCGCTCGATGACCATCTCGAGCCCATCGACCCGAGCCCGGCAACTCGGCCCGAGCAGGCCGCCGAGACGCGCGAGGTGTTCGCGGCGATCGCCGGCCTCTCGGAGATATTCCGCGACGCCCTGGTCGCGGTCGACGTGGCCGGTCTCAGCTACGCGGAGGCCGCGGAGCTCCTCGGCACAAAGGAGGCGACAATTACCTCGAGGGTGTTCCGGGCGCGGGCGCAGGTTGCCCGCGGGATGGAATCGCCCCCGGAGGGCGTCGAAACGGGTAGAGGCTGATCTGATGTCTGACGAGAACGACAGCCCGCTAACTGAAGAGGAGCTGGAGCTCGCGCGCAAGGGCGAGGGGCTGATCGTGGCAGCGGTGGCGGACGTTCGCGCCCCGCAGTCGCTGCGCGAGTCGATCGAGCGCGACCGCGAACGTGCTGCGGCACGGGCACGGGCGCCGTTCTGGCGCCGCCACCGCTGGGGTCTGGCCGCAGCCGGGGCCGCAGCCGCGGCACTGGCGGCGGTCGCGATTGCGCTCGAAACGGGCAGCAATCAGGCGAAACCGTCCCTCACCAAGGTCTACGCGGCTGCCCGACTCGACCCGACCAAGGCGGCGCCGGCGCGGCTCGGCGGTACGCCTCCCGTGCTCGATGCGAAGGTGGGCGCGCTCGTGTTCCCGGACTGGCAGCAGAAGTTCGGCTGGAAGGCAGTCGGGCGTCGCGATGACACGCTCTCGGGCCGCCCCGTGACGACCGTCTTCTATCGCAACCCCGAAGGGGCACGACTCGGGTACACGGTCGTGTCCGGCGATCCCCTGGGCGGCAATCCACCCGGCCGCCAGGTCACCCGCAAGGCCAAGACCTACAACGTCGCCCGAGCGGGGAAGCGCACAATCGTTACGTGGACTCAGCAAGGCCACACCTGCGCGATCGTGGCTCCGTCGGTGGTGCCGCAGGCGCGACTGGTCGACCTGGCCGCCTCGCGGAATGTCTAGCGCCATTCTTGGGCCGGCGGCTCGCAGCGAGGCGCGCGTTGTGGCCGTCGCAACCACGTGAAAGCGGGATCACCCTGACGAAAGCCGATCCGTGGCCGAATTCGTTCCTACACCAGTGTTCGCCCCACCGGGGCTAAGTGCATGCTTCGTCCCGTCCCCCGCGTCCCCATCGTCCCCGTCAGCAACCGACTTGAATGCATCGGCCGTAGAAGTCGGTACCAAAGCGGTACCACGGGGCAGCCTGCAAGTTCGTGACACGGTTAACCCTGACGACGTGGCCGGCGGAGCAGCGCCCCTCATCTTTGGTCGACGAGCCCGACAGCGAGGGAGCGGCCGGCCGCGGCAAGCCCGCCGGCTGCTCCCCCATGTGCGCGCTACGGCGTGGAGGCCGAGAACACGTTCGTCCGGTCTGCGGTGTCCACGCCTCCGCTCAGCACGGGCTTGCCGGCGCTCGACCCCTGGGTCGAGGTCCAGAACGGCTTGAACGCCGTTCCCGCCGACCCCAGGCCGTCGTAATCGCCGAGGAAGTAGCCCAGCGCGTAAGGCGCCTGCCGCGTGTCGAACGTCGTCCCGAGCAGCTCGTCTGGCCCGAAGGAGGCGCCGCCGTTGCTTGAGCGGCGAATCCAGTGGGCGGTCTCGAGTCCATCGCCCGCGTTGACGTCGTTGAAGCGGAAGTCGTAATACGAGACCGCGACGTTCCCCGCGTCATCGACGTCCACGGACGGGGTGTGCGCGTCAGTTGACGGGACCGTATTGACGATCCCGAGCGGCGTCCAGCTCTGCCCGTGGTCGGTCGACTTCGCGAGCCGGATCACGACCTTGCCATTCGGGCCGCCGTCCTGCCAGACGACGTAGGCCGTGCCTGTGCTCATGTCGACGGCGATGTCGGGGACGCCGTCACCGGTGCGCAGCCTGCAGATGTACGGATCGAACTTGTGCCCGAGCGTCTCCGGGCAGGGCGCGCCGTCCGGGTCGCGGTCGCGGGGCGCCGCGCCAGATATGGGATCGACGACGACGGGATCCGACCAAGTGTCGCCCGAGTCCGTCGACCACATGGCGGAGATCTTCTCGCCCTTACGGCCGTGCTTGTTGTCGTTGTGGATCCAGTCGAACACGTTGATCAGCGTGCTCTCGGTCTGGCCGCTCGTGCGCGGCAGCACTGCGATCTGGTTCGAGATTGTCTGGTCATTCCGCCCGAGGTCGAGGATCTTCCTCGTCGTCCAGTCGCCGCCGTCGTTGTCGGTCCCGTTCTCGGTCTTCGAGAAGTAGGTCGGGCCCTTGAAGGCAAACGCGTGCGCGAAGGACTCGCCGTGTGAGCGCTCGTTGGGGAACACCAGCCGGTCCCAGACCGCGTAGACGAGGTTGGAGTCGTTCGGATCCGAGGTCAGCGAGTTCTTGTCGTTGAACACGTGCGGATTGGAGTCGTCGATCAGCGTCACCGGCTCGGTCCAGTGGGCGCCGCCGTCCTCAGACTTGCTGACCAGCATGGCGTTTCGCAGGTCGCGCGTGTCGTTGAACGACAGGCTCATGAACCACATGTCGCCGTTCGGCGAGATGTCGCTCCAGGGGTCGGTCGCCCGCTCCCAATCGGAGTTGGTGCCGCTGTTGTCCGGATCCTGGCAGTTGGTGATCGCCGGCTGATCGGACAGCGGCGGGACGGTCCAGCTCGCGCCGCCGTCATGCGAGTAGGCGACTAGCAGGCCGCTGGAGCCGCCCGACGAGAAGCGATCCTGCTGCCACGTCCCGATAAGGGCGTCCGGGTCGGCGGCGCCGCTCGGAAGGTCGTTGTCGCCGACCAACGGCTCAACCTCGGAGTTCACGAACAGGGTTCCCGATTGTGTGGCTCCTTGACAGCCGCCGGGGTTCGGGTAAGGGCTGAGGCCGTGGACCTTGGTCACGCTGGCTGCCTGGGCGCTCCCAGCCACGAGGCCGGCCAGCAGCATGCCCAAGACGATCCCGCAGCTCGCGCAGCGTTTCATGAACTACCTCCTCCCACGCGTCCTTGTCCCAGGGGCCAGAGTACTCCTCCGAGACCGCAAGGCGAGCTTGGCCCTGGCCCTCGTCTTCACGCGGGAGCACTGGCTGATTGCAATGTCCCAGAGAACTCTTGTCGGTTTCGCTTGCTCTGCGAACAGCCTCCGAGGCCGATAGTCGGTTCGCGCTCCTCGCAGAGTGCCCCCGGTGAGTACGATCGGCTTGGGCCGATCCCTGATGGCAGTCCGCCCGGCACGGGCGCAGCTCACCCTTCGGCTCGGTCCACGGCCCGTGGGGGAGCAGACACCGGTGACCAGTGGTACGCTGACGACTTGCAGCCCCCCTCCGGGGAGGGACATCGCCTCGGGGAGGGCGAGGTCGAGTTGAGCAAGGAGGAGGTGCGTATGCGCGCACGGACGATCTGGCTGCTGGCTTTGGTGGGCGCTTTTACTCTCGCCATCGTGGCCTCATCGGCCGCGGGCGTGTTCACCCGGAGCCCGCTGCAGAACGTGTCGGTCTCCAGTCCCTTCGCCGATTGTGACATCTCCGAGCAGGCGGTGGGAGGGACGAACTTCCTCAACAGCGAGGTGGAGCCCTGGGTGGAGGTCAACCCCACCGATCCGGGGAATGTCATCGCGGTGTGGCAGCAGGACCGGTGGTCGAACGGCGGCGCCAGAGGCCTGCTCACGGCGGTCACGCATGACGGCGGGGCGTCTTGGGATACGACGTTCCCCCACTTCAGCATCTGCGCCGGGGGAACCGCGGCCAACGGGGGGAACTACGAGCGCTCCTCGGACCCGTGGGTGACGTTCAGCCCCAATGGCGATGCCTACCAGATCAGCCTGTCGGTGAACTTCGTCGAGGACCCGGCCACCGCGATCCTGGTCAGCAAGTCGACCGACGGCGGCGATACGTGGAGCGAGCCCACCACGTTGGTCCGCGATCCCAGCGACGAGCCTCCGTTCCTGTTCAACGACAAGGAGTCCATCACCGCCGACCCGAACGACTCCAACTTTGCCTACGCGATCTGGGACCGGCTGCGGTTTCCCAGCGATCGCGCCAACTTCAATGCCCAGCACGCCTTCTCGTTCCGGGGCGACGCAGTCTTCTCCCGGACCACCGACGGGGGCGCGACCTGGGAGCCGGCGCACAACATCTTCAGCCCGCGAAAGCTCCAGTCCACGATCGGCCACCAGATCGTGGTCCGGCCCACCGGGGAGCTGATCGACCTGTTCACGCTGTTCCAGGGGTCGGGGAACAACCGACCCGGCAGCAGCCTGGCCATGATGCGTTCCACCGACAACGGCGCCACCTGGTCGGCCCCTCGCGTGATCCACAAGATCCAGTTCGAGGGCGCCTTCGACCCCGACACCGGCCTGCCCATCCGGGCCGAGGGGTTCGTGCCCGAGGTGGCGGTGGATCCGAACAACGGCAACCTCTACGCCACCTGGCAGGACATCCGGTTCAGCGGCGTTGACCAGATCGCCTTCTCCATGTCCACGGACGGGGGGGACACCTGGTCGCAGCCGATCAAGGTGAGCCAGACCCCGCCCAGCGCCGACCCGGCGAACGAGCAGGCGTGGGTTCCCGCCGTTGACGTGGCCGACGACGGGACGATCGCGGTGACCTATTACGACTTCAGGTTCAACACGCCGGCGCCCGGCGTCCCCACCGACCACTGGATGGTTCACTGTCATCCCTCGGTCGCGACCACGTGCGCCGAGGCCGATGACTGGGGTGACGAGCTGCGGCTGACCGATACCTCGTTCGACGTCGAGCAGCTGCCGTTCGCCCGCGGACCGTTCGGGTACTTCGTGGGCGAGTACGAGGGCCTCTCCCACGCAGGGAATACCTTCTGGCCGCTCTTCGCGATCGGCACGGGCGACCCGGCGAACCTGACCGACATCGTGACGGCGACGACCGCGCCGTAGCTGGGTCAGACCAGACCATGCCCGCCGCGCTGGGGCGGCGGGCGTTCGCTCGCGGAACTCAGCTCGAGTCTTCTCGCCACCGACCCTGCGCAACTCGCCCCGGCAGATCACCGCGCGACTCGCGGGGCCCAGGGGACTGTGAGGTGACGGTAACGCATCATCGGGCGTAGGCACCTCACTTCCGGTTTCACGCGAATGCGATACCGAGCCTCGCAGGCGCTTCGTCCGAGACTATTCGGCCCTCTCCTGATTGCGGGGCAGAATACGGGCTCGTAGGTGCCGGCGGCGATCCGCGTCCTGGGCCACTGCCGAACGACTCCTGGCGAGACGACCGAGCGTTCGAGGCGCAGCGTGCGGAGTGGCGTTAGGATGGCTGCGACTCGCGTGGAGCGAAGGAGGAGCGACTTGGAAGGTGGGCAGCGCAGGCAGCGCAGGCGCCGCCGATTCGCTGCATGGACGTCACTGGCCACGTGCGGAATTCTCATCGCCGCCTTCGCCGCGCCAGGCGTCTGGGCGGGATCCCCGGCGCAGGATCAGTACGGCGGCGCCCTGCCGACGCCCGGCAACCGCGGCGGCTCGGGGGGTAACGGAGGCAGCGGATCTGGGTCCGGACCAAGCACAGGCATCGCGACGCAGCCGCTGATCCGGCGGCTCGCTGCGATGCAGCACGGGGACCTGCTGCGGCTGCCTGGGAATGTCACGGTGCGGGCGCTCGGATCAACGCAACTTGGGCAGGGTCAGCGCGAGCGGCTTTTTCGGCTTGATGTCCCGGGTTCGCAGCCGCGGACGATCGCGGGCGTCAAGGCGTTGGCGCAGACGATGATCTATCTCGCCGCCATCGCCGCACATAGCGCGGAACGCGTCGGGACAGCCAGCAGCAGCCACAGTTCCTGGCCCGTGGCCTGGATACTCCTCCTGGCAGTGCCCCCGGTCGCGGTTGCTGGCGCTGCGATTTTCCTCACGCGCCGGCGCGGCGGTTCCAGTCGCCCCGCCCACGGCTGAAGAGCGACCGGTCAGTAGATCGCGTCGCCGGGACGATGGCCGAAAACGGTCGCGAGCCGCTCCAGCCGCACCGCACACAGCAACTTCACCGCCAGGTTGCGGGCAAACCACGGAAGCGCAGCAAGCTGTCGCAGCACGTTCATGATCCTGGCGCTGCCATGAACGGGTTCCCGACAATACTCGGCGAGAGAGCGCTCACGGCCGACGTAGCGCCAGTTCGAGGCGAGCGCGATGCTCCGGTAGATCGCGGCCGTGACGAACACCGACGCATAGGCGTCGTGGACGAACATCGTGCCACCGCTGCGCACGCGTGAGCCCCAGTCCCGCAGGTCGGCCAGCGCATTTCGGTACCGGTGGGAACCGTCGACGTACAGCAGGTCGATCTCGCCTTCCACGTCCACGTGCGCCGACGAGCTGGTCTTGCAGACATGACGCACTCGCCCGTCGACGCCGTGATCGCGGAGGTTGCGCTCGAACGCGATGTGATCGCGTCGGCCGTCCTCCGGCGAACCCTCCCATTGTCCAGGCCCGCGGTCATTCCCGGCGTGCGGATCGATGGCAACCACGGCAACGCGCCCGGACGCCGCCCGGGCGAGCGTGATGGTCGAGCGACCGTGGTAGCTGCCGATTTCCACGATCTGCGCCCCGTCGATGACGTCGCGCGCGGCCTCCCATAGACGTCTGGCCTGCTCGTCGTGCAGCCAGCCGGGAACGTCTCTGACGGCGCTGAGCGTTTGGTCGAACGCGGATGTCTGGATGAGTGAATCCTGGCTCATCCGTGGACCCGTGCGTCGGTGAGCAGAGGGCGTCGGTTCGTATGGACCCGGCACGACGCACCGTGGCCGGACCGATAGCCGTAGCGGCGGATGAACGGCCAGTTCAAGGCGGTCAGCTCGGCACGTTCTCGACGACTCAGGTCACGACGCCAGCGCTCGTCCGCCGTGAGCTCGATCTCACCTCGCTCGAAGCGATTCGGGTTCTCCCACGCGCTGTGCAGCGATCGGATCCGGAACCGCCTTCCCTGAAGGACGTCATCCACGGGAAGCTCCTCCCCGAGAAGCGCCCCGATCGCGAGCACGGTTTCCCGCGGACGTTCCACGAAATCCTCGTAGCGGAGAAGGCGGTATCGCGGACTCCCGGCCCACAATGCTTCCGCCGCCGCGTTGGAGACGGCGTAATAGGTGCTTGCTCGCATCGGCCCTCGTCGCTCCCTGACGACGCCACCATCGGTCGAATGCTCGAGCGGATGATGGCTCCAGGAAAACCCTACCGCGCGTGGATCTCGAACGAGGTGCAGGAAGTAAACCGGCAGCTCGGTGGCCTCACGCAATATGTACGAGTAATGCGGCTCCTTTGAGCTGTCGACGACCACACGCGCGCCGCTGACCGATGCCAGTCCTCCATAGACTCGCTCGACCAGCCTCGGGAGCTCCTGCAGCCGCAGGAGTCCGCGGCGCCCGCCGCCGGGAAGGAGCATCAGCGGCAGGTGACCGGACCAAAACCGCCGCCGCAGCTCCACCATGCGTCTGGGGTCGGGAGGCTCCGATCCGAACGCTGCGTCAAGGGCAGACGACCAGACCTCACAATCCGTGAGCCGAGCGCCACAGCTGCAACGACCTCCCCTGGCGAGACCGTATTCCCATAGGAACGTAAGCTCGCCGGCCGAGAACACAGCCGGGAACTGGCCCAGCAGCTTGCCGAGTACCGTACTGCCGGTGCGGGCGCTGCCTCCGATGTAGAGTACTTTCGGTGGCAGCCGCCGTCCGTGGCCCGGAGCACGTGCACCTCCTGCGGTCATGGTGAGCGCTCGACGGCGCAATGAACGGACTCGGCGGGCATCTCCACGACCTGAATTGGCAGCTTACTAGTCACCTTGGGCCCCCAGCCGGTCGCAAACCCTCACCGGGGTAGTCATGCACCAACGGGATCCCTCGGGCCGATCCCGAGCCGACGCGAGATGCTCCGTCGGTTCCTCCGCTGCCGCGCTGAGCCGGACCGATTCGCGTCCGGCTTGGCCCGCCGGACGATTGGCTCGTTCCCGATGCCGCTCGAGGGAGCGCGCGTTCTCGACCTGGGCTCCGGCCCTGGGTGGTACGTGCCGCTGCTCGCGGACGCCGGGGCCGAGGTCGTTGCTTTGGACAACGATCCGGCGAATGTAGCCCGCGCGGCTGCGCGCGCTTCCGAGGCGGTCCTCGGCGACGCGCGAAAGACGCCGTTCCCGGACGCGTCGTTCGACGGGCTGCTCTGCTCCAATCTCCTCGAGCACACCCCAGACCCCGGGGCGATCATCTCCGAGATCGAGCGCCTCCTCAGGCCCGGCGGCTGGGCGTACGTGAGCTGGACCAACTGGCTTTCTCCGTGGGGCGGCCACGCGATCGCCCCTCTCCACTATCTCGGACCGGAGCGTGGCCTGCGGGTGTACCGGAAGCTATTCGGCCAGCCGCGGGGCGAAAACCTGCCCTACGACGGCGTTTGGCCCACGTCCATCCACGCCGTGCTGCGAATTGTCGAGGAGAGTCCGGGACTGGTGCTCGAGCGAGCAGTCCCGCGCTACTACCCGTCGCAAAGGTGGATCACAAAGCTCCCGGGTCTACGCGAGGTGCTCACCTGGAACTGCCTGCTGCTGCTGCGCCGCGTGGCGGTGGCGGAGCGAGCCGAGGCAGGGAGCCCCGAATCGGCCGGCGGTGCGTGACCAAACCGGCGAGGGAGTGCGATCGGTTCTCCCGCGAGTGTTCTAACGTCCGGTCGCTGGCTCGTACCGTCCCCGGCCGGAGCGCGGGCTGCCCCTGTCCGCGTTCGAGGTGGATCGGGGATCAACTGCCGGATGGGGACTTGCGGAGCCTGCGATACGTCAACGACTTTGTCTTTACCCGGCACGTCCCCCGAGCCCGCCGCTAGCGTCGCTGCTCCGGGGAGGTTCCATGCGCCTCGGAGACTCCGAGCCGGGTGCTGCCTGCCGCCGGCGGATGTGGAGGCGCGCCCGCCTGGGCCAGCGCTCGCTCATTTCGGGTCCGCGAAATCATCCGAGAGCCGAGGAGCGCGAGCGCCGCGGCGATCGTGTTGCCAACCGCCCAGCCCCAGGCGGCCCCGATCGCACCGTCGCGGGCGGTGAGAAAGACGGTTGGCACGAGCACAGCAACGGCGAAGCCTGAAGCCATCGCGATCGTGGAGCTCGACTGCTCGCGGATCCTCGCCGTCGTGAGCCGCGTCGTCGTAAATGCGAACGGGATCGTCCCGGCGACGAGGAGCGGGAGGAGCGTCGCCACCGGCCCGTACGCCGGCCCGTACATATCGGCGAGCAGCGGACCGAACCCCAGCGAGACCAGTGTGGCCACGGTGGCAACCGTCAGCCCGGCGCCGAGGGACACGGCCGCCTGGCGGTCGTGGTCCGCGCCGCCGCGACCGCCTTCCACCAGAAGCACCTGGCCGATCACCTGAACGCTGACGTAGACGACCGACATGACGCCCCATGAGAGATAGAAGCGCGCGTTCTCGGTGGGACCCACCTGGACCAGCACGACGAAGGGCACCGCGAAGAACGGCGCCTGCACCGCGAGCCACCCCAGATAGTTGACGGTGGCGAACTGGGCAGCGCGCCTCGCCCGGGAAGGAAGAGGGCGAAGCCGGAGCCATCCCTTGCGTGCAAGCGGCAGCAGGAAGGCGATGCCGGTGATCCCGAAGCCGCCCAGGCCCACCAGGAAGAGGTAGAACGCGGCACCACTCGTGGGCACCCAGAACAGGAAGGGAAGACGGATCGCGGCGATCAGGAAGGACCTGAGGCAAACCAGGCGCCAGCGCCGCAGCCCCATCAACCGCACGTCGACTAGTACCGCGACCGATTGTGCCGCTATCAACGCCAACACGATGAGCCAGGCGAGGCCCGGGCCGACGCCGTGAAGGGCTTCCCGCACCGAGGCCGGGGCGAGCGCGACCAGCAGGACCACGCCCACGACGGACGAAGCAATCGTCAGCAGCAGCGACCAGGCGAACAGCGTCGCCGATGCCCGTGTGTCATCGGACGCGTACCGGCTCACAGCGATCGGCAGACCGAGCGAGGTCAAGTAGCAGACGAAGAGGCTGGCGCTGAACAGCGCGGCCGCTCGCCCGACCTCGTCGGCCGGCGCCCGGTGGGCGGCCAGCAGCCAGAACACGAAGCTCCCGATCGAGACGGCGAGCGTTCCCGCGAGGACCCACGCAGAGCCCCCAATCAGGTGCGAGTGCTCACGCCTGAGGCCGTTGAGGATCGTCATCGAGCCCTGCATCGGGGCGAGCCGGCGGCCCTGCAGCGACCGGAGGCGCTGGGCGAGAAGTAGTACGACCCCGAGGCCGACGATCGCCACTGCCACCACTCGAGCTGCCGTCTCCCAGCGGCTGTCGCCCAGCTGCGAAAGCACGATGGCCGCGAGCAGGGAAGCGCCCATCAGGGCGGCGACCGTTCCGGCGGGCACTCGTGGGGTGGAGCCCGCGGCGATCGGCGGCGGCACCACCGGCGCGGCGGGCGGCGGCGGTCCCCCGTTGCCGAACCGGCCTTCCCTGCGAATGGCCGCCATGCCCACCAAGCCGGCGAGCAACAGCACGGCCGCAATCGTCGCGCTGAACTCGGCGAGCGGATGGTTGAGCGGGAAGTCGGGAATCCTCCACGCGGTGAGCGGTCGCTCGAGGATGGTGAACGCGGCCGCCGCGTACAGAGCCGCCGCCGCGGCGAGGAGAAGCGCTCGCGAGCTGCGGGACGCCGCCAGGCCGCCCACGAAGCCGAGCACGCCGCCCACCGGCCCGGCCACGACGTAACCGGCCGTCCCTGTGACCAGGCTCAGGGCCACCGGCCGTCCCCATCGGAACGACTCGATCCTTCTCCTGAAGCGGTCCAGGTCGGCTGCGATCCTCACCGGGGTCTCCTCTGCCTGTGCCGGGTCACCCGCCATAGGCACCAGGCCACGGCGGCGATGCTCATTGCCATGGCGAGCTCGTAGGTCCGCTGCGGTTGGAACTCCAGAGCCACGGGACCATTCACCTGCGACTTGACGGTCCAGGCCGCGAAGGTGTCCAGGGGAACCGGGTAACGAGCCAGCTGGCCGGTGTCGGCGACCCATCCTCCATGCCACGGCATGCCGCCGATCAGCAACGCGCCTTTGGGGGCGTTAAGCCGAAGCTGCCACTGCGTCGGCGAGTGGTCGACGAGCTTCACCCGCCCGCGAGGGGACTGCGGCTGGGACGCGTGACGGACGTCGTTCCATCCGTGCGGTACCAGACTGGCCGTGAGCACAGCGCCGGATAGGCCCCGCATACTGTCGATGTGATGATCGCCGGGATGCAGCCGGACCGGGTTGCACCCCCTGAGGTCGAGCGGCTTGCCGGCGAGCACGTCCAACGGATGCGAGGGCAGCCGAACGCCGAGTCGTTCTCCATCGATCGCGAACAGGGGTGCGCAGGTCGGCCGCGCCGTCGAGTTCGCGAGCCCCGACCAGCCAGTGCCATTGACCTGGACCTCGACGACGCTCGGCGGGGCAGCCCCGAACCGACCCCTGACCGTCCGTAGCCCTGTCAGGGTGACGGTGAGCCGGCGAGCTTCCGTGGGCTGAATCTGGACGGTATGGGTCTCGAGGCATCCGCCGCCAGGTGATCCCGGACTCGCACAGTGTTCCCTGGGGGGTAGCGTCGACGCTGCGGTCTGCCGTTGCCCGGGGGCGCCGACGGAGACGCGGACACTCGTCACGCGCGAGCGTGGCCCGGCCCGAGTCTGGCCCGACACGACCATCACCTCGACGTTTCGAACGTTGGTTTCCGGCA
Source organism: Actinomycetota bacterium (assembly GCA_046728915.1). Lineage (GTDB taxonomy): Bacteria > Actinomycetota > Thermoleophilia > Solirubrobacterales > 70-9 > AC-56. Next base: position 14,649 of record JBKPFQ010000097.1, on the reverse strand, counting down.
ACTGGAGGTGGAGGCGCTCGCCAACCCGCGGGTTGGGTACCCAGCCGGTCGAGAGGTTGTCATCGACGGCGAGGTCTCCGCGGTTGTCGAGTTGGTCAAGGAATCGCGAGCTGCCAACCGCGCGGACCGGGGAGTCGAGCAGAGTTTCGATCGCGCTGTCCGGGGTGCTGTTGTCCACCCTCGCTGTGATGGCCAGGTGATACGCGTGGTTTCCGAACGCGTAGATCTCGCGTCGGAGGTCGGTCTCGGCATCCTGGCCGCCGGGGCCGACGAAGCGCCGGAGCTCGTATCGCGGCGGCCGCGCGGCAAGGGCGGCGGCGAGTCGTTTGTCGGAGGCGGCGCGCGCTGCCAGGTCGTTCGGAGTACGGACGAACTCGCGCAGGTTCAACGGCCCGTGAGGCGTGATGACACCGACCTCTGCGATCCCCACTGTCCCGACGCCCCGGCTGACTCGCGCGATCCGCAGCGTGATCGAGGAAACATCCGCGACGTGCATCCTTTGCCGGGCGCGTCTACTGGGGGGTCCATCGAAGCGAATTCGCCTTCGCGTTCGGTCGCCGCCACGCGAACGCATGATCACGTCCACCGCCTTGATCTGGCGGGATTGCGCGGCGCGTGGCAAGATCGAGATCCCGCTCACGGTCTGCGGCCGCCGTAGGTGGACGGTCAGCCACGCTCCGGTCAGGTCGCCCTGCCCTCCGACATTCCAGCCCGTGCTCGCGACCCCATCGAACGCGCTCGCCCCGGAGGTCGACGGCGATCTGGGAAAAGCGCCCCCGGGCGGGGCCGTGCTGGCGGAGATCGACCTCGCATCGTGGTACGCCGCCAGGCTCTGTGTTTCGATGTTGCCGAAGAGATCGTCGGCCGGCCGGTCGTAGGACTCCCCGGCGGCGAGCGTCGTGGACAGGACCGGAACGCCGGTAGTGGCTTGGGTCACTCGTCGGCGGTTGCCGTCGGTCACGACTACCGGCGAGCCCGACTCGATCATCTGTCGCAGCACGTCGTCCGAGGCGGCCCCGGTGTAGGCGATCGGGGCATCCTTGAGCAGGCCGGCCGCGGCGAGCGCCGGCCAGGAGTCGCCGGCTCCCGCCACCAGTACGGGTGGGCCCGCCGTCAGCCGCGGTCTTGGCGACGGATTGCCGACGACCTTGTAGATCTCGACGGGCGGCAGCGATCGCTCGCCCAAGGGGGCGGCGTCGGGATCACGCGAAGACGTCGTGTTGAGCCCAGGGCGGCCGAACTTGGCCGCGAGACGAAGGCCTGGATCGTGGCGCAGCGCATTGTAGGCGGACGGGCGGGGCAAGATCGAGCGCCGCCAGTTGAGGTCGTTTTGGATCAGCACCCACCCTACGCCTAGCCGCTCGAGCATCGGGGCCAGCGTCCCGCGAATATACGTCGGCGAATCCACGTATTGGTTGATCGCTCTAATCAGATCGGCGCTCTCGGGTGTTCCCTGGGGCAGCGTCTGGTCGATGAGTGGCGACATCGGCGACAGGCCGTCGAAGAGGTTGTCGTTGACGAAACCCCACCTGTACCCTGCTCGGCTCGGGCCTGGGAGCACCAGGACGCGGCCGGGTTGCCGCTGCGCTCGCAGGTAGTCGAACGCCCGCGTCCAGTACTTCGGGATACTCCCGAAGCTCGCGTCGCTGTTGTAGACCCCGCCCGTCCAGAAAGGGAACGACGCGACCACGACCCCCGCCAGGATCACGGCGAGCCCGAGGCCGGCCACCAGCCGTCGGCGACGCAACTGGACGAGTCCCACGGCCGGGTCGCCCGCTTGACCTCTCCGCGCGCGCCGAACCACGGCGGCTACGCCGATGCCTAACAGGATGGCGATCCCCAACATCAGGCCGGCGCCGGCCTTGTACGTAGCGCGGAACCCTCGTGCGAAGGTCCAGTGGTCAAAGGCGAAGGAGAGCAGCTGGCCGAACGGTGACGGGCTCTGATCCAGGTAAGTCCCGCCGCCGTGGATTCCGACCATCAGCACGAGGGCGATCAGGAGCATCGACCCGAACAGCAGCCGGTAGCGCCAGCGCCCGAGGGCCAGGACCATCAGCGCGGCGAGCGGCGGCACGAACGACGCCAGGATTACCGCCGGCGAGGTGAAATAAGGCGTCGCCTCAGACGTTCGAGAACCGTTGCCGAAGTAGTCGACCCACATGCCGAGGCCGCGCCAGCTCTCGAACCACGCTGAGGTGCGGGCGACGGTCTGCGGCAGCTCAGTCGTGCGGAGGTTCACGCTGATGTCGGGCGCCGAGAACCACATCACGACGATCGCCGCCGAGCACGTGAGCACGCTGAGCAGGGCACAGCGCCAGGCCCAGCTCCACAGCCGCCTGAATCCGCGGCGGACCTGAACTGTGAAGTAGACGGCGATCAGCGCCGCGGGGATGAGCGCGAATCCCACAGCGGCGACGTTCAGCGTGCCGAACGCGGCGATGGCGAGCGCGAACGCCGCCGCCCAGCGCCACGGGTCCGCGCCGCGCACGCCGCGTAGCGCGAACCACGCAAACCACGGCGCGAGCGCGTACGCAAGGAACAGGCCGGAGGGCAACAGGAACCGAGCGCTGTAGGGACAGAACGCGTAAACGAATGCGGCCACAACGTGCGCGACGCCGACTCGGGGTCGAAACGCGCACATGAGTAGGACCACGCCGAGGGCGGCGAGCGAAAGGTAGAGCGCGTGGGTGAGCCGCTCAATCAGCCAGGGCTGCGCTCCAGTCGCCGCCACGGTCGCCTGGAATGCGCTGGTCGCCGGCGAGAAGTAGGGCGCCGGCTTCCCGAGGCTCCGTGCGTCGTCCCAGAGATAGGCCTCGCGTTCCAGGAACTGGTCGGGCGCCGTGACGTGCTCGAAGCGAGCGTCGGCCACATAGCGGCCGGGTTCGCTGCTCAGCGTCGACAGGAGCGACAGCGTGACGAACACGATCGCCAGCCCGACCAGCGCCCGACGGGATGGCCCGGGCACGGCCATCCGTTCGGCTCCCGGCATCGCTGCCTGGTCGCGACCGGACTCGTGCGCAGGATGGCGCAGCCGGGGGCCTAGCGATGTCACAGCCGCAAGAGTCGTTCGGCGAGGTCGTGGTACGCGGCATAAGCGCGGCTCGACGAATGCCACCGATGACGAACAAGCGACCAGCCATGCCCGGTGAACCAGCCGAGCCATCTGCCCGTCAACGGCAAACGCGCCTTGTGCATCACCGTGCCCCGCGTGTGCGCGTCATACCGGTGCGCGGGGGTCGTCGAATCACTCATCTAGCGCCGACGGCCGAGGCGCAGCGACAGCACCCGCCACGCCGCCTCGAGCATGATCGCGCCGGACATCTTCGACTCGCCGACGCGCCGGTCTCGGAACGTGATCGGCACCTCCACGACCCGGAGCCCCGCGGCGTGGGCGCGGAAGATCATCTCGACGTTGAACGCATAGCCGCGCGAGTCCACCGACGCGAGGTCGATCGCCCCCAGCGCTGCGCGGCTCCAGCACTTGAAGCCGCTCGTCATGTCGCGGACCTCGATGCCGAGCACGGCTCGCGCATAGCGGCTCCCCCAGCGGCTGATCGCGCGCCTGCCGGTCCCCCAGTCGGTTACCCGCCCCCCGGGGGCGTAGCGTGAGCCGATCACGAGATCTGCACGGGCGGCTCCGCTCCCGTCGCCAGCGCCCGCGGCGCCGGCCCCCACCGCGGGAGCGAGCAACTTGTGTAGTTCGGTGGGATCGTGGGAGAAGTCGGCGTCCATCTGCACGATCAGCTCCGCTCCTCCGTTCAGGGCGGCCTCGAAGCCCGCCAGGTAGGCGGGGCCGAGCCCCCGCTTCCCCGCTCGGTGCAGGACGCTGACGGCAGCGCGCTCTGCTGCAAGCCGGTCGGCGATCTCGCCCGTGCCGTCGGGGGAGGAGTCGTCCACGACCAGCACGTGGCGCGACGGCGGCAGCTCGTCCAGCACGGCGCCGAGGAGCGGCTCGATCGTCTCGGCCTCGTTGTAGGTGGGCACGACGACCCAGGTGTGTGACCGGGCGCTCACCGCCATAACTTAGGGCGACGACGAAGGCGGATACCGACATCCCTGGTGCCACTGGCAGCGGCAGCCACCGGCGCCCCTCGCGACAAGAGCTCCAGGTCGGCGTCGACCATCAGGCGGACCAGCTCATCGAACGAGGTGCGGGGCTCCCAGCCGAGCTCCCGGCGGGCCTTCGAGGAGTCGGCGATCAGGTGGTCGACCTCGGCGGGGCGCATGAGCTCGGGGTCCTGGCGCACGCAGTCTGCCGGGTCGAGCCCGACCTGGTCGAAGGCGATCTCGACCAGGTCGCGCACCGAGTGGCTCAACCCCGTTCCGATCACGTAGTCGCTCGGGGCGTCCCGCTGGAGCATCAGCCACATCGCCTCGACGTACTCCGGCGCATAGCCCCAGTCGCGCTCGGCCTCCATGTTGCCCAGTGGCAGCTCGATCTGGAGCCCGAGCTTGATCGCCGCCGCGCCGTGCGCGACCTTGCGAGTCACGAACTCGAGCCCCCGCCGCGGCGACTCGTGATTGAAGAAGATCCCGGAGCAGGCGAACAGGTCGTAGCTCTCGCGGTAGTTGACGGTGATGAAGTGCCCGTAGGCCTTGGCGACGCCGTATGGGCTTCGCGGGTAGAAGGGGGTCGTCTCGCCCTGGGGGGCCTCGCGGACCTTGCCGAACATCTCGCTCGACGAGGCCTGGTAGAAGCGCGCCCCGGGGCACGTCTCCCGCATCGCCTCGAGCATCCGGGTCACCCCGACGCCGGTGAACTCGGCGGTCAGCGTCGGCTGAACCCAAGAGGCAGCGACATACGACATGGCGGCGAGGTTGTAGATCTCGTCGGGCTCGGTCGCCCGGAGCACGTCGACCAGCGAGCGCTGATCGAGCAGATCCCCCGTGTGCAGGGTTATCCGGTCACGGACCTGCTCGAGTCGCTCGTACGTCTCGGTGGAGGATCGTCGTACCAGGCCGTGCACCTCGTACCCCTTCGCCAGCAGGAGCTCGGCCAGGTAGCTGCCGTCCTGTCCCGTGATCCCGGTGATCAGGGCGCGCTTGTCGCTCATTCGCGCGCCTTTCGTCGCCACCAGTCGAGCAGCTCGCGCATCGTCTGTGCAAGCTGCCTCGTCGCTCGCCACCCCGTGGCCTCGCTCAAGCGCGCCGGCGATCCGTAGATCAGCGGCACCTCCGCCGATCGCAACCGCTCCCGCCGCACCCTGGTGCGAACGGGCAGGGACGTGGCCGCACCCAGATGCTCCACGAGCTCGCCGATCCTCGTCGGCCACCCTGAGCACGCGTTGAAGGTGCCCGTGAGGCGGCGCTCGGCGACGAGCCGGTAGGCGACGACGATGTCGCGAACGTCGCTGAAGTCGCGCGCCAGAGACAGGTCACCCGTGTGGAGGACCACCTCGCCGGCCCCGTCGAGCTCCGCCTCAGCGATCTGCCGGGCGAAGGTCGAGGCGGCGAAGGCGTCGGACTGGCCGGGTCCGGTCTGGTTGAACGCCCGGACGATGCCGATGCTCAGTCCGGCGCATCGCGCGTACTGGCCGCACAGCAGCTCCATCGCCGACTTGCTCGAGCCGTAGGGGCTGACCGGCGCAAGCGGCTCGCTCTCCGCGATCGGCAGCTTCCGCTCGTCGACCGAACCGTAGACGTCTCCGGACGAGATGCACAGGACGTAGGCGCTCGGCGCGTGCCTCGCCGCAGCATCGAGCAGGTTGAGGACCCCGGTGGCGTTCACCTGAAACGTCTGCGCCGGCTGGCGGAAGCTGGCGGCCACCGAGGCCGCGCCGGCGAGATTGACGATGACATCGGGGGCCGCATCACGGATCGCGTGCTCCACCGATCCGGGATCGAGCAGATCGCAGGAGAGCTCGGCTCGCCCCCCACGTCCCGCGCCCACCACCTCCAGACCGGCCTCCTCCGCGACGTGGCGGAAGTGCGAGCCGGCGAATCCGGTCGCTCCGAGCAGCAGCAGTCTCATCGTGGATGACTCGCGATGCCGCCGCGCGGGGCCAGCCCTCTCATGAGCGCACGAGTCGCTCGGCAAGGTCGTGGTACGTGGCGCACGCGCCCTGCCACGAGTGCCGGGCGGCGACCTCGATCGCGCCCATCTGGAGGTGCGCAACGACGTCAGGCCGGTCGGCGAGCGCATGGAGCGCCCAGCGCAGATCCTGCGCGTCGCCGGGCGCGACGAGGAGCCCGTTGGATCGCGCGAGATCGCGCACGCCGGGGAGATCGGAGGCCACCGGTACGCAGCCCGCGGCCATACCCTCGAGCAGCACGAGCCCAAACGCCTCTAGGCGGTTCGTGGACGGCAGGACGCACACGTCGTGGGCCTGGTAGGCGTCGACCAGCGCCTCCTCGTCGAGGTACCCAGTCATGCGGACGTTCGCGGCGCTGCTCTCGACCAGCCGGCGGCGGAGTGAGGCCTCCTCGGTACCGCGGCCGACGATGGTCAGGGAGAGTCGCGGCTGGTGGGCGACGGCGTCGATCGCGACCGCCCCGCCTTTGTACGGTCGCAGCTGGCCGACGAGCAGCACGCGCAGGACCCGGGCGCCGTCATAGCCGCTGGGAGCGGCGGGCCGGAAGCGACCGCGGTCGACGCCCCACGGCACCACCGAGACCGGTGGATCGCGGTGGTCCCCGAACAGGTCGGCGTATGCCTCGCTGGTGACGACGACGTGGTCCGCGAGGCGGGCCAGGAGATGGTGCGCCGCGGTGTACGCCCCGTCCAGCCCGGCGAGCAGGCCACCGTCGAACTCGAGCGTGCAGTGGTGGGTGTAGAGGACGCGTGGCCTGCCGTGACGACGGATGGCGCGCAGGAGCATCAGCGAGATGTCGGAGATCGTCGGGACTGGCCCATGAACGTTGACGAGGTCGTAACGCAGAGCGATCTCGTGCGCGAGGCGTAGCAGCCTCCCGCCGAGCCCGGACAAGCGCACCTCCCCGGAGACGAGGTAGGGGGCGTCAGCGCTCGAGAGCGTGTCGACCTCGTGCCCGTGCTGGCGCAGCCCGCGGGCGAGGCGGTCGACCGAGTGCGCGACGCCGGAGGCGACGGGAGGGCGCTCGGAGGCGATGATCAGGATGCGCATATCCGTTGCCGCATCGGCCGAACCTTCGGTTCATCCGGACGGCCGGAGCCCGGAGCCATGCCTGTCGAGGGCCGGCTTGCGCAGGAACTCCACGTGCACCGGGGCGACCCGGCGCCATACGTCGCGTCGACCGCCGCGGCGGCGATGGCTCCGACCGTTTCGGAGCGAAGCCATCCAGGGGCGCCATCGCCACAGCGAGACCAGCTCTCGACCAACCGCAACCCAGTCGGCGACGCCGAGGTCGGCGGTGCCCCCGCCCGTCACCGCGAACCGGTAGGGGACGTCGCAGATCGTGCGCCACCTCGCCCGGACGAGGATCTCCGCCAGCACCCGGGAACCTGTCGGGCGGAGCTCGACCGAGTCGAGCACCTCGCGGCGCATCGCGAACAGGCCGCTGCCCGGGTCGCTCGTCAGCCGGGTGGCCGGCAAGAGCCACTGGAGCGCAACGCCCGACCCGCGCGCCCCGAGCCGTCGCCACGGGCTCTGTAGGCCGGCCGCCGATCCCCCGCGACGATAACGGCTGCCGACACAGATGTCAGCTCGTCCCAGCACGATCGGCGCAAGCAGCTCCGGCAGGATCTCCGGGGGATGCTGAAGGTCAGCATCGATGACGCAAACGATGCTCCCACGCGCCCGTGCCAGGCCAGCGCGGACGGCACCGCCGAGTCCCCCACCCGGGCCAGTTCCGTCGCGGTGGGTAACCCGGATCGGTGCGCCTCGTCTGGCGAGCCCGCGAAGCATCGAGGTCGTCTCGTCTTCTGAGTCGTCGATCATTTCCGCGTGCCAGTCAATCGGGTACGGAGCGAGGGCCGCCTCGAGGCGCTCCAGGAACGGCTCGATGTGCGCCGCTTCGTTGCGAGTTGGGACCACCAGGGCCACGGTCGTGCGGGACGCAAGTCGCGCGGCCAGCGTACGCGCCGCCGGCTTGTCATTCCGGTCGACCCTCGGCGTCACCCTGCCCTGCGACGGGACGCCGAGACGATTTACCGATGCTCTTCCGAGCACTCCTTGCCCCTCCCACTCGGAAGCGACGCGCCCTGCCGGAAGGCCGAGCGACGACACCGGGTCACCGCGATCCGAGCTTGGAGATCAACGTCACCGCCGAATCCTTGTCGACCTCGGCTCCGGGCGGCGGGATGACGGACTGGACCTTGCTCGCGGTGCCAAAGGCGTAGGCGGCGCGTGGCGCCCTCACATCTATGAAGCCGAGTGCCTTGAGCTCGGCCGTCGCCGCATCGAACCGCTTTCCAACCAGTCCCTTCGGAATGGTCAGCTTGTCCTGCTCGGTCGTGACATCGAGATCGAAGACGAAGTGCGCCCAAACGAGCACGATCCCGCAGACGAGCAGGGCGATGACGGCGCCGATGATGCCTCCCCTGGCGGTGGCATTGAGCCGGCTCATCGCGACCCCTCCATCCCGCGGTGCGCGGATATCGCATATAGCGGTGGGCGAAGTTGAGACACATCGACAGTTCTGTGGACGCAGCCACCTCCAGGCGAGGTGGCTCCTTCAGTCTCAGTCGCGAGCTCAGTCTCAGCCGCGAACGCTTACCGATATCGCTGGATCGGGCAAGGCATTTACCTCATATTCCGTGCGTGGGGCTTGCGTGTACCTCATTTCAGGACCCGACAACGCCGAGATTGCGAAGGAGGGGTCGCGAATTCGGAAGGTCCTTCGCCAAGCGCGGATCACCAGCTAGACACGCACGGAGAAAAAGGGACCGAAGCCGAACCGCGCAGAATCCTTGTAGCGGCTTAACCCGGTCGGGCTTCCTTCCGCAGCGGGCCTCTGGGGGCACCGGAGCTCAGGCGCGGGCTTTGCGTCGGAAGCAGCTCCGGTGAGGCTTCCAATCAGGCCGGACTTCGTGCGTGCGCCGCGTCGCCGTGTCCGAAGCGAACATCCGGCAGGATGCGATCGAGCCAGCTCGGCAGGTACCAGGCGGCCGGTCCGGCGAGGCGCAGCAGCACCGGCACGAGCAGCAGCCGCACCAGGAACGCGTCCAGCAGCACGGCGATGCCGAGAATCACTCCCATCTCCTTGGGGGGCAGAGGCCCCGAGAGGGCGAAGGTGAAGAAGACGGCCACCATTACCGCCCCGGCGGCGAGGACCACGCGCCCCGAGTGGGCGAGCCCACCAATCATCGCCTTACGCGCGTCTCTTTCGCGATCCCAGTGCTCTTTCGCGGAGGAGAGCAGGAAGACCGTGTAGTCCATCGAGATCGCGAAGATCATCGCGAAGAAGAACACCGGGCCCCAGGCATCCAGGAAGCCCTGCGACTGGAAGCCGAGCAATCCGGCAAGGTGGCCGTCCTGGAAGATCCACTTGGCGCGCGCTGTATTCAGCGAAGAGGTGATCGAGCCGGCCTTGGCTTCCCCGACCGGGCTTGAGCGGCTGCGCCAGCTCGCAGAGAACTTCCTGCGGTATGTCGAAGGCGGCCTGTATCCGGGTAGCCGGTCACGCAGGGGTCTCTCGAGTGCCCTCCCGCCCGATCCGCGCTCAGCCGACCTCGCCCGCCTGTTCGACGCTTAAGAGCGCTACCTCGTAGCGCTCCACTGAGGCCGTCTCACCGGGGTCCATAACTTCCTCGCGCACGCGAGTCGCCTCGTCCTCGCTCGCCCGCATCGCCTCCTCGTCCTGCCACAGGGAGATGATGACGATGCTTCCGCTCTGCCGGTCGATTAGGAACATGGCCCCCTTCATGCCCTCGGTCTGCCCGAAATCTGTCGGTAAGACACCCTTCTTGGCCTGCAGGGTGTCATCGATTGCCTCGGGTGCTGCGCCCTCGTAGCGAGTCATACGAGCATGCATGTTCTCCTCCTGTTGGCTTGGGTAGCGGCTACCCGGCGGTAGCGGCCGCAGCGATCCTGCGTTTCAGCGCGCGGCGTGCCCGGTCAATCGGTGCCGATACGTGGCTGACTGCCGAACTGCGCGTTGGCGAGGGACAGGTAGGCGTTGAGCTCGAAGGCGAGCTGCTCGGCGTCCTCCGAAGGATCGATCGCGCCCTCAGCCTGGGCGTCGCGAACGGCCGCGTGCCGGAAAAACTCGTCGACGACCTGAACCGCGCCGTCACGTACTGGGCCCGGGCGCATGGCCATCTCGGCGGCGACCGACGCGAAGAAGCAGCCGCCGGGGTCATGAGGCCCGGGGGTGGATATCGCAAGGAACTTGCGGTTGTTGAGCCTAGAACGTCTCGAAGTTGTGGACTTCGAAGACCTCCGGCTCCCCCGACATCTGGATGCCCGCTTCTTCAATCCGGGGCATCAGCGTCTCGCCCCAGGCCTCGAACTTCTCCCGAGACTCCCAGATCTCTCTTACTCGCATGTCGTTCTCCTCGCCAAAGCAGACGTGAAGCTGGCATCCATCCGTCGGCCAGTCACCGGCCTCCGTCAGCGCACTGTGAACCGCTTCATACTGGCCCTTCGTCAGGTTCGAGGCCGGATAACGGACAAAGATGCTCATCGTGAACCTCCGGGTCGGATCTCGCGACTCTATCGCGGGCGGCGGGTTCGCCCAAGGAGCCGTGACTGATGCTTCGCCCCTGCCTCGGCTGCGGCCGGGTGATCAGCTCCGGGAGCCGCTGCGAACGGTGCAGACTGCGGCGACCTCGGGGAAGGAGCTGGCAGGCGAAGCGTCAACAGGTCTTCGCGAGATACGGCCGCGTCTGCGTCTATTGCGGGCGACCTGCCACCGATATAGACCATCTCATCCCAATCGCCGCCGGTGGCGACGATTCCCTCGAGAACCTGCGGCCTGCCTGCGCTCGCTGCAATCGCGGCTCCTGGCGCGGCTGACCGCGGCGTTTTTGGCGCACGCAGTCGCAGAGTGAGCCGGGAGCGCCCTCTAAAAAATTCGGCCGGCCCAACCGCTCAGCTCTCGCCGCAGCTCCCAGCAGTCCGGGGTCTCGTCCAGGTCGGCCTCGGCAACGTCAAGCTCCTCCCGCGCGCCTTCGACGTCGCCGCGTTCAATCAGGTGTTCGGCGAACGCGAGCCGATTGTCGGCGACCTCATCGACCATCTGCCGATAGGCGGGGTCGTGGAACCTGTCATCGGTCACGATCGCTCGGCTCGCGTGCTGAAGTTGATCCACGGCACCACCTGCTCGAACGCGGCGTCCATTGCCGCCTGCTCGATGTCGGTGAGTGGGCGCTGCCCGGTGTCCTCCTCGATCGCCAACGGGATGAAGGTGATCGCGGGGGTCGGCGGGTCATCGGGATCATAGAAGCCGCGCTCCTCCAACTGGTCCATGGCCTCGCGGAAGACATCGACGGACTGCGCGACCGACGAGAACCAGGGGCTTTGGATTACTCGGCCCTCCTCGTCGCCTGGGATCTCGACCATCAACCGGTAGGCGGCCATTGGCCCCTAGCTATCAGATCAGGCCGCTCGCCGCGCTCGCTGTTGCCGCTCTTTGCGGGACCGGATCGGCGGCCGGCGGCCGCACTTCAGGCACCTCGCCCCGAGCTGCTCATCGCGCCACCAGGTCGGCCGCCGCTCGCGATCGCTTTCACGTCCTGCGTCTGTAGCCGTCCACCGGGGCGCGTCCCTTCCAGGACTGCGCCGGGAGGCGTTGAGCGATCAGGCCATCGCGCCTCCGGTGTGGCAGCCGACCCGATCGCTTGTGGCAGCCGCGTGGCACGTCTGGACGAGCGCGTCCCTGCTCAGGCCCGAGGTCTTGCACCCCCTGCACCCCTTTGCACGGCACCGAGAGGGGGCGTTAGCAGGGAGGATGTGCACCATTCACCCTGTTTCACCCCCTCCGGTGCCAGTCGGGGCGGCCGGATTTGAACCGGCGACCTTTCGGCCCCCAGCCGAGCAGCAATCGGTGTCAATGCGTCCGTGAGCGTCCCCGGTGTCCCCATCGTCCCCGGCCGGGCACGACCTGGACACATAGGACACAGCAGTCGGTACCAAAGCGGTACCACGAGCAATACGAGGGAGCTTCACGGGTTCAGATCGGGGTCCGATTCGTTTCTCGCTACTACGCACGGATCGTCGAGCGAGTGCGTCTCCGCTCGTGACTCCTGCTCTCGCGCAAAGCAGAAGGGTGACGACCGCGGCCGAGGGCATTCGCTCCGGGGCTCTGCCGCGGCGCGTCGGAACGGGCCCGTCTTACCGCGCTCGCGATAATCGACCCAGCCGAAAGCGCCTACGATTTGGGCATGAGGCCCGAAGTTCGCTACGCGAGGAACGGTGAGATCGCCATCGCGTATTCGATCATCGGCACGGGTCCAGACGATCTTGTCTATCTCTCCCCGTATAACAATCTGGACCTCGCTTGGGAGAACCCGCAGTATGAGCATTTCCTGCGCAGGCTCTCCTCATTTGCCCGACTGGTGGTGATCGACCGGCGGGGGACGGGAGTCTCCGATCGCTATTCGCCCGACGATCTCCCGCCGTTGGAGGATCTAGTCGACGATCTGGCCGCCGTTCTCGACGTGGTGGGGTCAGAGCGCGCTGCGCTCTTCGGCTTCTCCGATGCCGGCGCGCTGTGCGCGATGTTTGCCGCCACCCGCCCCGAGCGCGTTTCGGGCCTGATCCTCTATTCGACAGCTGCCCGGGGCAAGCAGGCGCCCGACTACCCCTGGCAATGGTCGGAGGAGGAGTGGCAGGACTACCTCAGCGGGGTTAGGGCGGGCTGGGGGACCCGGGAATACGCGGAGGAGTCGCTTCCGTTCATCAACCCCAGCCTTGCGGGCGACGAACGCATGCTCGCCTGGTGGGAGCGGTTCCAGCGCCTCTCCGCGAGCCCAAGCGCCCTCTATGCCCAGGAGCAGGTGTTTCGCGAGCTGGACATTCGTGGGCTCCTGTCGTCGATCAGCGTCCCCACGCTCGTCCTTCATCGAGTTCAGGACCTGGTCGAGCCCGTGGGAGCAGGGCGCTACCTGGCAAGGGAGATCGCCGGCGCCGAGTACGTTGAACTGCCCGGCGCGGACCACTTTCCCTGGGCGGGGGACCAGAGCCCTCTCATCGACGAGGTCGAGCGGTTCGTCGGCATGGTCCACAACGACGAACAGGACACCTACGATCGCGTCCTCGCAACGATCATGTTCACTGACATCGTTGACTCGACCGCCCAGGCAGCGACCCTCGGCGACCTCCGTTGGCGTGAACTTTGCGAGCACCACGAGCGTGTCACACGCGCCCAGCTGGCCCGCTTCCGCGGCCAGGAGATCAAGACTCTGGGCGACGGGTTCCTCGCTGCGTTCGACGGACCTGCGCGTGGCGTGCGGTGCGCCCGCGCGATCTGCAGGTCAATGAGTCGGCAAGGGGTTCAGCTGCGGGCGGGCCTGCACACCGGCGAGGTCGAGCCGCACGGTGATGAACTATCGGGAATCGCCGTCGCAATCGGGGCTCGCGTCGCGGCTTTGGCGGGGGCCGGCGAGGTCCTCGTTTCCTCCACCGTGAAGGATCTCGTCGTCGGCTCGGCCCTCTGCTTCGAGGATCGCGGGGTCCACGATCTGAAGGGAGTCCCGGAGGCCTGGCATCTCTACGCGCTGGGGAATTCCTCGTGAGCTTCGTGGATCGAGTGTCCACCGGACGAGCCGTTCGAATCCGGAGCAATGATCTAGAGCTTGCCGCGGCCAGTCGGTCGATGCGTCCCTGAGCGTCCCATCGTCCCCATTTCCGCAGCCGCGGACGCCTGACACGTTCGGAGTACGCTCGACTCGACACAGACGGAGGTGGGAAATGGATCTCGAGGTTGGTGATCGCGTCGCTGCAGAGTCGGAGTCGACCGAGCGCTCGCCCCGAAAGGGAACGGTCGAGGAGAGGCTCGGTGAGGGCTCCTCGCCCCGCTATCGGATTCGCTGGGACGACGGGCACGAGAGTATCTACACGCCCGCGGCCGGCGCCCCTGCACAGACTCCACGAGGCCGAGCGGAAGACTTAGCGCGGACCCTGTTGATGCGGCGGGGAGATCCCCCCCGCCGTGGTGCTGCCAGCGGCTACCCCGCCGAGCTTGAACTGGGGGCGCCGCCTGCTGCTTCCATTGCCCGACGCGACTGGAGCCACCACGAACGACTTGTATCTCCGAGGCTGCTATTTGGAGCGTGCCTGGTAGGGTCACCGCAAGGATGATCTCCACGATCGCTGTGGGCACCGACGGCTCGGAAACGGCGAGCAGCGCCGTCAACGTGGCAGCTGAGATGGCGCGGCGCTTTGAGGCGAAGTTGGTACTGGTGAGCGCCTACCGCGACCCGGCGCCGGGATCATCCGGCGGCAGGGTCGATGAGTCGGAATTCGCCTGGAATCCCGCGGCCCAGCTTCGAGAGATCCTGGCCCGAACCGAGCGCAACCTCCGGGACGAGGGCATCGACTGCGTGACGCGTACCGGCAAGGGAGACCCGGCGAAGGCGCTGGTCGAACTCGCGGAGAAGTGCGGCGCCGACTTGTTGGTGATTGGCAACAAGGGCATGCACCGGCGGGTTCTCGGGAGCGTCCCAAACTCGGTCACCCACCAGGCGGCCTGCTCGGTCCTGGTGGTCAAGACCACGTAGGGCCCCCAGATCGATGCGAAGCTCGCTTGGTACTAAAGCTGGTACCACGGCGCCTCTCTCCGGCTCGCTCC
>JBKPFQ010000096.1:0-7226 GCA_046728915.1 Actinomycetota bacterium | reverse complement strand
CCTTCGGGTCCTGCACGGCGAGGTGGCATCCGGCCAGCGTCCCGTCCCCGCCGATCCGGTCGCGGAGCTCGCGGTAGAAGGTGATCTCGCGCAGGTAGGCACCCAGGTTGACCCCCACGTCGCGGCTGTTGCGGTCGGTGGCGGCGAGCTTGACAACGGCGCTCTCCCGCTCGTCCCGTGGTCGGCGGTAGGAGACCCGGTAGCAGTTGCTCATCTGCCCGGTACCGATCGCCTCGACGCCGATCAGCTCCAGACCGTCCGCTCCGAGCACGGAACCGAGCCATTCGTCCGTGATCCCTCGGCCGTCTTGATCACGCCCTGTGACATGCCGGGACGGCCGGATCGTAGTCCGGTGGTCCGCGCGGATGCGCGCCGGGCGCCTCAGGTGGGCGAGTGAGCGGGTGTCGTTGCGTCTTGAGAGCCGAGTCCCCCCGCCGGCGCGTTCGACCCATAGACGGCCGGGAAGCCTTGGCGCCAGCTCGCGTAGCGCGGCTCCCAGCCCAGCTCGCGCTTGGCCTTGGCGTTCGAGGCGCCGCGCGCCTCGGTTCCCAGCACCACCGCCGCTTCGCCCGCGACCAGGCGCGCCAGCCAGCGCGGGAAGCGGCGCGGCGGCTTGGCGCCCAGCGCCTCCGCGAGGACCGGCAGCCACTCGCGTACGGGGGCGGGCTCGTCGTCGACGATGTTGTAGATGGCGGGGTCGTCGTGCTCTAGCGCGAGCACGGTCGCCGCGGCGGCGTCGTCGAGGTGGATCCACGAGATCATTCCGCCGCCATCGCCGACGATCGGGAACTGGCGCTTTCGCACCGGCTCGATCAGCCCGTCGTTCGACGCGCCATAGAAGACGCCGTAGCGAAGCGCTATCCCGCCGGCGTCCGTCACCGCCCGGTCGAGATAGGCCATGGCGCCAGCCACCTCGCGCATCCCCGCCGGGGGATTGGGGTCGTCCGGATCGTCCTCGGTCTTCACCCGTCCGCCCTGACGCAAGTACCTGTAGGACGCGAAGCTCTGGGCCACGAACCGGGTTACTCCCGCCTCGCGCCCGGCGGCGATGAGCGCGTCGGTGCCCGCCCTCCGAAGCCTGTTCGTCTCGACGAAGCTGCGGTCCAGGTTCCTGGTGAAGCGCACATCGGCAAGGGCGGTCGCCTCGTGGACGATCGCGTCGGGCGCGGCACCGAGGACGGACTTCCGGACAGCGCCGCGGTCGAGCAGATCGAGGATGACCGGCTTCGCGCCGAGCTGCCGTACGCGATCGGCGCTCTCGGGCGACGTCGAGGTGCCGATCACCTCGTGGCCGCGATCGATCAGCTGGGGGACGAGCCGGGTGCCGATGGCACCGCTCGCTCCGGTCACAAAGACTCGCATCGGTTCTCCTTTCGTCACATCCGCGCGGTTTCGCGGGTCTACTGCTATGACCCAATGCGACGGAGGAATGTGACGATGGATGAGCGCGACTGGCTGGCCGAGCGATTCGAGGAGCACCGGACCCACCTGCGGGCGGTGGCCTACCGGATGCTCGGCTCCCTCAGCGAGGCCGACGACGCCGTACAGGAGGCGTGGATTCGGCTGAGCCGCTCCGACGCCGACGAGATCGAGAACCTCGGCGGCTGGCTGAGCACCGTCGTCGCGCGCGTGTCGCTCAACATGCTGCGCTCGCGCAAAACCCGGCGCGAAGAGCCGATGGACCTGCGCATGCCTGAGCCGATCGTCGATCCGGTAGACGGCACCGACCCCGAGCACGAGGCCCTCCTCGCCGACTCGGTCGGCCTCGCCCTGCTGGTCGTGCTCGAGAAGCTCTCGCCACCGGAGCGTCTCGCGTTCGTCCTGCACGACATGTTCGGCGTGCCGTTCGACGAGATCGCGCAGATCGTGGACCGTTCGCCTGATGCGGCGCGCCAGCTGGCGAGCCGGGCGCGCCGGAAGGTCCAGGCCGAGCGCACCGAGCCCGACCCGGATCTGGACGCTCAGCGCGAGGTCGTCGACGCGTTCCTCGCGGCCGCGCGCGAGGGCGACTTCGAGCGGCTGGTCGCGGTGCTCGACCCGGACGTCGTGTCGCGGGGCGATTTCGGGCCCGGCGTGCCATTGCGCGAGGTCCGGGGGGCCGAGGCGGTCGCTTCCAACGCGCTCATGTTCCAGCGACTGGGGCTGGAGGTGCGGCCGGCGCTCGTCAACGGGGCCGTGGGGGCCGTCTCACTGCGCGACGGAAAGCCCTTCTCGATCGGCGCGGTCACGGTCAGGGGCGGCAAGATCGTCGAGATGGACTTCTTCGCCGACCCCGAGCGCCTCGCCCAAATCGACCTGACGATCCTCGACGGCTGACAGGGCGCCGATAGATCGGCGGCAATCTATGGTGAGTTTTCGCGCCGCCCTGAAGCCGCGGCGTTGTGGCCATCTCGACGCGAGCGCCCGCACCTGGTCTCGAGCCGATGGCTCTCTCCGCAGATCGGGCAGGGCGGGGGATCGGCGGGTTCTGGCACCGCCAGCATCTCCACGAATTCACGTACTTTCTGCTCATTCATCTCATTAATCACGCTAGCAGCGCGTATTTGAGGCGGGATCGCCTATCGCGTGGCGCCCGAATACGCCGCGGGGCTGCGAGCAAAAAGGCTCGCGAGGGGATGCGACGCGGAAATGATCTGCGCTCAGTCCCTGCCGACGACCTTCACTTCGGTAACCCCTGGATCACCGCCAGCGCCAGCGATTTCGCGACGCGCTTGTTCGATCGCCTGCGACTCATGCTCGGCCCGAATCCTCAAGTGATGCTGGTGCCGCCGAGCATCAATCGGGGTTGGGCCGCCGCGAGCGCGGTAGATGCCGCGCCGAAACAACTCGACGATCACGTAAGGCGCCAGCGCGCCTCGACAGGTGAGGCGGTAGCTGTGAACGCTCATCCTCCGACCGCAAGCTACTCGGGTACGCGCGGGAAATGGGTGAGCGCCGGCAAGTTCCTACAAGCTGGCGTGTGAGGGGCCGTGGGATTGGCGGTTCTGTAGCCAAACGCCTACCCCAATCGTGGATTACCCCGGCCGCGATACAACGGGGAAACCCGAACCGTTCCGCGCCCAACTACCGCCGGCCCGAGGGGCCGAGCCCCGGCTACCCGCGTCCATCGCGCGCGCCCGTGCGGGGTGGGGGCCGATACTTGGCCGGATGACGTGGCCGGAGACGGAGCCCGAGCTGGTCCGCGTGCAGCGCGAGCTCGCCGGGCTGAACCCGAAGCGCTGGCGCCCGTCGGGTCCACGGCCGCTCGTTGCCGGCTGCTTCGCCTGCTTTGCGCGTGGCGGATACGGATACGGCCACCCGGCAGAACGCGGCTGGGCCGGAGCGGCGCTCATGCGCGCCGATCGCCATCTCGCGGGCACGGTCGTCGTCCGGGGGCAGGCAGGCGCCCCGTACCGGCCGGGACTGCTGGCGTTGCGCGAGGGCCGGCTCCTGGATGCTGCGATTCGCGCGCTGCCCGAACGGCCCGAGGTCGTGATCGCCAACGCCACCGGGCGCGACCACCCCCGCGGCGCCGGGCTCGCCCTCCATCTGGGCGCCGTGCTCGATCTTCCGAGCGTCGGCGTCACCGACCGGCCGCTCCTGGCATCGGGCGCGGATCCGGGGCCGAACCGCGGGGCCAGGAGCCCGCTCCTCCTCGACGAAGCGGAGGTGGCGCTCCTCGTCCGCACGCGCGCCGGCGCGCGGCCCCTCGTCGTCCACCCGGGCTGGCGCACGGACCTCGACACGGCGGCGTCGGTGGTCCTCGCGGCGATCCGGCGGGCGCGCACGCCGGAGCCGCTTCGGCGGGCGCGCCGGGAGGCGCGCATGGCACGAGCGGCCGAGGAGGCCGCCCTCCGGTGATTCGCCCGCTGCTCAATTCGCTGCTCTATTTCCCCTCCCGCGAGATCATCGAGACGCCGGACCGGGCGGGGCTCGACTACCGCGACCTCGCCCCTGCCACAGAGGACGGCGAGCGACTTCACGGCTGGTGGATCACGGCCCGGACCGAGTCGCTCGGCCACCTGCTCCTATGTCATGGAAACGCCGGCAACGTCGGCGATCGTGTCCTCCACGCCGCCCTGCTGGCGGCCGTCGGATTCGACGTGCTGTTGTTCGACTACCGCGGCTATGGCCGCAGCAGCGGCAGGCCGAGCGAGGAGGGCACCTATCGCGACGCGCGGGCGGCGCTGGCCTGCCTGCTCGAGCAGCGCGGGGTCGACCGGACGCGCGTCTTCTACCTCGGCGAGTCGCTCGGCGGCGCCGTCGCCCTGGATCTCGCGCTCGAGCGTCCGCCGGCGGGGCTCGTGCTGCTCTCCGCGTTCACCGGGGTCCGGGAGCTCGGCCGCCTGCACTTACCCGTTCCTGCCGGCTGCCCTGATCCCCGACGCCTATCCGACGCTGCGCCGCATCCGCGCTCTGCGCGCCCCGATTCTGGTTCTCCACGGCGAGCGCGATGAGATCGTGCCGCTCGCGCAGGGCAGGGCCCTGTTCGAGGCAGCCCCGGAGCCGCGACGCATCCACGTGTTCCGTGACCTCGGCCACAACGACCTGGTCCCGCTCGGCGGGGCAGAGCTTGCCGACGTGATCGCCTCCTGGGCCGGCAGCCTGCGATCCGCACCGACCGCCGGCTGACCTCTCCCCAACTCAACTAACAGGCTGCTCGCCGAACCACTCGCCGACCAGACTCAGGGCTCTGCGAGGCCGGAAACCGCGTCGAGGTCGATGTGGCCGAGGGCCCGCAGGACCTCGAGGCGCGACGTGGGGGCAACGGCCGCCGCCCCTGCCCTGCGACGAGGTACGCAACCACGAGCCCGGCCAGCGCCGCCGCCAGGCGCTTCATGGTCCTTCGCGTTGGCGGTCAGCGCCGGACGACGCACTTGAGCTTCTCGCAAACGGGATCGGCCGGATTCCGGCGGTCGGCGCTACCGTCGCCTCGAGACCGGCTCCTCACTGGTCACAGACCAGCGCATTGATCGACCTTCCGCCCTGTCACGACGTTTGGCTCGCCCTCCGAGTCGCCCACCTGCGGCGCGGGCGAGTTGTTATGGCACACGAGATTTCCCTTGATCGTGTTCGTAACGAACTCGTTTGCGTCCGGGTCGTCCATGTCGTTGTCGTTGAGCCTCACGGTGCCGCGGACGTCATTGCGGATGAAGCCAAGCCAGAACCCCGAGTAGCCATCGATCGTCGCGCGGCCGTGGATGACGTTGTCCTCGACAGCCGAGAAGAACCCGTTGCCGCCGTGCATTCTCAAGCCGCCCGCGATGTGGGCGAAGTGCAGCTGCAGCGAGGCCGGAGCGTGCGCGCGGATCCCGCCTCGGATCGTGCCGGTATCCGTGCCCTCCTCGCTCCCGAGGATGAAGGTCGCGCCCTCGCCGACCCGGACCCCGCCACGGACGTCGATGTTGGCCTGGGTCCCGTCGCAGCTAGCGCCCGCGGGCACGATCAGCTTGTGGTAGCTGCCCGACGCCAGCGTTCCCGTGCACGTCGACCCGCCATGTGCGGCGTGGGCCGTCGACACGCCTGAGGCGAGCGCCGTCGTACTCAGCGCCCCCACGAGCACCAGTCCCACCTTGCGCATTGCAACCTCCTGTACATCGCCGATGATTCGCTTGCAGGGCCATCCCGGGCAAGGTGGCCCGTTCAGGTCGCGGACGCTCCCCGATGTCACTGGACCGGGCAAGGCATTTACCTCATGTCCCGGTGTGGCGCGGCCGACATTTACCTCATTCGGCGACGTTTCCGCTTCGCTGGCGCCGTGCCGGCCGGCCGTGAGCCCTTGGCCGCGGCTGCGCTCAGAGCCTGAAATCGCGGTCCGCCTCGACCTGGGCCACGTCCATCTGCGCCTTTTGCAGCCGGCCGGCGTAGTCCCAGTTGACCGCCTGCCAGCGGGTGAACTGCTCCAGCACCCAGACGCCTGACTGGCGGGAGCCGTTGCCGGACTTTCCGTTGCCGTCGAACGGCAGGTGGGCCTCGGCGCCCGAGGTCGAGTTGTTGGGCTCACCATCCCGGAGCTCACCGCCTCGCGGAAGCGAAAGGCCGTGCGCGGGTTCTCGGTGTAGATGGCGGCGGAGAGCCCGTAGCCGTGCCCGTTCGCCAGCGCGATCGCCTGGTCCCAGTCGTCGAAGCTCGCGACGCCCACTATCGGGCCGAAGGTCTCGGTGTTCGCGAGTCCATCGTCGACGCGAACGCCGCTGACGATCGTCGGGTGGCAGAGCAGGCCCCGCTCCGGGTCCTCGCCCACGAAACCCTGCCGCGGATTCTGCGCGGTGATCCGCCCGACGCCCGTCGAGCCGTGGACGCCGTGATGGTTTGCGATCAAGCCCAGCCGGCGAGTGCTAGCGTCGAGGCCCTCGGTAAGGAGGAGGTCGGCAAAGGCGAGACCTGATTGCCCGCAGCCGCAGCGACGCCGCGCACATGACGCAGACAAGGAGCTCGACGAGCTGCGGCGGCGCTTTGAGGAGAGCACGCGACGCTCACGCTCACGGCGCGGACTTCACCAGTCGTGCCGCCCGTCATGGGCTTGGCGGCTGCTCGCGACCGGAGCCATCGCCGCCGCGGTCGCCGCGGCGATCGTTGTTGGCCCCGGGCTAATCGCCGCTGGCGGTGACGGCCGGTCTCCCCACGCGGGCGGGGATCGGCTGAGCGGCCCGACCGTCGTCGTGCCCACGAGTGACACGGGGCCGCTCCGCCCATACCGGATGCAGGACAGCCCGCCGCCCGCGGCTCGCGAGGGTCCACCGAGGCGGTTCCCGAGCGCGCGGGGCATCGCCGCCGCATGCCGCTACGCCCGCTCCCGCGACGGTCTCGTTTCCTTCGCCGTGGTCGATTCGCGCGGGCGCCACCACGGGCTCGCCGCCGAGCGCCGCTACGTCTCGGCCAGCGTGGTCAAGGTGATGCTGCTGGCCGCCGAGCTGGACCGGCTCCGGACCGCGGGGCTACCGCTCGACCCCGGGACCCGTCGCCTGCTCTCGGCGATGATCACCTACAGCGACAACGATGCCGCGGACTCGATCTACTACCGGGTTGGCGACGACGGCCTGTTCGCGGTCGCCCGGCGCGCTCGGATGCGCGACTTCAGGGTCTCCGGATACTGGGCGAACGCGGAGATCAGCGCCCGCGACATGGCCGGGCTCATGGACGGGCTCGACCGCGTGCTGGTCGGGCCCCACGCTGATTTCGCCGCCCGACTGCTCGCGGCGATTGTGCCCGCCCAGCGGTGGGGGATCCCTGCCGTGGCGCCGGAG
>JBKPFQ010000095.1:0-43449 GCA_046728915.1 Actinomycetota bacterium | reverse complement strand
TCCCTGTCGCAGACCCGAGACCTTGCCCGTGACGCGCTCCAGAAACTCGTCGTAGACCGGCTCCTCCACGTACACGCGCTCCACCGAGATGCAGACCTGCCCGGAGTTGTTCATGCCGTAGCTCACGGCCGCGTTCGCCGCGCGCTCCAGGTCCGCATCCGCCAGCACGATCATCGGGTCCTTCCCGCCGAGCTCGAGGCTCACCGGGGTGAGCGTCTGCGCGGCCTGGGCCATCACCTTCTTACCGGTCTCGACCGAGCCCGTGAACATCACCATGTCCACCTGGTCGACCAGCGCCGCACCGGTCGCGCCGCGGCCCGTGGCCACCTGAAAGACTCCCTCCGGGAGATCGCATTCCACCAGCATCTCCGCCATCAGGAGCGAGGTGAGCGGCGTCACCTCGGAGGGCTTCAGCACCACGGCGTTGCCGGCCGCCAGCGCCGGGATGCAGTCGCCGAAGGAGTTGTTGAGCGGGTAGTTCCACGGCCCGATCACGCCGATCACCCCGAGCGGCGCGTAGCGCACGACCAGCTTGCGGCCGCGAACGAATGGCGACGCGGATTCGATCTCCTCATCCGCCAGGTAGCGGGGCGCCATCTTGGCCCAGAACTCGAGCGCCGAGAGCCCGTAGGACAGCTCGGCGAACTGGGTCTCGTCGGCCGGGCGGCCGGTCTCGCCCACAATCGTCCCGACCACGCGCTCGGCGTTCGCGGCCATCCAGTCCCGGGCCGCCAGCAGCACCTCCGCCCTGCCGTTGAATCCGATCGCGGCCCACGTGGACTGCGCCTCGCGCGCTGCCGCGACCATCCGTGCGACCTCCTCGGGCCCGAGCTCGGGGACGGTGGCGAGCGTCTCCCCGGTCGCCGGGTTCGAGACCGGGATCCCGGCCTGGGTCGGAGCCTCCGTCGCTGGGCCCGCCTGCATCGCAGACGCCAGCCTATCGCTGCAGTCCGCCCGGCCGGAAGGGGAGGATGTCCCCCGTGGCAAGGACCCTCGTCCTCTCCGATCTCCACTTGGCCTCCAGCGGCGGCATCGACCTGCTCCGCCGCACGGAGTTCCGGGAGGCGCTGTGGGCGGGTCTCGAAGGCGCCGACGAGGTAGTCCTGCTCGGCGACGCCGTGGAGCTTCGGGACATGCCGCTCGCGGACGCGATCGGGAGGGCGCGGCCGTTCTTCGACGAGCTGCGGGATGCGATCGGGGACGGCCGCGTCGTGGTGGTCCCCGGCAACCACGACCACCACCTCCTCGACGACTGGCTCGAGCGCCGGCGCCTCGACGGCGCCGGGCCCCTCGGGCTCGAGCAGCGCATCCCGGTGCATGGCGGGCCCCTGGCGGAGCTGACCAGGGACATGGGACGCGCGGAGGTGGAGCTCGCCTACCCGGGCCTGTGGCTCCGGCCCGACGTCTATGTCACCCACGGCCATTACCTCGACCGCCATCTCACGGTGCCGAGCTTCGAGCGCCTGGCGGTGGCCGCGGTCGAGCGCGTGCTCGGCGGCTCCGGCGAGGCGGCGGTGGATGAGCCGGGCGAGGGCGGGGATCCCGGCTCGGCGTCGCCCGCGGACTACGAGCGCGTCCAGGCGCCGCTGTACGCCTTCCTGTTCGCTCTCGCGCAGAGCGGCTCGCCGGCCGAGCGGCTCGGCGGCGCCAACCCATCGGCTCGCGTCTGGCAGGCGGTGGGCGGCGGCTTCGGGCGGGCCGCGCGAATCCGCGGCCGCCTGCTCGGGACCGTCGCGCTCCCCGGGGCCGTTGGCGTGGCGAACCGGCTCGGCCTCGGGCCGGTGAAGTCAGACCTCTCGCCCGGCGCGATCACCCGCGCCGGCCTCGCGGCGATGGGTGAGGTGGTCCGCAGGCTCGGCATCGAGGCCGATCACGTGATCTTCGGGCACACCCACCGCCGCGGCCCGCTGAAGGCGGAGGCCGGATGGCGCCTCGAGAGCGGCACGCGGCTGTGGAACACCGGAAGTTGGATCCACGCGCCGTGGCTCCTCGGCCGGACCGCTGCCGACAGCCCCTACTGGCCCGGCACGGTCATCGTCCTCGAGGACGACGGGGATCCCCGCCCGCGGAACCTCCTCGAGGATCGCTCCAAGAACGAGCTGCGCGGAGGCGGTTGACCTCCGCGCAGGCCAGCGCTGTTGGAAGCCTCAGGCGACCGTCTTGACGTTGACGGCCTTGGGGCCCTTCGGGCCGTCCTCGGACTCGAACTCGACCTTGACGCCGTCGGGCAGCGCCCGCCCTCCATCGGCGATCCCGGTCTGATGGACGAACAGGTCCTGCCCGCCCTCGTCGGGGGTGATGAAGCCGTAGCGCTTCTCCTCGTTAAACCACTTCACTGTGCCAGTTGCCATACGTCCTCCGCGTTGTGCTCTTTCCTTGAATGCCGCGGAACTGCCTGGTGCTTGAGACCCGTTCAGCTACCGCTTCATCATTTGCTCTTGCCCAAATAGGGCTGTTCCAAAGGTAACACCGAGGATGCCTCTCGTGGGCGTCGGTTTCAGCGAGGAGGCGCGCTCGGCGGGCCGGCGATGGCCCGCACGATCAAGAGCAGCAGCACCGCCCCGCCGATCGCGAGCAGCCAAGTGCCGAGGTCGAAGAACTCGCCGATGTGGCCGATGTCGAGGGCGCTGGCGATGAAGCCGCCGATCAGGGCGCCGAGGACGCCGACGGCCGTCGTGCCGATGCACCCGCTCGGCTCCGTTCGCCCCGGCACGATGGCTCGCGCGATCGCACCGACGAGGAGCCCCAGGACGATCCAGCCGATGATTCCCACGCCCGGACCCTAGCCTCCAGTGAGCGCGAGGGCTGTGGAACCATCTACAACCGCCGCCGGCCGTAGGAAATGCCTTTGACGAGGTTAGGTACGCCATAGCGTCTCTAACCCCGTCAATGCGTTGCCGGCCGGGGCGCTGAGAAACTTCCGGCGTGCGCGCCCTCGCGATCGTCCATCAGCCCGACGCCGGGCCCGGTGTGTTCGCGGAAGCGATGCGCGCACGGGATGTCCGGCTTGACGAGTGGCTGCTCCCGGACGGGCCGCCGCCCGCCGAGCCGACCGGCTACGACGCCGTGCTCACGTTCGGCGGCGCGATGCACTCCGATCAGGAGGACGATCACCCATGGTTGCGAGACGAGAAGTCGCTGCTCGCCGAGCTGATCGACCGCCGGGTGCCCTTGCTCGGAATGTGCCTGGGGTGCCAGCTCGTGGGCGAGGCGGCAGGGGCGCCGGCGCATCGAGCCAGCGCGCCGGAGATCGGCTGGCGCGACGTCGAGCTGACGCCCGAGGCAGCGGACGATCCGCTACTCGGCGGCCTGCCCTCGAGGTTCGAGGCCTTCCAGTGGCACAGCTACGAGGCTCCGCTTCCACCCGGCGCCACGGCGCTCGCGATGAGCCCGATCTGCGTGCAGGCTTATCGCCTGGACGGGCCAGCGTGGGGCATCCAATTCCACGCCGAGGTGAGCCGCGCCGACGTCGAGCGCTGGATCCACGACTACCGCAGCGACCCCGACGCCGTGCGCATCGGACTCGACCCCGAGGCGCTGCGTCAGCGCACGCGCGAGTCCATCGAGGCCTGGAACGAGCTCGGCCGCACCCTCTGCGAGCGCTTCATCGACGCTATACGGGCGTGAGGTAGGCCGACGAGAGCCCGCCGTCGACCAGGAAGGTGGAGGCGGTGACGTAGGACGACTCGTCGCTCGCGAGGAAGAGCGCGGCCCGCGCGATCTCCTCGGTCTCGGCGAACCGGCCCATGGGCAGGTGCACCAGCCGCCGGGCCGCCTTCTCGGGATCCTTGGCGAACAGGTCGCGAAGGAGGGGCGTGCTCACGGGGCCGGGACAGAGCGCGTTGACGCGAACCCCGCGGCGGGCGAACTCGACCCCGAGCTCCCGCGACAGCGCCAGAACCCCGCCCTTGGACGCCGTGTAGGAGATCTGGGATACGGCCGATCCCATGGTCGCCACGAAGGACGCGGTGTTGATCACCGACCCGCCATCCGCGTCCAGCAGGTGGGGGATCCCGTGCTTGCAGCACAGGAACACGCTTCGCAGGTTGACGTCCTGCACCCGCTGCCACGCCTTCAGCGAGGTCTCGAGCACCGAGGCGTCGTCGGGCGGGCTGATGCCGGCGTTGTTGAAGAGCACGTCGATGCGACCGAGCTCGTCTCGCACGCGGGCGTACATGTCGCGGACCTGGCCCTCGTCGGTGACGTCGGCCTGGATCGCAAGCACTCCCTCGGCTCCCTCCTGGACGTCGACGCCGGCGACCCGCGCGCCCTCCGCAGAGAACAGACGCGCCGATTCGGCGCCGATGCCGCTCGCCGCGCCGGTGATCACGCAGACCTTGTCGTCCAGCCGTCCCATCAAGCCTCCGTGGAGTAGAAGACGTTCTTGACCTCCGTGTAGTGCTCGAGCGCATGCGGCCCGAGCTCGCGCCCGACGCCCGACTGCTTGAACCCGCCGAACGGCGTTGCGACACGCACCGAGGTGTTGGAGTTGATCGACAGGACCCCGGTCTCGATCGCCCTCGCTGTGCGCAGCGCCTTCGATCCGTCGCGGGTCCAGATCGACCCGGAAAGGCCGTAGATCGTGTCGTTGGCCGTCGCCACCGCCTCGGCTTCGTCCTCGAACGGGATCACGCAGGCCACCGGGCCGAAGATCTCCTCCGCGGCCGCGCGATCGGAGTTCGAGACCGGGGCCAGGACGGTTGGCGGAAACCAGTAGCCGGGGCCATCCGGCGCGGATCCGCGGATCGCTACCGGCGCGCCGTCCGGGACGAAGGAGGACACGGTCTCCCGCTGGTCGGCGGAGATCAGGGGGCCCATCTGCGTTTCCTCGGCGAGGGGATCGCCCACGCGGAGGGAGGTCACCGATCGCTCGAGGAGCTCGAGGAACCGGTCCATGGCCGAGCGCTCGACGAGGATCCGCGAGCGCGCGCAGCAATCCTGACCCGCGTTGCCGAACACGGCGAGCGGCGCTGCCGCGGCTGCCCGTTCCAGGTCGGCGTCGGCGAACACGACGTTCGCCGACTTGCCGCCGAGCTCCAGGGTCACGCGCTTGATCGTCGCGGCGGCGCCCTCGGCGATCCCCCGGCCGACGGCGGTGGAGCCGGTGAAGGCGATCTTGGCGACGTCGGGATGCTCCACGATCCGCCTCCCCGCGACGCTTCCGGGGCCTGCGACGACGTTCACGACCCCCTCGGGAAGCCCGGCGTCCAGCGCGATCCGCTCGAGCTCCAGCGCGGTCAGCGGCGTCAGCTCGGCCGGTTTCAAGACGACGGTGTTCCCGGCCGCGAGCGCGGGAGCGACCTTCCACGACGCGATCAGGAGGGGAAAGTTCCACGGCACGATCAACCCGACGACGCCAAGCGGCTCGCGGAAGGTCATGTCCACTCCCCCGGCGACCGGGATCGTGTCGCCGAGCAGGCGCTCGGGGGCAGCGGCGTAGTAGCGGAACGTCTGGACCACCATTCCCATCTCGCCGCGTGCGTCGGCGATCGGCTTGCCGGCGTTGCGGGCCTCGAGCGTGGCCAGGTCGGCCGATCGCTCTTCAAGCACGTCCGCGAGCCCGTGCAGCAGTGTCGCCCGCTCCGCGGCCCCGACCGCGCTCCAGGACGGAAACGCCCGCTTGGCCTTCGCGACCGCCGCGTCGGCCTCATCCGCCCCGGCGCGGGGCACCGTGGCCATGACCTCCTCGGTCGCCGGCTCCACGACCGAGATCTCCTCGCGTACTGCCTGATCGGTGCTCATGCTGCCCCCACCTTCGCCCGTGCGGCTTCCACCAGCGAGGCTATTACGCAGCTCGCCTCGTCCTCCTCGGGGTGCCACAGGACGCCGAGCACGTAACGCTCGCCGGGAAGCTCCACGGCCTCTATAACGCCGTCGTCGGGCGACCAGCCGGTCGCGACGACGCCCCGGCCGAGCTCGCCGACTCCCTGGTGGTGGTGTGACTTGACCAGCGTGCGCTCGCTGCCGATGGCCCTGGCCGCGAGCGACCCGGACTCGAGGGTGACCTCGTGGTCGCCGAAGACGCCGGGCGTGTGGCGGTGCAGATCCCTGCCGGTCACGTCGGGCAGATGCTGTTGCAGGGTCCCCCCCAGCGCCACGTTCAGTATCTCCATTCCGCGGCACACCCCGAGCACGGGCATCTCGCGGTCGATCGCGCGGCGGACCAGCGCGATCTCGAAGCGGTCGCGCTCCGGCCACACGGGGCCGGTCGCCGGATGCGACGCCGCCCCGTAGCTCGCCGGGTCGACGTCGGCGCCGCCGGCCAGGAGCAGCGCGTCGATCCGGTCCAGCACGACGTCAGGCGAATCGAGGACGGCCTCGTCGGGCGGCAGGATCAGGGCCAGCGCTCCCGCCCGTTGGACCGAGGCCGGGTAGGTCCGCTGGACCATGGTCACGACTTCGTCCCACGGATCCCGCCGAACCCGCTCGACGGCGGCGCAGATCCCGATCGCGCAGGCGCTCACGGGATGCGCCCGCTAGCCGCGCTCGAACATGCGCCGCCGCTCGTAGTCGGTGACCACCTTGTTGAAGTCGTTCTGCTCGTAGCGCCCGTAGTTCAGGTAGTGCTTGTGGACCGACTCGCCGAACGCGCGCTTGGCGAAGTCGCTCCCCTCCCAGAGCTCGAGCGCTTCGTAGAGCGTCGACGGGAACGGCTCGGCCTCGGCGGCCTCGTACGCGTTGCCCACGAGCTCCGGCCCGGGATCGGTCCCGTTCTCGATGCCGTCGAGGCCGGCCGCCAGCAGGGCCGCGTAACCGAGGTACGGGTTGACGTCGGCGCCCGGGATCCGGCACTCGACCCGGCGCGACTGGCCGTGCCCCACGATTCGGAAGCCGCACGTACGGTTGTCGCGGCCCCATGACACCGACGTCGGCGCCCAGCTCTCCGCGGCGTACCGCTTGTAGGAGTTCACTGACGGGGCGATGAACAGGGCCAGCTCCCTGATGTGCTGCCGCTGCCCGCCGAGGTAGTGGCGGAACGTGTCGGTCTCCTCGTGGTCGTCGACGAAGCCGCTCTTGCCGTCGTCGCCGACGAGGCTCGAGTGGATGTGGCAGGAGCTCCCGATGTCCTTCTCGGAGGGCTTTGCCATGAACGTCGCCGAGATCCCCGAGAGGAACGCGATCTCCTTGACGCCGTTCTTGTAGATCGAGTGGCGGTCTGCGGACGTGACCGCGTCCGCGTACCGGGTGTTGACCTCGTGCTGGCCGTACCAGGCCTCGCCCTTGGAGAACTCGACCGGAATGCCGGCGGCGTGCATGCCGCGGCGGATCTGGCCGAGGTACTGCTCGTCCATCGTGGTGGCGAGGATGTGGTAGTCGAGGATGTACGGGATCGTCGGCGTGAGCCCCGAGAAGTCCTTCTCGTGGGCCTCGGCGTAGCTCTCCTTGTAGAGGTAGAACTCGAGCTCGGAGGCGAAGAGCGGCACATAGCCCATCTCCGCGGCCCGCTCGTACTGGGCGATCAGGACCTGCCGCGGCGAGGCGACGACCGGCGAGCCGTCGTGGTTGACGACATCGCAGAGCACGAGTGCGGTCCGGTCGAGCCACGGGATCCTGCGAAGGGTCGCGAGATCGGGTGCGATGCCGAAGTCGCCGTAGCCCTTCTCCCAGTTCGCCATCTCGTACCCGGGCACGGGCTCCATCTCCATGTCGAGGGCGAGCAGGTAGTTGCATCCCTCGATGCCCTGCTCGGTGACCTCGTCCAGGAAGTACTCGACCTGGATCCGCTTGCCGAACAGGCGCCCCTGCATGTCGGTGAACGCGGCGACGACCGTGTCGATCGCGCCGGAGTCGGCCTCCTTCTTGAGATCGTCCGGCGAGAGCATCCCGGCGGCGCCGCCGGGGCCCCCTGGCCGCTGAGCGCTCACCGGCTAGTCACGCGTGACAACGTCCTCCTCGAGCGTGCGCACCGGCCCCTGGTAGCGGTCCTTGGCCGAGATCAGGTACCAGACCCCAAAGATGAGCGGGAGCACGATGGCGAACGGCGTGTAGTTCACGAGGCTCGCGTCGAAGCCGTCATTCCAGGGCAGGCCAAGCGGCGTATACGGCAGGTCGAGGCTGTACACGACCACGATCACGAACAGGATCGCCAGCACGTTGACGAGCTTGTAGCGGCGGCCCAGATTCCAGGGGCCGGGCTCGAAGCTGTCGCCCTTTCGCAGTCGCAGGTACACCGGGAGGATGTAGGCGAGGTACAGCCCAACGGTGCAGATCCCGGTCAGGGCGAAGAACGCGAACGGGATGTCGTTCTTTCCGAACAGGGCCGGCCAGCTGATCGCCAGCGAGGCGACCGCCACGGCGATCACCGCGTTGAACGGGACGCGGTCCCGGTTGATGCGGCGGAAGATGACCCAGCCGGGCATGCCGCGGTCGCGCGCGAACGCGTACCACGTGCGCGACGCGCTGGTGAGGCCGGCGGCGCCGCAGAAGAACTGACCCACGGTCGCGATGAGGACCACCAACTTAGCCGCCCATGGGTCCAGCGCGGAGTTGAAGATCCCGAAGACGCTGCCGCCGCCGTTGGTGACCGCCCCGACGTGCGTCGCCGCGAACAGGAACGCGAGTAGTACGAGCCAGCCGATGAGCGCGGACCAGAACACCGAGCGCCAGACCCCTTGAGCGGCGGCCTTCGCAGCGCCACGCGTCTCCTCGGCAGTGTGGGCGGAGGCGTCGTAGCCCGTCTGCGTGTACATCGCCAGCAGGAACCCGATGGGGGCGACCAGGAACCAGAAGCCGATGGCGCCGGTGCCACTGACGTTGCCGCTCTCGTTGATCTGGTGGCCGAAGACGAAGCTCGCGCTCTGGTGGTCGTCGGGAACGAAGATGAGGATGCCGATGATCGCCGCCACGCCGAGCAGGTGCCAGCCGACGGAGATGTTGTTCATCAGCGCCAGGATGCGGTCGGCGAAGATGTTCACCAGCGTGTAGAGCGCCAGGATGATCATGAAGAGCAGGAACGTCTCGGAGAGGATGTGCACGTCGTCCCCGAAGTTGATGCCGATTACGTTCAGGCCGTAAAGGCTCAGCAGGTTGAAGAGGAAGAAGGCGCAGCCGTAGGCGACCGATGCCACGATCCCGACCAGGCCGACGATGTTGAACCAGCCGGTCATCCAGCTCCAGCCCTTGCCGCCGAGGTCGTGCGCCCACCAATAGGGGCCGCCCGCGGTCGGGTACTTCGACGTCAGCTCCGCCATCGAGAAGGCGACCATCAAGACGAACGCGCAGATCACGGGCCAGCCGATCGACGCCATGATCGGGCCGCCGTTCAGCCATGCGAAACCGAACGTGGTGAACGTGCCCGCGAGGACGGAGATGATCGTGAACGAGATCGCGAAGTTGGTGAACCCGCTCCAGGCTCGCGACAGCTCCTGCCTGTAGCCCATCTCGTGGAGGCGCTGCTCGTCAGCGCTCACCTCCTCAGTCGGCCCAGCGGTCTCCGGCGGGCGCGTCACCTCATCGGCCACGAACTACCTCCCCGTATCGATGTCGCCAGCGGGGCGCATCCTCCACCCCCATCCAATTGGTGTGATGATCCGACCTATGGATGGGTTGAGACTACGCCCGCTGCCGGAGCCGTGTCAAGCCCTTTTTTCGCAGATAGCGGAATTGCGCGATGATCGGGCCTGACGGATGAGTCCCCTGCTCGGCATCGACGAGGGAACGTCCGCCGTGAAGGCGGTGCTGTTCGACACCGACCTGCAGACCGTCAAGGAGGCCCGGCGCGAGAAGCCGCTGCTCCATCCGAAGCCGGGGTGGGTCGAGCAGGATCCCGAGGTGATCGTCGATGCGGTCGTCGAGGCGGTGGCCGAGCTCCTGGCCGACGAACGCGACATCGAGGCCTGTGGCCTCGACCACCAGGGTGAGTCGGTGCTGGCGTGGGACGCCGAAACCGGCACGCCCCTCACCCCGGTCATCACCTGGCAGGACAAGCGCTCGCAGGAGGTCCTCGACCGCCTCGAGTCCGAGGGCCGTGCGGAGGAGGCTCGAGAGCGCAGCGGGATGCCGCTGGACCCCTATTTCTCCGCGGGCAAGCTCGCTTGGCTGCTCGAGCACGATGACGAGGTGGCCCGGGCCGTCGACGCCGGCACCGCGCGACTCGGGACCGTTGATTCGTTCCTGTGCGATCGCCTCGGAGCCGGATTCGCCACCGATTCGTCGACCGCATCCCGCACCCAGCTCGGCGCGCCGGAGTGGGATGCGTCGCTCCTCGAGATCTTCGGCGTGCCGGGCGAGCCGCTGCCGGCGATCATGGACACGGCCGGAGACCTCGGGACGCTGAGTCACACCTCGTGGCCGATCGAGCTGCCGCTTCGCGCCAGGCTCGTCGACCAGCAGGCCGCGCTCGCCGGCGCCGGCTGCGTGGCCCCGGGGCAGGTCAAGGCGACCTATGGAACCGGCGTGTTCGTGCTCGCCCATGCGGGCGACGAGCGGCCGACCCCCGAAGGCGGCCTTCTCCCCACGGTTGCCTGGCGCGTGAACGGCCGCGTGGAATGGGCGATCGACGGCGGTGTCTTCACGGCCGGTGCCCTGCTCGAGTGGCTGAGCAGGGACCTCGGCCTGGCCGAGGATCCCGCAGCCCTCGCCGCCGCGGCGGCGGAGGTGGAGGACGGCGGCGGGGTGCGAGTGCTCCCGGCCCTCGCCGGCGTCGGCGCTCCCTGGTGGGCATCCGAGGCACGGGCCGTGATCGCCGGGTTGACCGCGGGAGCCCGCCCCGCGCACATCGCCCGCGCTGCGCTCGAGGCGATCGCCTGGCGGGTGGCCGACGTCGTCGAGGCGGTGCGCCGAACGGTGCCGGTGGACGTGCTTCGGGTGGATGGCGGGCTCACACGCGACCCCACCCTCCTCCAGCTCCAGGCGGACACGACGGGCGTGTCCGTCCAGCGCGGCGCCGTCGACGCGACGGTGGCGGGAGCGGCGGCGCTCGCCGCCGTCGGCGCCGGGATCTGGGGATCCACAGCCGAGATCGCCGAGCGGGTCCCGGTCGGCGAGCGGACGGAGCCGGCCCGCGATGCCGCGTGGCGGGACCGCTCGCACGCGGAGTGGCGCGAGTTCGTTGAGCGCGCGATCGCCCTCTGACGATTCCTACGACGTCGCCATCGTCGGCGCGGGAGACGTCGGCTCGGCGATCGCCCGGGAACTCTCCCGCTTCGATCTGCGGATCGCGCTGATCGAGGCCGGCCCGGACGTCGGCGCGGGCACTAGCAAGGCCAACACGGCGATCCTGCACACCGGATTCGACGCAAAGCCGGGAACGCTCGAGGCGCGCCTGGTCGCCCGCGGTCACGACCTCCTGATGGGCTACGCCGAGGAGGTCGGCATTCCCATCGAGCGGACGGGAGCCCTGCTCGTCGCCTGGAACCGGGACGAGTTCGAGCGCTTCGCTGCCATCCGGGCCAACGCCGAGCGTTGCCGCTATGAGCGGGTCACCGAGATCGGCGCCGACGAGCTGTACCGCCGCGAGCCCCGTCTCGGGCCCGGCGCGCTCGGGGCGCTGGAGGTGCCCGACGAGCACATCGTCTGCCCCTTCACCCCTCCCATCGCGTACGCCACACAGGCCGTGCTCGCGGGGACTGACCTGCGTCGCGGGGAGGGAGTGACCGGCCTCGAGCGACTCGAGGCCGGCGGCTGGCGGCTCGAGACCACGCGCGGGGAGCTCGCGGCCGGCTGGATCGTCAACGCCGCAGGGCTTCATTCCGACGAGATCCACCGGCTGGCGGGGCACGATGGCTTCACGATCGCGCCGCGCCGCGGCGAGCTGATCGTCTACGACAAGCTGAGCCGTGCGCTGATCAGCCACATCCTGCTGCCCGTTCCCACGGCGACCACCAAGGGGGTCCTGATCGCGCCGACGGTCTTCGGCAACGTGATGCTCGGCCCCACGGCCGTCGACATCGACCGCAGGGACGACACCAGCTCGACCGCGGAAGGCCTCGCCTACCTCCGATCGCTGGGGGATCGGCTCGTCCCGGAGCTGAGCCGGCAGGAGGTCACGGCCGTCTACGTGGGGCTTCGCGCCGCCACCGAGCACTCCGACTACCAGGTCGGGGTCGACGGCGAGTCTCGGTACGCGTGGGCGGCCGGCATCAGGTCCACGGGCCTGACCGCGTCGATGGCGATCGCCGAGCACGCCCGGGACGAGCTCGACCGGGCGGGGCTGGCGATGCGGGAACGGCCGGGCGGCCTTCCCGGCATCCGCATGCCGAACATCGGCGAGGCCGCCCCGAGGCCCTATGCCCGGGCGGACCTGATCGCCTCGGATCCCGAGTACGGGCGAATCGTCTGCTTCTGCGAGCGGGTGACCCGTGGCGAGATCCGGGACGCCGCCGCGAGCCCGATTCCACCGGTCGACCTCGATGGCCTGCGCCGTCGGACCCGCGTCCTGATGGGTCGCTGCCAGGGATTCTTCTGCGGCGCGCACGTTCCGGCGCTGCTGGCCGAGCACACCGGCCGCAACCCCGCGGACCTCATGGAGGGGCCGCGATGAGCGAAGCGCCAACCGTGCGGCGCGAGTCCGTGGACGTGGCGATAATCGGCGGCGGCCCCGCGGGCCTCGCCGCGGCTGCGCACGTTCGCCGAGCCGGCGTCCGCCGCGTCGTCGTGCTCGACCGTGAGCCGGAGCTCGGTGGGATCCCACGGCACGCCAAGCACCAGGGGTTCGGTGTTCGCGACCTCCACCGCGTGATGTCCGGACCGCGCTACGCGGCGCGGCTCGCCGAGCGGGCCGTCCAAGCGGGCGCCGAGCTCCGAACCGAGGCGCAGGTCACCGGCTGGTGCCCCGACGGCTCACTCGAGGTGACGTCACCCTCTGGACGATCGGCGGTCGAGGCCAGGGCCGTGGTCCTGGCGACGGGATGCCGGGAGCGACCGCGTTCGGCGCGACTCGTGCCGGGATCGCGCCCGCAGGGCGTGATGACGACGAGCATGCTCCAGCAGCTCGTCTACCTGCGCGGCGAACGCCCGGGACGGCGCGCGGTGATCGTCGGCGCCGAGCACGTGAGCTTCTCCGCGCTGCTGACGCTCGCGCACGGCGGCGCGCAGGCGGTCGCCATGACCACCGAGCAACCCGAGCACCAGACCCTCGCCGCCTTTCGGGCCGGCGCCGCGGTGCGCTACCGCACGCCGCTCCTCACCCGCACGGCGGTCGGAGCGATCCGCGGCTGCCGGCGTGTCGAGGCCGTCGAGCTGACCGACCTGGACACGGGCAAGGTCCGCAA
Organism: Actinomycetota bacterium; assembly: GCA_046728915.1. Classification (GTDB taxonomy): domain Bacteria; phylum Actinomycetota; class Thermoleophilia; order Solirubrobacterales; family 70-9; genus AC-56. The sequence continues at coordinate 30,238 of JBKPFQ010000095.1, read as the reverse complement.
GGTGGAGTGCGACCTCATCGTCTTCACGGCGGACTGGATCCCGGATCACGAGCTCGCCGTTCTCGCCGGCATCCAGCTCGACCCGCTGACCAGGGGCCCCGCGGTCGACCTGGGCCTGCGCACCACCCGCCCGGGCGTCTTCGCCGCGGGGAACCTGCTCCACGGGGCCGAGACGGCCGACGTCGCCGCGCTGGACGGGCGCCACGTCGCCGCGACCGTGACCCATTACCTGCGCGGAGAGGGCTGGCCCGACGCGAGGGTCGCCGTGCGGTGCGCGCCGCCGCTGGGCTGGATCGCTCCGAACGCCATCGGTGCGTCCGTGGATGCGACGCTCGCGCCACCCCGGGGGCGCTTTCTGCTGCGGGCGACCGAGCGGCTTGCTTTGCCTCGGATCGAGTTCGTCCAGGATGGGCGCCGGCTCTGGGGCGGTCGCCTGCAGCGGCTGCGCCCCGGTCGGTCAACGCGCGTGCCGTCGAGCTGGATCTTCGATGCGGACCCCAGTGGCGGCCCGGTGACGGTTCGCGTCCGCGGAGCGAACCGGCTCTCGCGGGCCAACGCCCGCCGCGTCACCGCTGCTCGTGGATCCAGGACAGGATGGCGCGGGAATGCGTGATGACCCTGCCATCGGGCAACTTGAGCGCTGGCAGCTTCGTCGACCCGGTCGCCTCGCGCAACTCCTCGCGCGAGCCCTTACGCAGGAATGGGATCGGACTTCCGTGGGCCGCGATCACCTTGTCGTACTCGATGCCCGCGGCCCGGAGGGCCTCCTGCACACGGCGGCACGGATGAATCCGCGGGCCGCCGTCATCGCCATGGCAAACGAACAGCGTCGGCCTCTCGGTCATCTTCGTCAGAGCAGCCCCGCGAGGATGTGCTCGGTGCCGCGGATGTGCTCGCGCATGAGCTCGAGCGCCGCCCAGGCCTTTCCGCCGCGTAGGTGCTTGACGAGGCGCTCGTGCTGTGCGTTCGAATACGTGAGTACTTGCTCCGGGTGCGGGATCAGGGCGATGAGGTCGCTCATCTGCCCCTGCACCTCCGTCATCGCCCGCACCAGGCGCGGCGACCGGGCCGCCTCCGCGATGTCGATGTGGAACCGGATGTCGGCGCGCCGGTAGTCCTCGAAGCGGCTCGCCTCGGCCATCTGCGTCACGAGCTCGCCCAGGCGATCGAGATGCTCCTGCTCGGCCCGTTCGACCGCGAGGATGGTCGCGCCCAACTCGATCGCCACGCGGTGATCGAGCACGGCCCATGCCTCATCCCCGAGGGTCTTGCCGTCGGCCTCGGCGAGCGGCGGGCGCTCGGCGACGAAGGTCCCCCCGCTGCGACCGCGGGCCGAGAGCAGGTGCCCGCTCTGGACGAGCGTGGTCAGCGCCTGCCGCAGCGTCGATCGCGAGATCCCCAGCTGCTCGGCGAGGTCGCGCTCGGAGGGAAGCCTGTCGCCCGGGTGGAGGAGGCCGATGCGGATGGCCGTGCCGAGGCGTTCGACCGTCTCCTCGAACGCCGTCGCTGGCCGCACCGGCTCGAACACGCCCGTGAGGGCGGCGTCACGCTCCACCGGTCAAAGGTACCGCGATCAGGCCAAACCGCCCGGAGGCCGGCGCGGCCGCTCGTCCGGCCCCGGCGGCGATAAGTTGCCGCAATGGCCAGCGCCTTCGACGCCTGGCAGGTAGAGCTGCACGGCCACCGGGTCATCTACCGGATCGCCGGCAGCGGCCCGCCGGTGGTGCTCATCCACGGCATGGTCAACTCCTCGCGTCACTGGGAGGACGTGGCGCTGCGGCTCGCGGACCGCTACACCGTCATCGCGCCCGACCTGATTGGCCACGGCGACTCGGCGACCCCGCGCGGTGACTACTCGTTGGGTGCGCACGCGGCGAGCATCCGCGACCTCCTCGCCGTCATCGGGGTTGACCACGCCACGGTCGTGGGGCACTCGCTCGGCGGGGGCGTCGCGATGCAGTTCTACTACCAATTCCCCCAGCGCACCGAGCGGCTCGTGCTGGTCTCGAGCGGCGGGCTCGGGCGGGAGGTGAGCCCGCTGCTGCGAGGTGCGGCGCTCCCGGGCGCGGCCACGCTCCTTCGGGCTGCCGCGCACCGTCGCGTGCTCGACGCGATGTGGTGGACGGGCGAGCGAATGCGCGAGCGCGGGCTCGGAAAGGGCGTCTACCTCCAGGCGATCGCCCGCGCGCTCCGCCCGCTGGAGCGCGCCGGTGCGCGAAAGGCCTTCATCCAGACGCTCCGCTCGGTGATCGACGTTCACGGCCAGCGGGTCAGCGCGCGCGATCGGCTGTACCTGTTGAGGGAATTCCCCACCCTCATCGTCTGGGGCGAGCGCGACCACACCATCCCGCAGTCGCACGGCGTGGCTGCTCACCAGGCGATTCCCGGCAGCCGCTTCGTGGCCCTCCCCCGCGCCGCCCACTTCCCCCACCTCGAGGACCCCGACGGGCTCGCTGCGGCGCTTCACGAGTTCATCTCCACGACCGATCCCGTCCGCCTCGCGGACGCCGATTGGGGCGGGTTGATCAGCCCGCGCGCCCGGCACCGCAGACACGAAGCGCACCGCGCGGCGGCGTAATAGATGAGTGATCCCCAATCCCCGCGCACCCGGATGATCCGCCCGGCACTGCGCATTTCTGCGTCCTCGGGCTTGCCCTTGCCGCCAGCAAGGGCTGCGCCGAGCGCCGAAGGCGCGGTGCGAGCGCGCGACGCGCGCGAGATCCTTGAACTGCTTGGCCGGGCGAACCCCCGGGCACACGCGGAGTGGGCATCAATCATCTAGTGTCGGGACCCGAGCGCGTAGCGGCGATCTACCTGCGCGGCGTCGGCGGGCGCCGTCCGACCGTCCCGGTCGAGATGGACGCCCTCGAGTCGGCCGCCGAGCGATCGATGTCCCCACAGGCGTTCGCGTACGTCGCCGCCGGCGCGGGCAACGAGTCCACGAAGCGCGCCAACGAGGCCTCCTTCGAGCGCTGGCGGATCGTCCCGCGGATGCTCCGCGACGTCTCGGAGCGGGATACGAGCGTCGAGCTCTTCGGCCGGCGCGTCCCAGCCCCCCTCATGCTGTCCCCGGTCGGGGTGCTGGAGATGGCCCATCGCGACGCCGACACGGCTGCGGCGCGCGCGGCGGCGGCGGAGGGCGTGCCGATGATCTTCTCCAACCAGGCCTCGGTGCCGATGGAGGTGTGCGCCAGGGAGATGGGCCCGGCGCCGCACTGGTTCCAGCTCTACTGGAGCACCTCGAACGAGCTCGTCGAGAGCCTTGTGGGTCGCGCCGAGGCCTGCGGCTGCGAGGCGATCGTCGTCACCCTGGACACCACGATGCTGGGCTGGCGGGCCAGGGACCTGGCGATGGCCTACCTGCCGTTCCTGCGCGGGAAGGGAATCGCCCAGTATGTGAGCGACCCGGTCTTTCAGCGCCTGATCGATGGGCCGGCCCCCGCAGGAAGCGCTCCCACCCCCCGCCCGAGCCTGGCCGCGCTCGGGACCCTGATCCAGCTCGTGCGCCGGTACCCGGACCGCTTCTGGCCGGCGCTTCGGTCGGGCAGGGCGCGCCGCGCGGTGGAGCGCTTCGTCCAGATCTACTCGCGACCCTCGCTGACCTGGGACGACCTGCCCTTCCTTCGCGAGCGCACGCGGCTGCCGATCGTGCTGAAGGGGATCCTCCATCCGGACGACGCTCGGCGGGCGCTCGACGCCGGCATGGACGGGGTCCTGGTCTCCAACCACGGCGGCCGCCAGGTCGACGGCGCCATCCCGACGATCGACGCGCTGCCCGGGATCGTCGAGGCGGTGGACGGCCGGGTTCCCGTCCTCCTCGATAGCGGTGTCCGCGGCGGCGCCGACATGTTCAAGACGCTGGCCCTCGGAGCGACGGCCGTGTGCATCGGCCGCCCCTATCTGTGGGGGCTCGCCGTCGCCGGCGAATCCGGCGTCCGCGAGGTGCTCCGCAACTTCATCGCGGACTTCGACCTCACGATGGGGCTCGCCGGCTGCCGCTCGGTGGCGGAGATCCGGCCCGAGACGCTCGTCCGGGCGCCGGGTTGACGTTGGGGGCCAGTGGGTACGAGACTTGCGGCGGGAGGAGTTAGATGCGACAGCTGACAAGCCTTGACGCGCAGTTTCTCGCGCTCGAGAACCCGCGCCAGAGCGGGCACGTCGGCGCCCTCGCGATCCTGGACGACTCCGAGCGGCCCGGCGGCAGGCTCGAGATCGACGACATCTCCGCGCTCATGTCCGAGCGCCTCCCGCTGCTGCCGCCCCTCCACTGGCGTCTCGCCGAGGTGCCCCTGGGTCTCGACTACCCGTACTGGATCGAGGATCCCGACTTCGACATCGACTTCCACGTCCGCGAGCTCGCGCTGCCCCAGCCGGGGACGGACCAGAAGCTCGCCGAGCAGGTGGCGCGCATCGTCGCCCGCCCCCTGGACCGATCGCGGCCGCTGTGGGAGCTGTATCTCATCCACGGGCTCGAGGGCGGCGGCCTCGGCATGCTCACCAAGATTCACCACGCGCTCATCGACGGGCTCTCGGGGGCGGAGATCATGGCCGTCCTCTTCGACCTCGCACCGGAGGGCCGCGAGCTCTCCGAGCCGCCACCGCCGCTGGCGGAGCGGGAGCCGAGCGACCTTGAGATGCTCGCGCGCGGCCTGGCGGGGATCCCCCGCTACCCGGTCCGCATGCTGCGCTCGATGCCATCGACGCTTCCCAACCTCACCGACACCCCGTTCACGAACTTCCCGGGGACCGGCGTCGTGTCCCGGGTGGCCGGCCGCGTCCAGCGGGCGGTCCGCGGCGACGGCGGCGCCCGGAGCCGCCGGGACCTGCGCGCCCCGAAGACCTCCTTCAACGGCCGCGTCTCCGCCCACCGGCGCTTCGCCTTCGGCCAGCTCTCACTGGACGAGGTGAAGGCGATCAAGAACGAGCACGGCTTCACGGTCAACGACGTCGTGGTGACGATCTGCACCGGCGCCGTGCGCCGCTGGCTGATCGAGCACGGCGAGCTACCCGCGGATCCGCTGGTGGCCCAGATCCCGGTCTCGGTGAGGACCAGCGAGCAGGCCGGCACCTACGGAAACCGGATCATGCTGATGAGCGCGCCGATCTTCACCAACCTGCCTGACCCGATCGTCCGGCTGCGGCGAACCCACGAGGCGCTGGCGGTGATGAAGGAGCGCCACAAGGCGCTCCCGGCGCAGCTCCTCCAGGACGCCAACCACTTCATCCCGCCCGCCGTCTTCGCCCGGGCGGCGCGCGCCACCTTCGCGCTGGCCGTGAGCTCGCCGGGAAGGCCGACGTGGAACCTCGTCATCTCCAATGTCCCCGGGCCGCAGGTGCCGCTCTACTGCGCCGGAGCCCGGCTCGACGCCAACTACCCGGTCTCGGTGATCACCGACGGCATGGGGCTGAACATCACCGTGATGAGCTACTGCGGCCACCTCGACTTCGGCATCGTCGCCGACCGCGATCAGATGCCCGACCTGTGGAAGATGATCGAGTGGGTTGGCGACTCGCTGGAGGAGCTGCGGCCGAAGAGGCGAGGCAGGCGCGGCTCGAAGGCTACGGGCGCGCGCGCCAACCGCTCCACCGCGAAACGCTGATCTCGATCGCGGGTCCGTCCGGACGACGCTCGGCGTACTGCGGGTAGCGGGCCGCCAGCTGGGCCACCGCGTTCGAGTGCTGGGCGGTGCCCGCCGCGAGCATCCGTGCCAGGCCGTCCGCTCGCGCCCACCACAGCTTCGACCAGTCCTCCTCGTAGTGGTCGACCAGGACCGCCACGCGTGGATTGGCCTCGATGTTCGCCAGGCGTCGCAGGCGGACCGTGCGCTTGGGCTTGTGGTCGACCGCCGTGAGGATCGTGTCCTCCTCGACGGCGAACGTGATCGGCACGAGGTGTGGCCGGCCCTCCGCGTCGCAGGTGGCCAGTCGCGCCACGCGCGCCGACGCGAGGAGCTCTCGAGCCTCGGTGGCGTCCACGCCTAGGAGCCTGCCGCCCTGTACTCCTCCACCACCCGGACGAGATGATCGAGCCGCGCCTCCGCCTCGTCCCGCGGCACCGACGGCACGAAGAGCACGTAGCGGGCCACGCCGATGCCGGCGTACGCCTCCATCTCCTGGGCGTTGGCGGGAGCGGCGTAGAGCCCCACGTTCGGGACCGGTCGCTCCGCCTCGGCCGCGAGCTCGCCCAGGCGGTCGATCCTCTCCCCCAGCTCATCGGCCGATTCGATCCGGTTTGGCATCCACTCGTCGCCGTAGGCGATCACCCGGTCGAGGACACGCGCGCCGTTGCCGCCGACGATGATCGGCGGGTGCGGCCGCTGCGCGGGCTTGGGCCATGACCAGACCCGGTCGAAGTCGACGTAGCTTCCGTGGTAGGTGGCCTCTTCCTCCGTCCAGATGGCCTTCATCGCCTCGATTCGCTCGCGCATCACCCCGAAGCGCCGGTGCGGATCGGTCCCGTGGTTCTCCATCTCCTCGACGTTCCACCCGGCCCCGACGCCGAAGAGGAAGCGCCCACCCGACAGGCGGTCGAGCGAGGCAACCTCCTTCGCGGTGATGATCGGGTCGCGCTCGATGACCAGGCAAATGCCCGTGCCCAGCCGGAGGCGCTCGGTCGCCCCGGCGGCCGCGGTGAGCGCGACGAACGGGTCGTGGGTGTGTGAGTACATGTCCGGGAGCTCGCCGCCACCCGGATAGTCGGTGTCGCGGGTCGCGGGGATGTGGGTGTGCTCCGGGAAGAAGAGCGACTCGAACCCGCGTTCCTCCGCCATGCGGGCGATCTCGTCGGGGGCGACGGCGTAGTCGGTCGGGAACATCATCACCCCGAAGTCCACGGCCGGAGCCTACCGAGCGGCCATGGCAGACTGCCCGCATGCTCGACGAGCGCCTGGTGAAGGCCCTCCACGTCCAGTCCCTGCGCGAGGAGGAGCTGCACGCGGAGCACGAGCCTCACGTGCTGTTCCAGGCCTCCACGATCGGCGCGCTTCTGGACGGCGCGTACGAGGGCGACGTCAGCTTCGCCGAGCTCGCCGAGCACGGCGACGTCGGTCTCGGCACGCTCAACTCGCTCGACGGGGAGATGATCGCCGTCGACGGTCGGTTCTATCGCGCCGACGTCGAGGGAACCGTCCACGAGGTCGACCCGCGGACGCGCACACCCTTCGCGGTGCTGACGTGGTTCACGCCCACGCGCGACGTCGTCATCGACCGGCCGCTCTCCCATGCCGAGCTCCTCCGACTCCTCGACGAGCACCTGCCGCATGGGAGCGTCGCATGCGGCGTGCGCATCGACGGTTCCTTCGAGCTCGTGCACGCGCGCTCGGTTCCGCGACAGGAGCCGCCGTACCGGCCGCTCGCCGGGGTGGTCGGCGAGCAGCGAGTCTTCGACCTCCGCGACGTCGAGGGGACGATGGTCGGGTTTCGCTTTCCCGATTACAGCGAGGGCATCGAGGTGAGCGGCTACCACCTCCACTTCATCACCGCCGACCGCACCAGGGGCGGGCACGTGCTCAGCGCGCGTCCGCGCGAGGCGGTGGCCCGAATCGATGCCTCCACCGATCTGCACGTGGAGCTCCCGCCCGGCGTCGACCTGTCGTCGGAGCAGGCGAGCCGCGATACCCACGAGGCCCTGAGTCGGGTCGAGCACTTCGGCTAGTCCCGGCGGACGCTTCGCCCATCCCGGATGAAATGGTGGCCGGATGAGCGACGGCCAGATCATCCTCGTCGCTGGCGCCCTCATGGTCGCCGGACTGGCGGCATCGCTCGCCGCCGACCGCCTCCGCCTGCCCGGCCTGGTGCTGTTCCTGGGCCTCGGCATGGCGATCGGATCGGACGGCGCCGGATGGATCGACTTCAACGATTACGAGCTCGCCCGGACGATCGGGATCGTCGCCCTGGCGCTGATCCTGTTCGAGGGAGGGTTGACGGCCAGCTTCGCGGAGATTCGGTCGGTGGCCGGCTCGGCGCTCTCGCTGGCGTTCGTCGGGACCCTCCTGACCGCGCTCGTCGCGGGGCTGGCCGCGGCGTGGCTGTTCGACCTGTCCGTGCTCCAGGGACTGCTGCTCGGATCCATCATCTCGGCCACCGATGGGGCCGCGATCTTCGCGCTCCTTCGCGGCTCGAGCCTGAACTGGAGGATGACCCGCACCCTCGAGGGCGAGTCGGGGTTCAACGACCCCCTCTCGGTTCTGCTCGTGATCGGGCTGATCGACTGGATCTCCAAGCCCGATTACGGCGCGCTCGACATGGGCGTCCTGCTCTTGAAGCAGCTCGGCATCGGGCTCGCCGTGGGACTGGCCGTCGGTTGGCTCGCGCTCCAGGGGCTGCGGCATCTGCGGCTGCGCATCGAGGCCGCATATCCCATCGCCACGCTTAGCGTGGCTGCCCTGGCATACGGTGGCGCTGCGTCTCTGGACGGGTCCGGGTTCCTCGCTGTCTACCTGGCCGGGCTGGCCCTGGGAAGCAGGCCCATTCCTGCCGAGCGGGCCGTGACGATCTTCCATCAGGGCCTCGCTGGCCTGGCGCAGGTGACCATGTTCCTGGTGCTCGGGCTCCTGGTGTTTCCATCGCAGCTGTGGGACGTCGCGCTGGAGGGAACCGTGCTCGCGCTCCTGTTGATGTTCGTCGCGCGCCCGCTCGCGACGTTCGCGGCGACGGCCGTCGCCCGATTCGACCTGCGGGAACGCGTGGTCCTGAGCTGGGCCGGGCTGCGGGGCGCCGTCCCCGTCGTGCTCGCGACGTTTCCCGTGATCGCCGCGGTCTCGCGAAGCCTGGACTTCTTCAACATCGTCTTCTTCGCGGTCCTGCTCTCCACCCTGCTCCAGGGAACCACCTTCGAGCCCCTCGCTCGCCGGCTCGGACTGACATCGACCCCAGGCGAGGACACTGCCTCGGCCCCCGTCATGGGGCGCCTTCGCAGCACGGCCCAGATCTCGTCATCGCGGCCGTGGACCAGCGCGGATGGCGATCCGGGCTATCCGAAGCAGGTGAACGGGGTCCGCGTGACCCAGCAGATGCTGACCCGGATCGATGAGGCGGGCGCGCTCGTCGCTCTGGAGGACGGGCGCTACGCGTTCACCGGCCCAACCGTCGCGCTCGGCTCTGCGAACGCGCTGCAGGCCACGGCACGGCGCCGGCTGGCGGCCGCGACGACCGAGGAGGACCACGCCTGGTGGCGCGAGGTCATCGGCGCGCTCGCGCGCGGCTCGAGCTAAGCGGAATCAGCGGCCGGCGAGCGGGCGGGCTGGCTCACCCTCAGCCCGCTCGCGCATCGATCTGGCGATCCTGCCGCCCAGCGCACCGAGGAACATGCCGATGATCGCCGTGAACACGGCCAGGAGCGGCGGGAAGCTCCCCAGGGACACGGTCGCGTCGGTACCGGCGATCGCGTGGGCGACCAGGAGCCCGATGCCGTAGAGGGCGCCGCCGACCAGCCCCCGGTCGGCGCCTCCCCACCCGTCGCGGTGCTCGAAGCCGGCCAGGACGCCACCCACGGCGGCGATCGCCCCGACGGCCCAGTACGCGCCCGCCGCCACTCCGAGCATGATGCCCGCGAGCGCTCCGATCGCGCATGGGATCACCCCGCCGAGGAGCACCTGAACCGATCGCGGACGATCGCGAAACAGGGTCGGCGCGTGCATACCTCCTCCTCTCCTGCGCGGCTGCATCCGGGCGGCCTTAACCACCGAGCGACCGTGCGGTTCGCCACGATATCCCTTCGCGGCAGGGCGGGTGCCGGGCGATGCACCATCATGCGCCCCTCGCTTGTCCGCCGACGCCACCACACCCACCGCGACGCCGCCGCGGACCAAGCTGTTGATCCCGTTGCTCGCCCTCCTGGTAGCCGCGATCGCGCTATGTGTCAATCGCGACCTCAACGGCGATCTCTACCTGCTCCTGTTCAGCGGCCGCTACGTGGCCCACCACGGCCCGGTCGGCTACGACCCCTTCCCGACGATCGAGCACGGGCAGTCGTGGCTCAACCAGCAGTGGTTGTCCGAGGTGGCCTTCTACGGGACCGAGCGGGTGGTCGGCACGACCGGCATCACCGTGCTCTATGCCCTGTTGATCGGGATCCCGCTCGCGCTGATGCTCGGGGCGCTCAGACGCAAGGGGACGGCGCTGATGCTCGTCGTCGCGGCGCTCTATCTCCCGGGGATCCTCGCGATCATCCACCCGCGCGCCGCGGGCTTCACCCTGCTCCTGTTTGCCGTGCTGGTGCTCGTGGTCCTCTCCGCGTGGCGGCTTGACTCGCGAGGAGGCGAGCGGGCGAGCCTCCCCGTATGGGCGCTCGCCGCCATCCCGCTGCTGTTCGCGCTGTGGGCCAACCTCCACGCGGGCTTCATCGCCGGGCTGCTCCTCGTCGGGCTGGTCACGGCCGGGCTCGCGATCGACCGGTGGCAAGGGCTTTCCGGTCCACCGGGAAGCCACATCCTCGCCCTGGGCGTCGCCGGAGCGCTGGGTGCCGTCGCCGCCACCTTCGCCACGCCGCTGGGAGTGGACATCTGGAGCTACATCCTCAGCTTCCGGAATTCTGCGCTGAAGCTGGCGTCCACGGAATGGCAGCCGGTGACGCAATCGGTGCCGGCCATCGCGTACCTGGTGGCCGCCGCCGCGCTCGCCGCTTGGACGTGGCGCATCGCCACACGCCCCACCCGGGTGATGCCGGTGCTGGTAGCGGCAGGGTTTCTGGTGTTCGCGGCGAGCTCGATGCGCAACCTGATCTTCGTCGCGCCCGCGCTGGCGTTCCAGATCGCATGCTCGGCGCCCGACCGCATCGCCGCGCGGAGCCGGATCGTCGTCGGGCTCGCCGGATCCGCCGTGGCGGCCGCCGTGATCGTCTACGCCGCATTCCTCGGGGTGCCGGACGCCCATCGGGTTGGCAATCCGGCGGTGCAATACGCGATTCAGCACCCGCCGGAGCGCGGGCGCATCGTGGCCTATGCCGGGCCGAGCTCCTACATGCTCTGGCGTGCGCCTGAGACGCCGGTCGTGATCGACGGGTGGCTCGAGCACTTCACCGAGGCCGAGCTGCGCGCCAACTTCGGCATCCTGCACGGGTCGCGCGCCGATCCCACGCCGTACGTGAGGCGGCTGAACGCCGGCGCGGTCATCGCCTACATCCCGGAGGCGATCGAGCGCCTCGAGGCACACGGATTCGTCGTCAAGCTATCGGGCCCGAACGGCACCTATCTGGTCCGGAGGGATCTGGCCCGGGCTCCCTAGATGCGGGACGGCGCCTCGGGCGGCGGGTGCCCCTCTAGCGCGGCGAGGATCGGGGCGGTGTCGTAGTAGACGCGGACGTGCGAGGCGACGCCGTCGGTCAGCGTCCAGACGTGCGCGAACTCGACCTCGAACTCCTGCCCGCTCTCCCTGGCGAGCCCGCGAAGGCGCCCGAGGACCACGATCCGGTCGCCGGCCTCGAGGATGTCATCCGGGTCCGCCCATGGCCCGTCGACGTGGTCGCGGAAGATCCTGGCGAAGGCGCGGACGCCGTCCGGTCCGTGGTGCGTGCCGCCCCAGGGAAGTGGCTCGGGGAGGTTCCACTCGACGTCGTGCGTGAGGTCGGCGACGAGGTCGTCGACCTCCCAGCGGGTCAGAGCCGTGTAGATCCGCCGCACCGCCTGGATGTCGTGCTCGGACACGCCCGCCAACATATCCGCCGTTCCTTGGGGCGGCCCTCCCGCCGCGGTAGGGTGGGCCAGTGGGCACGCTGAAGGCAAGCTGGACGGTCGAGATCGGCGCCCCTCGTGAGCGCTGCTACGACATCGCCGCCGACATCGAGGGAGCGCCGGAGTGGCAGGGGACGCTCGAGCGGGTGGAGGTGCTGGAGCGCGACGGCGAGGGCCGGGCGGTCGTCGTCGACACGACATCCGACGCCAGCATCAAGAAGGTGAACTCGCGGCTTCGCTTCTCCTATCAGCCGCCCGGCGGGATCAGCTGGGAGCAGGAGAAGGGCGAGACGAAGTGGCTCACCGGGTCCTGGGAGTTCGAGGAGGCGGGCGAGGGTAGGACGAAGGCGACCTACGGGCTCCGCTCGGATCCCGGTCGGATCCTTGGATTGGTCCTGCGCGGCCCGATCGAGGGCAAGGTGAAGGAGCTCTTGACCAAGGGCGCCGCTGAGGGACTCAAGGAAAAGGCTGAGGCATCGGCGTGAGCAGCGAACGCGTTGCGGCGCCGGCCTAGGCACCGATCAGCTTCGCGTCGTCGCGGGGACGCTCTCACAATGTGTGACTGAATGCCGTTCGCGATCTCCATCGCCATCTTGAGCCTGATCCAGGCCGCGGTCATCGTCCTGCCGGGAGCCGCGCCGCGCTTCTCGGTCGCCCGGCTCGGCAGCCGATGGTGGGCGCTGGTGCCACCCGCGTCGATAGTCGTCGTGATCGTCCTCGTCGGCGTCTACTCCACCTCGGCCGACGCGCTCACCTACCTGGCACTCGTCGCCGTCCCGCCGCTGGCGGCGATCGCGCTCGCGGCCCTCGTGAAGCGCGCACGTCCGGAGCTGGCCCTCTGGGTCCTGCCGCTCTTCGCACTGGCGTGGGCCCTGTCCGGGTCGCTGGTCGGCGAGAGCGCCGGGCTGGTCCTCTCGGCGCTCGCTTGCGTGACGCTGGGCGTGGTCCTCGCCGCGGTCGTGGCCCCCCGATGGCTGCGGTGGGGCGTGTACGCGATGGCGGTTGTGGACGCCTGCCTGGTCGCGGCCGACCTGCTCCAGGCGCCCAACTCCACGCTCGTCGCCGCTGCCCCGGCGGGTGGGCTCCCTCAGCTTCAGGCCGTGTACTTCGGCTCGGCGACGATGGGCTTCGGCGACCTGTTCATCGCAGCCACCGTCGGGGCGCTCCTGGCCAGACAGGGCCGCCCGCAGCTCGAGGCCGCCATGCTCGCGGCCGTCCTGGGGCTGGGCTTCGACCTGCTCTTCTTCGCGGTCGACCTGCTGCCAACGACGGTGCCGATCGCGGTGACGCTCGCACTGCTCGAGGCGCGCGATCGCCGCCGCGCCACTCGGGCGAGGCGCCCGCCGCGGCGGCGCCGGGAGCTCGGAGTGGTCAGAACGCGTTAGGGATCTCAGGTACGCCATCACGTCGCCAAACCACCAGACGTTTCCCGGGGAGCTCCCTGAGGGCGTCCCTTGTGGGATCCAGCGGGTGCGCCGTCAGGCTCGCGTCGGGAGCGGACCGCCGGAGCGCACCCGCCAGGTCCGCCCGATCTCTCGCAGCAGCGGCGGGTACACGACCAGGTGCCGAGGCGGCCTGATCGCAGCCATGTACGTGGTCCCGAGGAGACCGTTTGGCTTCACCAAGACGGCCATCTGGCCGCGATAGCCGCCGGACCCGTCCGGGACCCAGCCGGGGTGCATTACCCCGTGCATGGTCCGGTTGGCGATCTCCGCCGCCCATTCGTCGTCCGTCAGGTAGAGGGAGGTGAACGGGAGCGCGTCGAACTCAGGGCCGGTTCGAGCGTCCCGCAGGTCCTCCGGCAACCGATCACGAAGCGTCGGCACCCTGGAGCCGACGCCCGCGTCGGGGCCGTCCCAACCGAGGAGCTCCCCGATCCTCCACCGCATCGCGAAGAGCGCGCGGACGGCGCCGGAGGGACTTTGCGACGGGTCGGCCGCGGCAAACGCCTGCACCAGGAGCGGGAAGTCGTCCGGGCCGCCCGGCGTCGGCAGGGCCCACACGTCCTCCAGCCGGAAGTCGTGCGTGATCTCGTGGATCCGCCAGGGCCGGGAGGTGTGAGCGGTGTTCGGGAGCCTCATTTTCCACCCTCATCTATACGGTGCGACTGTACCCCGCCGCGACAGTGCCGCCTGCGGTCGCGGTTCTGAACGCGTCCCCGTCTGCGACCAGCGGTTCGCTCAGGAGAACGGTCCGAGCCAGGTCATGGTGAAGTGGCTCTCGTGGATGTCGATCCGCTGCAGGAGCGAGCTCGAGTGGTTGTGTTGCGCCAGCAGCTCGACGTAGTCGTTGGTCGCGAGCCTTTCCACGGTGGTCACCGTCTGCGAGGTCGGGAAATTCTCGATATTGGTGCCCCCGGCGACCGTGGTCGTCGGCAACGCATCTCGGGCGAGGGTCGAGAACCCGTTGCCGCGGATCCTGAGCTCGCGCATCCCGTACTCGCAGTTGGAGCAGTTGTTGTCCTCGCCGCTCCAGCGCACCTCCCCGGTGATCAGGTAGATGCCGTCGACGGGGCGGTGAGGCGGGCCATGGCCGCCGAGCAGTCGGGGTCGGAGGTGTGGAGCCCGTCGGCGTCCGTACCGCCGATGTCGTACTCCTCGTCCGCGAAGGGGATCAGCGCCGCACCGCTGCCGTTGAGGACGTCAACCCCGAAGTGCAGGCACTGGCCGGTATTCGTCTCGGGCGCGTCCGGCGAGATCGCGCGCACGGCGGGAACCGTGTTCTGGGCGAGGTTGAGATTGAGGGTCGATTCGTCGATGTCGTCGCCCTTGAGGGCGTTGTCGACGACCTTCGCCGAGTTGACGGCATTCGGCCCGAGCTTCGACAGCGCTACCGCGGCGTCGGCGATGTCGGCGGTGGTGACTCCGCCCGAGGCGATCCGGGCCGAGTTCACCGAATCAGGTGCGAGCTTGCCGTTGGTGACCGCGGCGGCGTCGATATCGGCCGTCTTCACCTGCTTGTCGACGATGTCGTCGGTGAAGACCGTGTTCGAGCCGTCGAGGGCGTATGCCGTGCCGCCGCTCAGGATCAGGAACAGACACAGCAACGCCAGGTGATGCTGCCGCAGGTAACCCCCGAGTCGTCCGTGCATGCTCCCTGGTCTCCTATCGAAGACCGCAATCCGTTGCGGGACAACCTATACCAATGGCTCGTGGGAGGGGGCGCGAGGGACGCCTTGATGGCGCGGCCGGATTTGAATCCGCGACCTCTCGGCTGTGCGCCGGCGCTCCCACCGCGCCCACACGGCCATCACCGCGCCGGCGTAGAACCAGCCGAGCAGCACGTCGAAGAAGTAGTGCTCGCCGGTCGCGATCAGCGTCAGCCCCATGGCGAGTGGATAGAGGATCAACAGGGGCCGCCAGCGCCAGCGCACCCGAGACCACAGGAACATCGCCACCAGCGCGGTGAAGGCGGCATGCAGTGAGGGGACGGCGGCGACCAGGTTGACGCTCGCCTGACCCTCGGAGAAGAGCCCGGCGGTACCCGTCCCGAGCAGTTGCCAACCATCCGAGGTGGTGCGATGCACCCCATCGAGCATGCCCGTTTCCGCGGCCATCCAGGGCGGTGCCGCCGGGAAGGCGATGTAGGTGGCCAGGCCGGCGACGGCGAGCGACACCACGCGGTTGGTGAAACGCCGGAAGGCGAGCCGGTCGCGAGCCCAGAGGACGCCGGCGACCGTGAAGGGGACGATGAAGTAGGAGGTGTAGACCAGCGTGAAGGCCACATCCAACCAGCCGACGGCACCGGGCTCATCCAGGTGGGCCTGCAGCCATTCGGTTGGGGTCTCGCCGAAGAAGACGAACCGATCGAAGTCGATCATCGGGTGCGCGTGGACGCCAATCCCCAGCGAGTCGGCTGCGCCGCGCGTGAAGTCGTAAGCGCTGAGCACCAGCACGATCGGCAGCCAGTCGACGAGGAGCTGAAGGATCTGCCGCGGGTGCCGGCCGAGCGAGGCGCAGGCCAGGGCGCCGCAGATCCAGAGGACCACCAGCTCGCGCTGGACCGGAATCCCGTAGTGGGCGCTCCAGGCGACCAGCGATGCGAGGTACAGGCCGAGGGCGCAGCGGCGGACCGTCGCCCAGCGCGGAAAGCGGAAGGCTGATGCGCGTTCGGCGTGCGCCAAGTCGGTCGCGGTCACCACCCCCTAAATCTAGGCCGGTGTCCCGTGAGCGCGCGTGGGTATTGGTCCGTCATGGAGGTGACGCGGGAGATCCGGCCGGGGGTCGTGGTCGCCGAGCGCTTTCGCATCGGCAGGCGCCTCGGCTCGGGAGGCACGGCGACGGTGTTCGGAGCGGAGGACTGCGTCCTTGGCCGCGATGTGGCGATCAAGCGCCTGCACACCGAGGGGTCGGAGGCGGCGGTTCGGCGATTTCGTCGGGAGGCACGTCTCGGCGCATCCCTCATGCATCCGAACCTGGTGACGATCTTCGACACGCTCTCGACCGACGACGGCCTGCTGATCGTGATGGAGTACGTGCGAGGGCGCCCGCTCTCGGACGTCATCGGCCCCGATGGCATGGATCCCCAGCGGCTTCTCGAGATCCTCCGTCCCGTCGCTTCGGCTCTCGACTACGCCCACGAGCACGGCGTCGTCCATCGCGACGTCAAGCCGGCGAACGTCCTCATCTCCGAGGACCGCGTCGTCAAGCTCGTCGACCTGGGCACGGCGACGGCGGGTCACATGACCCAGATCACCGCCGAGAACGAGGTCATGGGGACGCTCGCCTACATCGCACCCGAGCGCCTGGCCGGGGATTCGGTGGGTGAACCGGCGGCCGACACCTACTCGTTGGCGGTGGTCGCGTTCGAGGCGCTCACCGGGCGCCGGCCGTACCCGGCGGAAGCCCCGGCCGAGCTCCTCGGGAAAGTTCGGCGCGGTCCCCCGCCCGACATCAGGGAGGCCTGGCCCGAGGCCCCGCCCCGGCTTGGACGCGTCCTCGCGCAGGGAATGGACCCGGAGCCGGAACGACGACAGGCGTCCGCCGGCGCCCTGGTTCGCGATCTCGAGGCCGCGCTCGGGCCGAGGGAGACGCCGCGACCGCAGGTCTTCTCCCCGACCGAGCCGATGCCGACCGCGCCGTCACACAGCGAGCCGGCGCCGCGCCCGTTCCTTCCCCCGCCCGTCGCCGAGCGGACGCGAAGCCGGTGGTTGCTCCCGGCCGTGGCAGTGCTCGCGGCCCTGATCACCGGGGGAGCCTGGCTTGCCGTGGCCGGCGGTGGGGACGACGGTGGCAGTTCGAGCGGCGGCGGCCATCACGCGGAGGGCACCCGCGGTGCAGAGGGCCAGTCCGGGTCGTCCGCAGCCGCCTCGCCGACGGCCGCCCGGGCGACCGGCGCCGCT
This sequence comes from Actinomycetota bacterium, assembly GCA_046728915.1. Taxonomy (GTDB): domain Bacteria; phylum Actinomycetota; class Thermoleophilia; order Solirubrobacterales; family 70-9; genus AC-56. Next base: position 13,228 of record JBKPFQ010000095.1, on the reverse strand, counting down.
CCGCCGGCCGCCGCCTCCTCGGCGAGCGCCTCTGACGAGACCGGAGCGCAGCTCAACGACCAGGGATACGCGCTGATCCAACAGGGGCGCTACGCGGAGGCCATCCCCGTGCTGCGACGCGCAGTCGCCTCGTTCCCGGAGGGGACGACCGACATCAGCTACGCCTACGCCCTCTTCAATCTCGGCCACGCCCTGCGAATGGCCGGGTATCCCGAGCAGGCGATCCCAATCCTCGAGGAGCGCCTCCAGATCCCGGATCAGACCGACACCGTGCAGGCGGAGCTCGACGCGGCCCGCGCCGCCGCGGGCGAGTAGTCATCCCGAAATCCCGTCGCCCTCGGTCTCGGGACGGTCGAACTTCGCGTCGACCGGCATCGTCGCGCTGAGCAGAGGCGACGGGGTGTTCGGATCATCCTGGTCGCAGACGAAGAGGAAGTCGATGACGCCGGTGTCGACCGCCGCGTGAACGCCCTCCACCTTCCAGTGCGGATCGATCCGGCGGAGCCGGCGCACCTCACCGGATGCGTCGATGGTGCCGACCACGGAGCCACGGATGTCGCCGTCCTCCGCCGCCTCAGCGGACGCGGTGAAGCAGACCAGGTCGTCGAGAAGCGTCGTCGCGTCGGAGAAGCACGCCGGGACGCCGTCGAGCTCGCCGAGGTCGTACGTCCGGAGCGAACGCAGCTCGTCCGCGTCCAGTACGAGATCCTCGGCGAGCGTCCTGGAGAGGTCGGTCAGCTCGACCTCGGCGATCGCATTCGGCGTCTGGCTCTCGTTCGCGCGGTGAAGCAGCCACAGGCGATCCGCCAACACGGCCGCCCCTTCGATGTTGACCCGGTCGTCCAGCTCGCGGCGCACAGCCTCGTAGACCGGGTGCAGGTCGAGGGTCCGCGGCCGCCCGGCCAGAGAGCCGTCAGCGGCGAACGACCAGAAGAAGCCGCGGTCGCGGTGGGAATCGGAGCCTGACCCGAGTCCCAGTAGCCCCCCGGCGGGCTCACCCTCGACGGGTGGAAGCGCGGTCAGCGCCTCGAGGTCCGGCTTTTCCTTCTTGCGCTGCTTTCGATTGTCCGGCAGATCGCCGGCGAATACGCGCCTGAGCTTCCCGGGGCCCCCACCGGCGACCTCGAACACGGCGACCTGGAGCAGGTCGTCCCCGATGACGTACACGAAGTCGCCTCGCCGGACTACTCCCGACGCGGAGGCGACGTGCGCAGGCATCCCATCGTCGGGGGACTCGCCCAACTCGAGATCGCGGAGCTTGGTGAGCTCGAGAGGCGGCAGTTCCTCAGGCGTGGCGACGCGCTCCTCCATGAGTCGCCGTTACCCGCGTGAGGAACGGGCGAAGCGATGCCCCAGCCGATATGTCTCTCGGGCGGGCTGTATGTTCGTGGCCGGTGCACGCCGCGGATCGCTACGCCGGGCCGTGGCATGCCGCGACCAGGAACCCGATCCTGCTCATCGGCACCCGCCACGACCCCAACACCTCGTACGCCAACGCACGCCGCGCCGCGCGCCGGCCCGGCAACGCCGTGCTGCTGACCCACGACGGTTACGGCCACGTCAGCTTCACGGACCCGAGCGCATGCGTCGAACGGGCGAGCACCGCATACCTGGTTCACCTCGTCGTCCCGCCGCGCGGCACCGTCTGCCCCTCGAACCGCCAACCGTTCGACCCGACCTTCGGCCAGCCTCTCCCGTAAGGTGGCCGGCATGCTCGAGGCAGGGAGGCCCGGCCGGCTTGGCCCGCGTTGAAGCGCCGATCAGCCCGGCGCCCCCGCGGCGCCCATGCTGTGGGCTAGGGTGAGGGCGAGGGGATCGACGTGGGGATCGGACACCAGCCCCGAGTCGTTAGGCGCTGCGTCCCGACCGTGACGTGGTCGCGCCGGCTCGGGGCGATGCTCGCCGCCTCGGCGGCGCTATGGCTCACGGCATCGGGCGTCCAGGCAGCGGCCAGCCCGGCGCAGAAGCTCGTCGACACGTACTCCCCGATCGTCAAGCTCCGGGACCTAACCGACCGCTGCGACACCACGCAGGAGCAGTACCAGCCGACCACGGTGGACACCATGCTGGGCAATCCCCGCGTGGAGCTCCTGGCCCCCGACGGGGAGACGGTGACGAAGGCCCCCACCGCCTCCGAGGTCGCCGGCCTGGGCCAGGGATACCACCTGAACATTCCCGGCGACGCGCTCCATCCCGGCTGTGAGTACGCCCAGGATTTCGGGGCGCTGAGGCAGGCGGAAAAGGCGCCCGCAATCACCTATGCCCGGATCGCCAGAGAGGACGGCGAGCCCCGGCTGGCCGTGCAGTACTGGTTCTTCTACTACTTCAATCAGTTCAACGACCTCCACGAGGGCGACTGGGAGGGCATGCAGATCGCCTTCGACGCGAGCACTCCCCGCGAGGCGCTGGCCGCCGGTCCGTCCGAGATCGCGCTCTTCCAGCACGAGGGCGGCGAGAAGGGGGGCTGGGACGACCCGAAGGTCCAGAAGGAGGGCACCCACCCAGTCGTGTACCCGGCCGCGGGCTCCCACGCGACGTTCTATGGCCCGGCGGTGTACGTCGAGAACGGGAAGGGCGGCTCGGGTCTGGGATGCGACAACACGACCGAACCGCTTCGGCGGGTCGATCCCAAGCCGGTGCTGATACCGACCGACCCACGCCGGAACGGTCCCTTCAATTGGCTGACCTACGAGGGCCATTGGGGTGAGAAGCAGAAGGGCTACAACAACGGGCCCCAGGGGCCGATCACGAAGCTGCAATGGGACGAGCCGTTCACCTGGATGTCCGAGGTGCGGACGAGGAGCCCGGAGCTCCCGAGCGGCTTCTTCATGGGGCCGCAGGTCACGGGTGCGTTCTGCGCCACCGTCAAGGCGGCATCCGGCCTGGTGAACCTGGATGCGGAGTCCCGCCCGGCGGCGATCGGCGTCGTCGTCGGATTCGTCCTCCTGCTGGTCGTGCTCGCGAGACTGACGCGCTGGCGCCCGGTCGAGCTCACGCCGCTGCGACAGGAGCGCGCCTTCGGCCAGCTCGTCCGGGCGGCCCGGCAGCTATACGGGCGTCACTGGCGAACGTTCGTACTGGTCGGGCTGACGTCGATTCCGATCAGCCTTGCGATCTACGGTGTCGAGCAGCTGCTCACAGCGCTCACGGGGGACGATCAGGTCGGGGTCTGGATCCGGGACGCCGCAAACCCGATCGGATATGCGGTCGTCGCCGCGATCGCGATCTCGTTCCTGCGGGATCTCGAGCTCGGGCAGCCGGCGTCGTACCGGATCGGCTTCCAGGACATGCTCAATCGCTTCCGGCGCGTGGTGCTCGGCCAGCTCCTGAACTCCATCCTGGTGCTCCTGATGGCCCTGACGATCATCGGGATCCCCTTCGCCATCTGGAAGTACGTCGAGTGGCAGTTCGTCCAGCAGGAGATCATCTTCAAGGACAAGCAGCTGCGCGAGGCGTTCAGGGGCAGTACCCAAACCGTCCGGGGGAACTGGTGGCGGACGGTTCGGATCGCCGGGTTCCTGTGGCTGATCAGCATCGTCACCGGTCCGATCCTCGGCTTCGCCCTGATCTTCACGCCGCTGTCGCTCACCTGGGCCAACGTCGTCGGCACCGTTGTCTTCGCGCTGCTGGTGCCCTACGTCGCGATCGGCCGCACACTTCTCTACTGGGATCTCTCCGTTCGCCATGAGGCGGCGGCGGCGGCCGAGCCGAAGCCCGCACGGCGATGGTGGTCACGGCTGCGTCCGAGCACTCAAGCCGGATAACTGGTGGTCACGCCGCGAGGGCGCGGTCGAGGTTGTCGAAGCAGAGCTGCCAGCCGTACTCCTGGGCGTCGCGGCGCTCGTCGGTGGAGATGTCGCTGTTGACGAACAGGACGGTCGTTACTCCGTCGCGCTCGGTCAACTCCAGCTCGATCAGCTGCTGCTGGTTCGACGGATCGTCGTCGAAGGTCCAGGTGAAGGCGAGCCTGTGAGGGCGCTCGATCACCGTGTACTCACCGCTCCCCCCTACCTCGCTGCCGTCGGGACGGCGCATCACGACCCGGACGGTCCCGCCGACGCGCAGGTCGACCCCGGCGCTCGGCGTCTCCCAATCGGGGCCGGCGTGGAACCAGCGACGCAGGACCTCCTCGCTGGTCCAGGCGTCGAACACGTCCTCGGCAGGAGCGTCGAAGGACCGCTCGATTCGTACCTCCCGAGCCGACTCCTCCATCACCTTCACTCCTTTCGCTCATCGAGGTACTCGCCGACCACGTCGAACAGTCGCTCCCAGCGCGCCCGCTGGGTTTCTATCCAATCCGAGGCCTCGGCGAGCGTGTCGGTCCGAAGGGCGAGGCGATGCGTGCGACCGTCGATCACGCGAGTGACCACGCCGGCCTCCTCGAGCATCTTCAAGTGACGCGAGACGGTCGGCTTGGAGACGCCGAGGTCTCCCGTGGCCTCGCTCACCGTCGTCGCACCGGCGCTGAGGCGCTCGACGATGTCGCGGCGCGTCGGGTGCGCAAGGGCCTTGAACGTATCGTTAGCCATTTTGCTAACTATATAGTCCTGACCACTCGCCCCAAGCACGACAGGAGGGAGACGCAATGCCCGAGCACAAGGTAGGCACGCAGGAGGAATACGACGCGGCTCGCGAGGAGCTGCTCACGGAGGAGAAGGAGCTCACGCGTCGCGGCGACGAGCTCACGCGAAAGCGCCAGGAGCTCCCCTGGGTACCGGTCGAGAAGGAGTACAGCTTCGACACGGTCGACGGCACCAAGTCGTTGGCCGACCTCTTCGACGGTCGCTCGCAGCTGCTCATCTACCACTTCATGTTCGGCCCGACCTGGGAGGCCGGCTGTCCTGTCTGCTCCTCGATCGCGGACAGCATCGCTCCGCAGGTCCCTCATCTGAAGGCTCGCGACGTGACGGCGATGTTCGTCTCGCGAGGCCCGCTCGAGAAGCTCACGGCCTACAAGCAGCGAATGGGCTGGGACATCGGCTGGGCCTCGACGGTCGGCACCGACTTCAACCGCGATCTCGGCTTCTTCCACACCGAGGAGGAGCTAAAGCCATTCCTCGAGAGTGGCGAGATCCCCCTGACGGTCACGCAGAATGCGGAGATGTGCGGCACGGACGCCGCGGGATACGTCGCCGAGGGGCCGGGGCTGAGCGTGTATGCGCTGTCTGACGGCACCGTCTACCGGACCTACGTGACCACCGCGCGCGGCCTGGAGGGGCCGGCAATGGCCTACTACGGCCTGCTGGACCGGACGCCCATGGGGCGGAACGAGCCGCCCGACGAGCCCCTCTGGGTCCGTCGCCACGACGAGTACTAGGAGAGAACCCATGGCAAACCACGCTGTCGGTGCGCAGGAGGAGTGGCTGGCGGCGCGCAGGGAGCTGCTGGAGGCGGAGAAGGAGCACATGCGCCGCGGCGACGAGCTCGCGCGCCGGCGGCGGGAGCTGCCGTGGGTGCGGGTCGAGAAGGAGTACGTATTCGAGACCGAGGATGGGAAGAAGACGCTCGCCGAGCTCTTCGACGGTCGCTCGCAGCTGGTCGTGTACCACTTCATGTTCGGTTTCGGCTTCCGCGTCAACGACGAGACCGAGGGCTGCGCCCGCTGCTCGTTCATCGCCGATCACTTCGACGGCATGCTCCCGCACCTGAAGGGCCACGACGTGACGCTCGTGTGCGAGTCGATCGCCCCGCTCGATCGGCTCCAGGCCTATGCGGAGCGGATGGGCTGGCGCTTCCCCTGGGTCTCATCCCTCGGCAGCGAGTTCAGGTACGACTTCGGCGCCGCCTTCACCGAGGAGCAGCGGAGAGACGGCGCCGAATACAACTTCCGCCACATCGACAAGCCCGCGCCGCAGCGCGAGGGACTGAGCGCCTTTGCGCTCCAGGGCGGGGTCGTCCATCACACCTACTCGGCGTACGCCCGCGGCGTCGAGCCGCTGATGGGCGCCTACGACGTGTTCGACCTGGCGCCGCTCGGTCGCAACGAGGAGGGCCTGGCGAACCCGGCGGACTGGCAGTACCGCCGCGACGAGTACCCGCAGGCCTAGCCGCCCCGGGACTAGCCGCGCCTCTAAGTTTCGATCATGAGCCAATACACCTCACCGACCCCGGTCGAAGGTTTCCTCGACCCGGACGATCCGACGCTGTTCCCGCGCCTCACGGCGGCTCAGATCGAGCAGCTGGCGGAACGCGGCGAGACCCTGTCGTTGTCCCCGGGCGAGGTCCTGTTCGAGCAGGGCGAGCGCGATGCATCCTTCTACGTCGTCCTATCGGGAGCCGTCGACATCATCGACCGCCAACCCGACGGCGACCACTACTTCACCCAGTGTCAGGCGGGGACATTCGCCGCCGACATCTCCATGTTCACCGGCGAGCCGACGCTCGCCCGCGGCGTCGTCGCCGAGGAGAGCTCGCTCCTCGTCCTGTCGCCATACGCATTGCGGAAACTGGTCGCCGGCTCGGCGGAGCTCGGCGACCTCCTCCTGCGCACCATGGTCACGCGTCGCGAGTGGTTGCGAGGCCAGGGCTACGGCTACGCACGGCTGATCGGCAAACGCTCGTCGGGCGATGCCTTCGCGATCCGCGAGTTGCTCGAGCGCAATCTGGTTCCGTTTAGCTGGCACGACATCGACACCGACGCCGAGAGCAAGGCGCTGCTCGACCGGCTTGGAATCGGCGCCGACGAGTGCCCGGTCCTGGTCCGCACCCACAGCGTGCTGCGGTGCCCGACGGTCACGGAGGTCGCCGACGAGCTCGGTCTGCGCGCCAAGGTCGATCAGATGACCTTCGACGCGGTGGTCCTCGGGGCGGGCCCCGCGGGGTTGGCCACCGCCGTCTACGCCTCGTCGGAGGGTATTTCGACGCTGGTCATCGAGCGCTTCGCCCCGGGAGGGCAGGCGGGAACCAGCGATCGGATCGAGAACTACCTCGGCTTTCCGACCGGTCTGTCCGGGTCAGAGCTGACGCAACGGGCGACGCTCCAGGCGTGGAAGTTCGGGGCCGTCATCTCAAGCGCCCACGGAGGCTGTCGCTTCTCGGTGTCAGAGAGCGATGGCCTGCGGCCGCTGGCGCTCGCCGACGGTCAGCGGGTGCGCGCCCGCCTCGTCGTCCTCGCCACCGGTGCCGACTATCGCCGTTTGCCGGCCGACGGAGCCGAGTCATTCGAGGGCCGAGGTCTCTACTACGCGGCCACTCATCTCGAGGCCCTCGAGGCCGCGGGCGAGGACGTGGTCGTGGTCGGCGGCGGCAATTCAGCCGGACAGGCGGTGGTCAACCTGTCCTCCCACGCCCGCCGCATCCACCTGGTGGTGCGGCGGTCGTTGACCGCGACGATGTCTCGCTACCTCATCGATCGCATCGAGGCCGCCGGCAACGTCGAGATCTGGGAGGGATGCGAGGTGAGGTCCCTACACGGCGGCGAGGAGCTCGAGGCGGTCACGGTCGCCTGCCACGATGGGAGCGAGCACCGGCTGAACGCCACGGGCGTTTTCGCCATGATCGGCGCCTCCCCGCGGACCGACGATCTCGGCGGCCTCGTCGGTCTGGACGAGAAGGGGTTCATCGTCACCGGCGAGGACGCGCGGCGTCATCCGAGCTTTGCCGAGCACCGAGAGGGCAGCGACCGCCGGCCTTTGCTTCTGGAGACCACCCGACCGGACGTCTTTGCCATCGGGGATGTCCGAAGCGGCTCGACCACGCGGGTGGCTTCGGCCGTCGGAGATGGCGCCCTTGTCGTGCGCTCGATGCACGAGGCGCTAGCTCGCGCTTCGCTGGCCGGCGAGCCTGCAGCCGGTTAAACGCTGCCTGGAGGTCTGACGATGTTCAAGCCCGGCTTCGTTTAATCGGGGCGGCCGGATTTGAACCGGCGACCTTTCGGCCCCCAGCCGAGTCGCAATCGGCGTTGCTGCGTCGCTGAGCGTCCCCTGCGTCCCAAGTGTCCTAGGCGCCGGACGATGTGGACGGCCAGGACGCAGCGGTCGGTACCAAAGCGGTACTAACCCATGGATCCGGCGAGTGGCCGCGACTTGCAAGGTTCGCGACGAGGATCAGATCACGGTCGATCAGGTCGACGTGCCCATGCCGGCGCTGCCGTCGACGCCCGAATCAGAATCGTTCGCGCCTGGGCGAAGGTCACTAGCCGCGCGCCGTCCTCGTCCCAGAGCTTGAGCCGGACCGCGCGCAGGCCGTCCCACAGCGAAAGCGTGGGCACGTCGTGGAAGATCGGATTCTCATCATGCGCGCGCTGGAGGTTGTAGTTGGGGATGCGCGTGCTCAGGTGATGCACGTGATGCAGACCGATGTTGCCGGTGAAGAACTGGAGCACCTTGGGCAGCTTCAGGTAGGAGCTCCCCTGCAGCGCCGCGTCGGCGTAACTCCAATCGCCGGAACACTTCCAGTACGTGTCGTCGAACTGGTGTTGGACGTAGAAGAGCCAAACTCCTGCCGCGGCGGCGAGCATGAGGGACGGCGTCTCCACTAGCAGGTACTCGCGCCAGCCGAGAAGCAGGCAAAGCCCGCCGACCAGCAACAACAGGGCGATGTTCGTGGCGATCACGCTATGGCGAATGCGGGGCCGCGCGGATTGGGGAACGAAACGGGGCTGGACGACCAGCGCCCAGATCGGCCCGAGGCCGAACATCACCACGGGATTGCGGAAGGCGCGGTACCCAAGCCGACGCCCCCACGCCAGCACTCCATACTCGGCGACCGTCAGCGTCTGGACGTCGCCGACGCCGCGCCGGTCCAGGTCGCCGGCGGTTGCGTGATGGACGGCGTGAGTTTGGCGCCAGCTCTGAAACGGTGAGAACACCACCACGCCCAGGGCCCTGCCGAGCAGCATATTCGCGCGCTTCGAGCGCAGGAACGACCCGTGGGCGCAATCGTGGAACAGGATGTATGTGCGCAGGAGGAATCCGGCGGCCGGCACGGAGAGGATCAACACAAGCCAGTAGGAAACGTCCAGTGCCAGGTACATCGCGGCCCAGAGGGCCAGGTAGGGCACCAGCGCGGTCGCGATATCCAGCAAGCTGCGACCCAGGCGCGGGCGCTCATACGGCGCCAGGCAGTCGCGCCAGAACGCTCCCTCGCGTCGCTGATTGCTGCCCGCGGCGGAGGTGCCAACCGTCATGTCGCGCTCCTTCCGGCTCTCGTTGCTGCGCGACTTGTGGGCGCGCGCTCAAGTGGTCTTCCGGGAGGTGGCGCACCCCGCATGGAGGACCGCGCCGCCTCGTCCAACGCAGATCCAGCTTATCCCGAATCCCTTAAGACGCCTTCTCGAAGACGAGTCGGTAGTGGTCAAGAAGCTGACGCTCGAAGCAGACGCTGTTCGCGCTCACCCCTGAGGTGAACGCGAGGCGGAAGTCGCGGCTGGTGAGCCAGCGGGGAATGAGCTGGAGCTTTAGCAGCGACTTCCTGAGGCTGGGCGCCGCGAACCGCTTCCGCCACTGGCGGATGGTCTCGATGTAGTCGAGACGGCCGTTGGCACTCGAGACCAAGTGGAAGCTCGGCGCGGCGTTGCGGATGATCTGTTCCTGGCCGTATGGAAGCCAGGAGCCGGGAAACTGGCGCCCCATCAGGGCCAGGTACCAGGCGTCCGAGCCGCGCGGTGCGTCGATGGAGATGCGGTCGAGGGGAATCATGTTTCGCCCGAACACCATCGTCTGCAGATACAGCCGGCCATTGGCGGGCAGCACGCTTGCGATTCGCGCGAACAGCTCGGAATAGATCCGATCCTGCCGCCCTGCGCGGTGGTCCTCCGGCGAGCAGAAATGCTCGAATGCGCCGAGGCTTGCCACGGCGTCGAATTGGCCGAAGCTGGCGCGGGTCAGCTCTCGCGCATCGGTGAGGTGCACGTCGAGGCCATGACGCCGGCAGGCCGCAACCTGAGCGGCGGACAAGGTGACGCCCAAGCCGGCAGCGCCCCTGCTCCGGACGAAGTCCAGGAGCGGCCCCCAGCCGCACCCAAGGTCGAGCACACGTTTCCCGGCCCGAATCCCGATCTGCTCGGCCACGTACTCATGCTTTCGCCGCTGGGCCTCCTCGAGGCTCAAGGAGAAGTCGCCGTCGTACTTGGCGCCGCTGAAGTCGGCGAGCTCCCCCAAGCTGAGTCGAAAGATGCGATCGATCAGCGAATAGGTGAACTCGAGGTCCGCGCGCTCGGCCAAGCCTCGAAGCTACTCCTTCTCCGCCAAGCGGTCCTTCCGCGCGCGCAGGGCTGATCGGGCCCGCGTATGTGCCCACAGGCGGTCCGCGCCGGCCCAGGCGGCGAAGGTCAGGCCGCCGATGACTCCGGTGACCGTCGAGAGAACGCCGGCCGCCGCCACCGCCGCCACGCCCTGGCGACCGAGAATGAGCACCGCGGCCGCCGCCCCGGTGCTGGGCCCGATGGGCAGCTGTGTCAACGCGACCATCGCGATGAGCACCGCGATGGCGTCGAGGAGGGAGGCGTCGACTCCCACGGCATGCAGGAGCAGCCAGTTGCGAAAGATCTGCGCGAACACGGCGACGAGAACGAAGGCGAGAAGCCGGCCCCCTCCCCGCAGGCTGCGGAGCACCGCCAGCCCGGCCCACAGCAGCCGTCCCTCCCGCAGCGCCAGATGGCGCAGCCCCGCGCTCAACCCGAGAACCACTGCGAGGCAGATGATGGGCAGCCACCAGGGCAGCCCCAGTGGGACCACGAGCGTGAACGAGGTCAGCGCGGCGAGCGTCGCCTCGACGGCGAGGATCGGGAACTCGGCGGCGATGAGGGTCGAGACGCCGGGGCTCTCAGCCGGGGACGAGCGCCGCAGCGCTGCGATGCGGGCGGCGGTCCCCACCTGCGCGTTCAGCAGGCTCCCCACATATCCCATGCTCGACGCCCGGTAGAGGATCCGCCGCGGGACGGTCCCACCAGCCGCCTCGATGCAGATGTGCCAGGCCTCGCTCCGGGCGAGCAGCGCCACGAGTTGCAGCGCGGACGAGGCCAGGAGAACACCGATCGAGGCGCTCGACAGCGCGGTCGAGAACTGGTCGCGCCGGCCCCACAGGATCGCCACCAGGACCGCCGCGGCGACGATTGACCCGACGATGGTGATCGACCTTCTGTGCCGGCCACTGAAGCGACGTAGCGCCCCCCAACCGGCCACGAGCCGCGACTCGCTCACCCCCGCATCATTCATGTCGGGCCTTGCCTCAAGCTCGGGTGATTGCGTCAGGAAGCGAGGCGACCTCACCGGACTCCCGATCGAGGCAGACATAGCGCGAGCCGGCCTCCGCGACGGGAGCGTCGTCGACGAAGGCGTCGTAGTGAACCTGGATCGAGCGCTCCCCGAGCCGGTCCAGGGCAACCTCGATGCGCAGCTCATCGTCGAATCGAACCGGCGCGACGTAGCGGACATGCACCGCCGCGACGGTCAGCCTCCGGTCGGGTCCCAGGCTCGCATCCAGTGGCCCGAAGCGGTCGCGCCAGCACTCGATGAAGGCGGCCTCGAAGAACTCGAGGAAGCGAGGGTGCCCGAGCATGGTGCTCGCGGCGCAGTCCTGGGGACGGACGCGCTGCACGTAGACGAATGGTGCTGGCCGGGTGGCGCCCCAGGTGCGGTCGAACTGCGCCTGATCGAGCGGCACCAGCCACGCTTCGGCGATCGTGCCGTCGGCGACCCGGTAGACGCCGGCCGTACGCCACATCACATCCCGCCCGCCAAGTGGGGCGCGACCGTCGGCTAGCTGGACGACCGCCTCGTCATGGTGCGCCACCCCGATCATGATGACCCGGATCGACCCTCCGGCGAGCTTCCTCCGGAGCCGGAAGTACTCGAGGACCGCGTCGCGGCCACGGTAGTCCCCGGCGATCGGGCTGGACCCGGGCACGTGCCAGACGACGTCCTCGGCGAGCAGTTCGGTGACCGGCGCGAGAGCCCCGCCGGCGTACATCTCGCGCTGACGCGCGAGGAACTCCTCGACGACCGCCTTCGCCTCCGGGGCATCGGTCATCCCAGGGCCTAAACGGTCGCCGGCGTCGGGCCGTCAGCGCGCGCCCGCCAGGTGCGCCCGATCTCACTGATCAGCGGCGGGTACACGACCAGGTGCCGGAACGGCCTGATCGCGGCCATGTACGAGGCCCCGAGCAGACCGTTCGGCTTCACCAGGACGGCCATCTGGCCACGGTAGCCGCCGGAGCCGCCCGGGACCCAGCCGAGGTGCATGACCCCGTGCATGGTCCGATTGGCAATCTCAGCCGCCCACTCGTCGTCGAGCAGGTAGAGCGGGGTGAAGGGAAGGTCGTCGAAGTCCGGGCCGCGGGGGGCTTCGCGCAGGTCCGCCGGCAGGCGGTCGCGGAGCGACGGCACGCGCCAGCCGACGCCTGCGTCCGAGCGGTCCCAGCCGAGAACCTCCCCGAGCTTCCACCGGATCGCGAAGAGCGCACGGACCGCGCCGGAGGAGCTCTGCGACGGGTCGGCCGCGGCAAACGCCTGCACCAGCCGAGGGAAGTCGTCCGGCCCGCCCGGCGTCGGCAGCGCCCACACGTCCTCCAGCCGGAAGTCGCGGGTGATCTGGTGGATCCGCCAGGGCCGGGAGGTGTGCGCGGTTTCCGGAAGCCTCGTCACTGCCTTCATCCATACGGTAGGGCCACGCTCGCGCTGAGCCTACGATGAGATGAGGTCGTGAGCACCGCCGAATTCATCCAGTGCGAGCAGCGCAGGTCTCCGAATTTCAGCGAGGGGCGCGGCGGGGACCGCCCGCGCGCGGTCGTCGTCCATACGACCGTTGGCAGCTTCGAGGCGGCCGCGAGCTGGTTCGAGCGGCCGGAAAGCGGCGTCAGCTCCCACTATCTCGTGGGGCTCGACGGCCGGGTGGCGCAGTTCGTCGCCGACGCCGACAGCGCCAGGCACGCCGGCCGCGTGCTGCGCCCGACCGCGGGCATCGCGACAAACGCCGGAAGCGATGGGGTGAACCCGTTCACGATCGGGATCGAGTTCGAGGACGCGGGCGATCCTTTTGGGGTCTCCCGCCCCCCGGCGCAGTACGAGGCGGGCGCGCGGGTGCTGGCTCAGATCAGCTCCCGATGGCGGATACCGCTGGACCGAGACCACGTCGTCGGTCATCGCGAGGTGTTCGCGGCCAAGGAATGCCCGGGCAACCTCGACATCGGCCGGCTGATCGACCGTGCGCGCCAGGTGCTCGGCAGCGGCGGAGGCGCGGCCACCGCATGCCTGCTTCCGGCACGTGACGCTGCCGCGGACCTTCCGGG
>JBKPFQ010000094.1:0-52571 GCA_046728915.1 Actinomycetota bacterium | reverse complement strand
CCGGAGGCCTCCTCCGCTTCCAGCGAGCCGAAGGCGAGCGATCAGCCGGCGAAGCCGGCTGCGGGGGCGTCCGGGTCCGATGAAGCACGGGCTTCCGCTCAGAACGGCTCTGACTCCGACGAGGCTGAGTGAAAATGCCCCTTCTCGCCGCCCTCGATCCGCAGTCGAGCTTCGTGCAGGTCTGCTACATCGTCTCGTTCTCGCTGTTCATCTTCGGGATCCGGCGCGGAACGCACCCGACCACCGCCAAGCAGGGGAACCTGATCGCCGCCACGGGCATGGTGATCGCGGTCGCCACGACGCTCGCCCTGGAGGGAATCGGGAACTGGGGGCTGATCGCGATCGGCCTGGTGGTGGGGGCCGTCGTCGGGGTGGTCGCCTCGCGCCGGGTTCAGATGACCGCGATGCCCCAGATGGTCGCCCTCTACAACGGGGTCGGCGGCGGCGCCGTCGCCCTCATCGCGTGGGCGGAGTTCCGGCACGAGCTCGCCCTCGGGGGCGATATCCCCCTCGACACCTTCGTCCCCACCCTGTTCTCGATGGTCATCGGCTCGATCTCGTTCTGGGGCTCGAACATCGCGTTCGGGAAGCTCCAGGGGATCATCCCCGGCCAGCCCGCGAAGGTGCCCGGCCAGCAGGTGATCAACGGGCTGCTCCTCGTGGGGATCATCGCCGCGTGCATCGTCCTCGGACTGGACCATGACTCGAGCCCGTCGCAGGGGCTGTTCATCGCTGTCCTGATCGCGGCCGCCATCCTCGGAAACCTGTTCGTGCTGCCGATCGGCGGCGCGGACATGCCGGTCGTCATCTCTCTCCTGAACGCCTTCACGGGGCTGTCCGCGGCGGCCGCCGGGATCGAGCTCGACAACGTCGCCCTGATCGTCGCGGGGACCCTCGTGGGCTCCTCCGGAACCATCCTGACGCTGGCGATGGCGACCGCGATGAACCGCTCGGTCCCGAACATCCTGTTCGCCGGGTTCGGCGCGCTTCCGACCGCGGGCGCCGTCGCCGAGGAGCGCCCGGTGACCTCAATCGGCGCCCAGGACGCCGCGATCAAGCTCGCGTACGCGGACTCGGTCGTGATCGTCCCGGGCTACGGCATGGCCGTCGCCCAGGCCCAGCACGCGGTGAAGGAGATGGCCAACGAGCTCGAGAAGCGAGGCGTCGACGTCGCCTACGCGATCCACCCGGTTGCCGGCCGGATGCCGGGCCACATGAACGTCCTCCTCGCGGAGGCCGACGTGCCCTACGAGGAGCTCAAGGAGATGGACGAGATCAACCCGGAGATGCCGCACACCGACGTCGCGGTTGTCATCGGCGCCAACGACGTGACCAACCCAGCCGCCAAGGACGATCCTGATTCGCCGATCGCGGGGATGCCGATCATCGAGGTCGACGAGGCCCAGCAGGTGATCGTGATCAAGCGATCCCTGAGCCCGGGCTTCGCCGGGATCGACAACGACCTCTTCTACCACCCGAAGACGTCGATGCTGTTCTCCGACGCCAAGCAGGCGGCGGGGGACATCGCCGCGGAGATCGAGAACCTCTAGCGCGGCTCGGATTCGTCGCGGCGGCTGCGGCGCACGATCGGGCCGAAGTAGCCGATCACGATGCCGAGCAGCGTGGTGATGACCAGCGCGAGGATGAGCGGCATCGACGCGTCGATGAACAGAAACTTGACCCGGACGCTCTGGGAGTTCTGCGCGATGAAGATGATCACCAGGACGACGAGGATCCCGAGGCCCCACGCCCTCCAGTTCGTCCCCTTGCGCTGCGGCTGAAGGTCCCCTCGATCGGCCACCACGGCGACTCTATCTCGCCGGGGGCATCACTCGACCGCCTGGATCGCGGCCTCGAGGTCGTCAAACGTGGGGACGGTGAGCGTCCGTTGCCCGCGGGGCCCCCGCACCACGATCGACGGCGTTCCCGCGAAGCCAAGCGTTTCGGCCTCCGCGTCGGTGCGCGCGAGGACGTCGTCCAGGTGCGCGGCCTCGCGGTCGCGGTTCCACCTCGCGATGTCGGGCACGCCGGCGCCTCTCGCGATCGCGGTGAGGAACTCATCGGTCACGTATCCCGATTCCTCGGTTCCCTGGTTGCGGTAGAAGAGCTCGACGTAGTTCCAGTAGCGGTTCTGCTCGGATGCCGCCAGGGCGGCCCTGGCGGCGGCGGCCGACTGGAGGTGCGGCAGCCGGCCGATGACGGTCCACTGACGCAGCTGGTAGCTCGCGGTCCCGGGGCGCACCACTTGATCGATGAGGTCCGGCGTCGTCTGGGTGGAGAACTGCTTGCAGATCGGGCATTGGAGATCCGCGTACTCGATCACCTTGACGCTCGCCTGCGGGTCGCCGAGCACGGTGCCGTGCTGCGGGATCCCGCGGAGCTGGTCCCGCACGTCCGCGACGTCCTCGAGATCGGTGTCGCCCCCCGATCCGCCGCCGCCCGCCACGCTGACGACGATCAGCACCGCGACCGCGCACACGGCGAGGAAGGCGGCGCCGCTGGCGATCTGGACGAGCCGCTGGCGGTCCACTTAGAGCTCGTCGGCGTGGGCTGCCCGTGGCCGGCCCATCATCTCTGCGCCCAGGTAGCCGAGCGCCCGCGACGCGGTGACGATCAGGAGGAGGGTCATCAGCACGGCGCTCGCCACGCACCACTGGCAGATGGCGTCGATGACGAACAGCTCGAGATAGGTCAGATAGGCGCTGAAACCGAACCCGATCAGCGCGGTCGCCACGCCCGCGATCCGCACGACGTCACCGGTGAGGAGGGCGCAGAGCAGCAGGACGACGTAGCCGATGATGCCGAGGACCGCGACGTTCACTCCGGCGATGTGGGAGTAGGAGCTATTGGCAACCGTCTCGCAGCCGTGTCCTCCGGCGAGGCACTGCGGCGCGTCGCCGCCGGCCTCGACCACGGTGATGTAGGTCGCCACGCCGATCCCGGCCAGCGCGAGCACCCCCGCGGTGGTTCGAAGCACGCGCTCCGAGGGCATGGGGGGACGGTAGCGATCCGCGCTGCGCGACTTGACCCGAACCGGTTGCGGATCCGCCACATTGGGCGCGCCACTCGCGCGCCGGCCGTTTCTAGCGTCGGCGCATGTGGGGCCCAATACCGCGGACGGTGCGACAGGCCGGGCAGGCGACGGTCGAATGGGTTGGCCTTTGCCTGGTGGTCGCCACGCTGCTCGCCGGCCTCCTTGCGGCCATCGGATCGGGGATGCCGGCGGGACTCTTCGCCAAGTCCCTGACGCTGCGGCTGCTGTGCGCGGCGGGCCTGTCGTCCACCTGTGGCGAGAGTGGCGACCTGGTGGCGGCGTACGGCCCGGAGCTCGCCGCCGCGGTGGAGCGGAACGCTCCGCAGATCGTCTACGAGTCGGGAATGACCGCGTTGCCGGTCGACTTTCGCTCCTGTCGAGGCAGGGCCTGCGGCAACGGGCCGGACTCCGGTCCCGTGTGGCGCTCCGACACCGGCGAGCCGGCGGTGGCGTTCGTTCACGTCATCGACTGCCGGACGGACCTGGCGCGCACCGAGAGCACCACGCACGGCTACGACTGCGATGGCGACCGTGCCGGAAATCTCTACGTCCAGTACTGGCTCTACTACGAGGACTCCACGTGGCTGGGCGGTGTGGTGTCGGGCGGGCTTGAGCACCACGAGGACGACTGGGAGGGCCTGCAGGTGCGGATCACACCGGAGGGCACAGAGAGCCGGGCGACCTCGCACAATGGCTACAACTACGACGGCGGCCCGATGAGCTGGCCCTCGGATACCGGGCTGGTGCATCGGTCAGCCTGGGACCGCAGCACCGGAAAGCTCTTCGTCTCCGGCGGCAGCCACGCGGGCCACGTCCACGAGAACCGCCACCTGTCGATCAGGCGGGTGGGGCACGCGGGCGCCGCCGCGAGCGTGGATGCGTACGCGCTCGCCCGCGGCAAGCGCCCGCCGGCGAAGCTGCCGAAGCGCCTGACCGTCCCGCCGGCGCGCTCCCGCTGGACGCCCGCATCACGCCTGACGCTGATCCCGATCGAGAGCCTGGACCGCAGAGCGCTCCGGACGAGGTTCGCGATCGTTCCGCCGTGGGAGAAGCCGGTGTACCGCGACCCGGAGTATCAGGGGACGTAAGGTTTGCCCTGCGTGAGCACGGGCGAGCGAGAGCCGATTCCCACCGTCGCCGAGGCGGTCACCAAGGCGGCCGCGATCTGCGATCCAGATAGTGAGGATGCGGCGGTCCGGGGGCTCATCGACAGCTTCGAGGACGACGACCGTCCGGTCACGGTCGTCGAGGACCTCGGAGGTGAGCTATCGAGCGTCGAGCAGGGGATCGATCCCGACGAGGAGAACCCGGCCGCGGAGATGACCGTGGCGGCCGCCATCTGGCTGTCCAGGAACCCGGATCAGGAGCACCACCACCGGGAGCATGTGCTGCGGGAATCGGCCCGCCTCTACTGCCACGGCGACCCGCCCCTGCACGTCGCCGAGTGGCTGCGCGAGCTCGGGATCAGCTGAACCGCGCCGGTCTACGGCAGGAACTTCCCGTCGACGTCGTGTCCGACCGCTCGCCAGCCTGCCGCGTTCAGCTCGGTGTCGTCCCAGAGGAACCTCGTGCCGCGCGACCGCTGGTACGTGTTCGATTCGGAGGTGATCGAGGGGTCTTGAAAGACCGAGTCATCGCCGGTGTGCTGGACCCGGGCTCCCTCAGAAGCCTCGGCGATCGCATCGTGGGCGTCCCCTTCGGGATGAAGCCGCACATCGCACACCGGGCCGGCGGTGGCCACCTGTGCCCACCCAGCGAAAAGCCCAAGGGCACCCAGGCAGACGACGGCGAACAGGGTCGAAGCCACTGACTCGCCCCTGGTCAGGGTCCGTGGAGACACCCCCGCTAACTGACCTCGCGCAGCTCGCCCGTCCTCACGTCGAAGACGAAACCGCGGATGCTGTCCTTGTTGGGGATGAAGGGGCTCTCGCGCAGGTGGCGATCGAGTCGCGGATGCTCTGATCGAGGTCGGAGAAGGTCTGCGCTGACCAGTCCGGGCGCTCACCCGTCGCCCTCTCGAGCCGGTACGCGAGCTCGTCGTCGGTGAGGGCGAGCAGCCCGCACTCGGTGTGGTGGAGGAGGATGATCTCCTCCGTTCCGAGCAGGTTCTGGGAGATCGCGAGCGACCGGATCGCGTCCTCCGTGACCACCCCTCCCGCGTTGCGAAGTATGTGGGCCTCGCCCTCGTGGAGCCCCAGGATCCGGGATGGAATCAGGCGCGTGTCCATGCACGCCAGGACGGCGACGCGCTTCGACGGCTGCGTCGGGAGGTCCGCATTGTCGAAGCTCTCGGCGTAGGCGCGCGAGTTCTCGACGAGTCGATCGGTTTCGCTCACTTGGGCGCCATCCTGAGAGCGCCGTCGAGCCGGATCGTCTCGCCATTCAGCATGGGGTTCTCGACGACGTGGCACGCGAGCGCCGCGTACTCGTCCGGGAGCCCGAGTCGATGGGGGAAGGGAATCTGGGCGCCCAGCTCGGCGCGGGCCTCCTCCGGCAGGGCGGCGAGCAGCGGGGTGTCGAAAAGGCCGGGAGCGATCGTGACCACCCGAACGCCGCGGCCGGCGAGGTCGCGGGCCGCCGGGAGCGTAAGGCTCACGATGCCGCCCTTGGACGCGGAGTAGGCCACCTGCCCGATCTGACCGTCGAACGCCGCGATGGACGCCGTGTTCACGCAAACGCCGCGCTCGGAGCCGGCGTCCGGTTCGTTGTCCACCATCGCCGCGGCCGCGAGGCGCAGGACGTTGAACGTGCCGATCAGGTTCACCTTGATGACGTTGTGGAAGATCTCCAGGTCGTGCGGGCCCTGCTTGCCGGCGGTCCGCTGCGCCCAGCCGATTCCCGCACAGCACACGGAGATGCGAAGTCCGCCCTGGGCCCCCGCCGCGGCCTCCACGGCCGCCTGCACAGCGTCCGGTTCCATCACGTTGGCCTCGACGAAGCTCGCGCGCTCGCCGAGCTCCTCCGCCAGCGCCTCGCCCTTCTCGGGATTCAGGTCGCAGACGACGACCGATGCGCCCGCCCCGTGCAGGGCACGCGCGGTCGCCGCTCCCAGGCCTGAGGCCCCGCCGGCGATCAGCGCGCTTGCACCCTCGATTCGCACGGCGCGGGAGCATATGGCCTTGCGGATGGCCCGGCCCAGCTGGGCGGCGCCGCCGACTCGGTAGCCTGCGTCTATCTCGGCGCCGGTTCAGCTCAGCACCAGGGACGAGATCGCGCAGCGGTTGGAGGAGGCACGACGGCGGACGCTCCAGCTGGTCGCGCCGCTCTCCGACGAGCAGCTCAACCGGGTCTACTCGCCGATTCTTTCCCCGCTCGCCTGGGACCTGGGCCACATCGCGAATTTCGAGGAGCTCTGGCTGGTCCAGACCGTCGGCAACCTGGAGCCGCTGCACGGCGAGCTCGGCCGCATGTACGACGCGATCGAGAACCCGCGTTCGATTCGAAACGAGCTGCCGATCCTGCGCGGCGCCGAGCTTCGCCACTACCTCGAGGACGTGCGCGCCCGAGCCCTCGACGTCCTCGCCGAGGTGGACCTCGAGAGCGGCGACGACCCGCTCCTGGCGGCGGGCTTCGTCTACGAGCTCCTGCTCGCCCACGAGCACCAGCACACCGAGACGATGCTCCAGCTCATCCAGATGATCGATGGCTACGAGCCCGTCGAGTCGACGCCCACGCCGGATCCCGGTGGCCCGCTCGAGGGTCCCGACATGGTGTTCGTGGAGGGCGGGACGGTGGAGATCGGAGCCGGCCCGGACGGGTTCGCGTACGACAACGAGCGACCGGGTCACACGGTCGAGCTCGATCCGTTCTGGATCGATCGCGCCCCGGTGACCAACGGCGAGTACGCCGAGTTGCTCGGCGAGAGGGGCGCGGACCCGCCCCTGTACTGGGAGCCTGACGGCGCCGGTTGGTGGGTGCGCACCGCGATGGGCCGAGGGGATGCGGTCGATCCCGACGAGCCGGTCGTCCACGTCTCGTGGCACGAGGCGAACACGTTCGCTCGCTGGGCCGGCAAGCGGCTGCCGACCGAGCAGGAATGGGAGGCGGCGGCGCACGGCGCGGACGGCGACCGCAGCAACCTCGACCAGCTCTCATTCGGCTGCGCTCGGGCGGGCGCCTACGCCGACGCTCCGTCGGATTGCGGAGCGATCCACATGCTGGGCGACGTGTGGGAGTGGACTTCCTCCAACTTCCTCGCCTATCCCGGCTTCCGTGCATTTCCCTACCCGGAGTACTCAGAGGTCTTCTTCGGAGACACGTACAAGGTGCTTCGTGGCGGCGCGTGGGCGAGCCGCCGCAACGTGATCAGAACGACGTTCCGCAACTGGGACCTCCCCCAACGGCGCCAGATCTTCGCCGGGCTGCGCTGTGCGAAGGACGACGAATGAACGGCCCCCAGACCCCTCAGATCACGATCGACGTGCATCTGCCGCCCGGAGGGCCGCTGTCGGGAATGGCGGCCGACGTCCGGGCTGGCCTCACCAAGCCGTTCAAGGAGCTCTCGCCGCGCTACTTCTACGACCAGCGGGGCTCGGAGCTCTTCGAGCGGATCACCGAGCTCCCCGAGTACTACCCCACTCGATGCGAGCGCCAGATCCTAGAGCTCCACGCGCCCGAGATCTGCTCCGCGGCCGGCGACCCCGCGACGCTCATCGAGCTGGGCTCCGGCTCCGCCGCCAAGACCCGCGTCCTGCTCGACGCCATGCGCGACGCCGCGTGCCTCAACGCGTACGCGCCGGTGGACATCTCCGAGCAGATCACGCGCGACACCGCGGATGCGATCGCTACCGAGTACGGGATCGCGGTGCACGGTCTCGTCTGCGACTTCGAGCGCGACCTGGAGCGCATCCCGCTGGGCGGCCCTCGCGTGATCGCCCTCCTGGGCGGGACGATCGGGAACTTCGAGCCCGCCCAGCGAGCGAGCTTCCTGGCGCGGGTGTCGAACCTGCTGGGCGACGAGGACCACTTCCTGCTCGGCACCGACCTCGTCAAGGACCGCACACGGCTCGAGGCCGCCTACAACGACTCGGCCGGCGTGACGGCGCAGTTCAACAAGAACGTGCTCGCGGTCCTGAACGAGCGGCTGGGGTGCGACTTCGACCTCGACGCGTTCGAGCACGTGGCGTTCTGGGACGAGGAGAACCTGTGGATGGACATCCGGCTGCGCTCGCTGGCTCGGCAGGTCATCGACATCTCGGCGCTCGGCCTGCACGTCGCCTTCGATCGCGGCGAGGAGATCCGGACCGAGATCTCGACCAAGTTCGCCCGCGAGGGCCTCACCGGGATCTACGCGGAGTCGGGCCTCGAGATTGCCGGTTGGTGGACCGACCCCGAGGGCCTGTTCGCGCTATCCCTCGCTCGCCGGGCCTAACTGCTCGATCAGCTCGCCCATTCGGTCGGGCGTCGTGATCGGGGTGAGGATCGGGAGCGTGATGCCGCCGGCGACGAAGGCGTTGAGGCGCTCGCGCATCTGCTCGGGCGTGCCGAAGATGAAGGTGTCCTCGATGACGTCCCACGGCGCGGCCGCCACCGCCGTCTCGCGGTCCTTGGCGTTCCAGGCCGCGACCATCTCGTCGATGCGCTCGCCGTAGCCGAGCCAGCGAAAGAACGCCTCGTACACCGGAACCGTCGCGTACGACGCGAACATGAATCGGGCCAGCGGTTCCACTTCGTCCCGCTCGCCGGGTATGCAGAAGAACCGGCACAGGAGCTCGAATCCCTCCTGGGCGCCGTCGAGCTGCGCCGTGACTTGGGGAAGCCCGGAGAGCGGGAGGAAGTTCGTGAATGCACCGGCGGCCCGCTCGACGGCCAACCGCAGCATCCTGCCGCGGAGGGCGGCGAGCACGATGGGGGGCGGGGTCGCCGGTGGCTGCTCCAGCTTGAAGCCGGTGGCCGTTCGCTCGCCCGCGAACGCCGCGTCGAGGAAGTCGACGGTCTCGGCGATCCGCGTCAGGGGACGCTCGAAGGGCATGCGGTTCCAGCCCTCGACGATGCGATCGGACGACGCGCCGATGCCCAACGCGAAACGCCCGTCGGAGAGATCGGCGAGCGCGGCCGCCTGCTGGGCGAGCAGCGCCGGCCCGCGGGTGAACACGCCCACGACACCGGTACCCAGGCGCACGCCGGCGGCCCAGGTGGCGCACGCGGCCAGCGGCGTGAAGCCGTCCGGGCCGTTGGTCTCGCCGCTCCACAGGTCGGTGTACCCGGCCGCCTCCGCCCGCCGGACGAGCTCGGCGTGCTCGCGTATCGGCAGGTTCGGGAGCGGCACGGTGAGTCCCCAGCGATTCACGCGCCGACCCTATCCGGTAGCCGTCGCGCGCATTCCGGACCTGGGTTAAGCTCGAACCCCATGAACGGCACATGCCTCTGCCGGCGCCGTACGGCATCGGCCTGACCCATATGGACTTCTCGCGGCTCGACCGCAACAGGGTGCTGGTCGGCGGTACTGCTTCGATCCTGCTGATCGTCAGCCTGTTCCTCCTGCCCTGGTACACGCTCGATCACAACCCGGCACGCGACAAGGGCGAGGCGTTCATCTGCGGCACCAACGACTACAGCTGCACGGGCTTCCAGACGTTCCCCATCCTCCGCTGGCTGCTGCTCGCCGGCGCCCTCTCGCCGGTGATCCTGGCGTGGATCATCGTCCGGGGCCACAAGCTGTCCTGGGCCCCGGGCGAGATGACGATGGTCGTCGGCTTCGCCATGACGGTGCTGATCGGCTACAACGGGATCATCGACCGCCCGGGGAGCGGGACCTCGGAGATCGGCGTCGGGCTCGACTACGGCTACTGGATCGCCCTCGTTTCCGCGATCGCGATCGCCGCCACGGGGTTCCTGCGCTCACAGGCCGGTCAGCGCCGAGAGCGAAAAGCCCCGGGCACGGTCTGACTAGGCTCTAGTCCGTGGGAGACGAGGACACCGTCATCTCGCATGACGTGCGGGAGACGACCAAGCCCGACCGCAACCTGGCGCTCGAGCTCGTGCGCGTCACCGAGGCGGCCGCGCTGGCCGCGGCGCGCTGGGTCGGTCGGGGCGACAAGGAGCAGGCCGACCAGGCCGCCGTGGACGCGATGCGGCTGCTGCTGGACACGGTGCCGATGGACGGCGTCGTCGTCATCGGCGAGGGGGAGAAGGACGAGGCGCCGATGCTCTACAACGGCGAGCGGATCGGCGACGGCAGCCCCCCGGAGGTCGACATCGCGGTCGATCCCTTGGAGGGCACCCGGCTGACCGCTCAGGGCCAGCCCGCGGCCCTGGCGGTGATCGCCCTTTCGGAGCGCGGCACGATGTTCGACCCGGGGCCGTGCGTGTACATGGAGAAGATCGCCGGCGCGCCGGAGATCGCCGACTGCCTTAGCCTCGAGGATCCGCTGCCCGACGTGGTCAGACGGGTGGCGGAGCGGCGGCGGGTCGAGGTGGGAGACGTGACCGTGATCATGCTCGACCGCCCCCGCCATGAGGACGCCGTCTCGGAGCTCAGGGACGCGGGCGCACGGATCCGCTTCATCACCGACGGCGACGTCTCGGCAGCGCTCCTCGCCGTCAGCCAGGGCACGGGGGTCGACCTGCTCTGGGGCATCGGCGGGACCCCGGAGGGCGTGCTCTCCGCCGCCGCCATCAAGTGCCTCGGGGGCGAGCTGCTCGGGAAGCTCTGGCCGCGGGACGACGACGAGCGCCAAGCGGCGATCGACGCGGGTTACGACCTCGACGAGATCCTCGATACGGACCGGCTGGTTGGCGGGGGAAACGTGTTCTTCGCGGCGACGGGGGTCACCGACGGCGACCTGATGCAGGGCGTCCGGTACCACGGCGACGGCCACGCGACCACGGATTCGCTCGTCATGCGCTCGCGGTCCGGCACGATCCGGGAGGTCAAGGCCCGCCACGACCGCCCGAAGCTGCGCGAGGTGACGGGCGGGCGATACGGGTAACGGGGGCTATTGCGCCGGGAGTCGCACGGTGCCCGTGTCGTGGAGCTCGTAGCGCAGCGCGTTGATGACCGCGCCCGCCATCAGCGACAGGCTCACGAGGTAGAACCACACCAGGGCGATCAGGATGAAGCCGATCGTGCCGCCCACCTCACCGATGCTGGAGACATTCGCCAGATAGAAGGGATAGACGGCGTTCGCGACGCCCGTGGTGAGGGTCACGAACAGCGCGCCCGGCCACACTCCGCGCCACGGCACGTGCCCCTTAGGGACGAAGTAGTAGATGACGCAGCAGATCCCGAAGACGCCGACGAGCGCGACCAGGAGCAACAGCGCGTTGGCGAGCCCGCTGATGTCCGAGAGCCCGAAGGGAAGGTTCTCGGCGCTCGCCACCAGGAAGGCCTCGAGCGCCGGCACGACCACGCTCGCGGCGAGGAAAAGGGTCACGACGAGCAGCATCACCAGGGCGAAGCGCTTCTGCTCGAGCCAGCCGCGGCACGGCACGTGGTAGATGCGGCAGAAGGCCGTGTCCATCGCTCCCCAGAAGGAGGTGCCGATCCACAGCGCGCCGATTGCAGCCGCGACGCCGATCGTCGTCGAGCTGTCACGGATCCGGGTGAGCGCGTTGTCGAGGGTGTTCATCTCGACCGCCGGGAACAGGCGTTGGAGGTCGTTCAGGACGCTGGCCTCGACGTCGGAGCTCTGGAGGATGCGCCCGAAGATGAAGAGCACGAGCAGCGCGAACGGAAAGACGGCGAGCACGAGGTTGTACGCGACCATTCCGGCGAGACCGGTGATGTTCTCGTCGTAGGCGCGATGCCAGAAGGCGCGCAGGAACCGCATCGAGCGGGACGGACTCTCACCTTCCTCTGAGCTCTTGGAGCGGCGGAGCCCCAGCGCCGTCAACGTCGCTCCCGCATCGCCTCCAGAGCGCGGCTGAACAGACGCACCCCCAGCGTTGCTGCCTCCGCAGCGACCGTGATTCCGGCCCAGGCCACGTCCTCCACGCCGCGGCCGCCTGAGGCCGGCTCGGGCGCCGCGGGTTCCGGGCGCTCGGGCGGAGCCCCCGCAGACGGTTCGCCGGAGGTGCGCCGTGGCGGCGGCGCGGCGGGTTCGGGCGTGCGGCGTGAGGCGGATTCCGAGCGGGGCTTCGCGGGCTGTTTCGCGGTCGCGCTCTTCTGCGGGCTCTTGGCCTGAGACTGCCGCTTACCACCGTCCCTTCGGGGACTGCGGACTCCCGGCCGGGCGCTCGGCAGGTTCCCGAACACGCCGCGGTCATCGGACGGGGACTTCGGGTGCTCGGATTCGGGCGTCATCAGCGGGTATTCCAGCGGTCTTGACGGACGGGTGCGCCGGCACCATGATTCCGTAACTCCGCGCTTCGCACCGTGTTGTAGCGGGTGAGGATGGCGGTCCGGCGGGGCGCCGCGCGCGCAGGAATCGGCGCATGGTCCCGGATTCCCGCAGCAAATGGCCAAAAACCGATGACCTCGAAAGATGCAGCGGATATCATGCGGGCAATCATGTGAGTGTCCCTATGCTGGGAAGGACCCCGGCGACGGGAGCGCATCACTCCCATCGACCCGCATTCTTGCCGCAAGATCGGGCTTCGGGCCAGAGCCGGGAAGCACCCGACTCGGGAATTCGCGGCGAGCGCCGATATACACATTAGGCACCAGGACCAACCCAATCCACGAGAAACGTTGAAGGAAGACGAGAGCGAGCGAATGCTAGTCGCGGAGATTCAAGAGCTTGACGAAGTGAAGACCCTCGTGGTCAAGGGTCAGCAGGACGGCGTCATCTCCTACGGCGAGGTCGCCACGGCGGTCTCCGAGGTCGATCTCGACGAGTCGGACATCGAGGAGCTCTACGCGTACATCGAGCGGCAGGGTGTCGAGCTCGTCGAGGACGTCGATCCCGCCCAGGCCGCCGCCGCGCCCGAGGCGGAGACCGACAAGCGCGGCAAGCGCCGGAAGGCGACGGCGCTGGACCTGAAGCCGGACATGACGACCGACTCGCTCCAGCTCTTCCTCAAGGACATCGGGAAGGTTCGTCTGCTCACCGCTCAGGAGGAGGTCGAGCTCGCCAAGCGGATCGAGCGCGGCGACCTCGACGCGAAGCAGAAGATGGTCGAGTCCAACCTCCGCCTCGTCGTCTCAATCGCCAAGAACTACCGGAACCAGGGCCTTCCCTTCCTCGACCTGATCCAGGAGGGAACGCTCGGCCTCGTCCGCGCCGCCGAGAAGTTCGACTACCGCAAGGGCTTCAAGTTCTCGACCTACGCCACCTGGTGGATCCGCCAGGCGATCGCCCGCGCGCTGGCCGACAAGGCGCGCACGATCCGCATCCCGGTCCACGTGGTCGAGAAGCTGAACAAGATCGGCCGCGCGGAGCGCAAGCTCGTCACCGAGCTGGGGCGCGAGCCGACGCCCGAGGAGATCGCCGAGGTCACCGGCATCGATCCCGAGGAGGTCGACCAGATCAAGCGCTCGGCGCAGGCGCCGGTGTCGCTCGAGAAGCCGGTCGGCGACGAGGAGGAGTCGGAGTTCGGTCAGTTCATCGCCGACGAGAAGGCGGAGTCGCCGTTCGACCGCGCCGCCGATCTCCTCACCAAGGAGGCGCTCCGCGAGGCTCTCGAGAACCTCTCCTACCGCGAGCGGCGCGTGCTCGAGCTCCGGTACGGGCTCGGCGGCGAGCACCCGCGGACGCTCGACGAGGTTGGGCGGACCTTCAACGTAACCCGCGAGCGGATCCGCCAGATCGAGAACCAGTCGCTGAAGAAGCTGCAGTCCCTCGCGGAGGCGCAGAAGCTCCGCGAGGTCGCCTGAGCGTCCACGACGTCGGCAGTCGTCCTCAGCGGTTGAGGCCGCTATCAGGCGTCGCGAACAGCTCCGCCGCTCTCTCGTTCAGGTCGCTGAACCCATTCACGATCTGGGCCGCGACCCTCCACTCGTCCTCGCTCGTCCTGCGCAGGATCCACGAGTGAAAGGCGGACCCGGTGTACTCATCGCTGGTCGGCGACGGCGGCTTCCAGCTCCGCAGGAAGAATTCAAGGCGGGTCTTCAGCCGCGCCTCGTCGGGGGAGTCCTTCGTGCGCACGAGGATCTCCTTCAGCGTGTGCCGCTCGTCGAAGAAGCCTTCGCGCTGCGAGAGGAAGTCACGGAGCCCGTCCAGGCCCCTCCACATGTGGCCTCCATCGAAACCGGTCTCGAAGTCCTCGGTGACCACCGTGGAGATCATCTCCTCGGCGCTTGGGTGACGCTGGAGCATCGTCAGGTACGCCTGAATGACCCGCTCTGCCTGCGCGTCGCTGAGCCGCTCGTCCCCCATGGGAGGCCTCCTTTGACGGGTGGGTCCGGCGGTGCAGGCACCGTAGCTCTTCGCGACCCGCCAGTCCAGCGAATCAAGAGTCCTGGGCAGGGCGGCGTCGGCGACCCGGGCACGCCCGCAAGAGTCGCTTCACTTGGTAAAGCCTTGGCTATACTCGGACGTGCGGTGGGAGGCGCGGATAACGACTTTTCCCTGCCACCAAGGCACAAATGACCGAGAACCCCTGTCCAGTCGGATGCTGTGCGGAGATCATCTCCGGCAAGTGGACACTCCTTCTGATACGCGACCTCGCCGAGGGAAGCCAGCGCTTCTGTGAGCTCGAGCGGTCGCTCGAGGGCATCAGTCCGCGCACGCTCTCCCTTCGCCTGCGCGCGCTCGAGGACAACGGCATCGTCGAGCGCCGCACCTACCCCGAGGTCCCGCCGCGGGTCGAGTACGCGCTGACCGAGAAGGGGCAGGCTCTCATGCCCTTGATCGAGGACATGCGCGCCTACGGCCGGCGCTGGCTCCTCACGAGCGAGCGCCGGGAAACCGCCGTCGCCGCCTAGTAGCGGCTGCGTGGGCGGGCTAATGCGTCGAGAGTCGAGTTAACCGGCCTGAGCCCAGTTAACTCGACTCTCGATGGCTCGGGCGCGGATCTCGACCTCGCTGGTCTACGGCGGGTCGGCGTACGGCCTGCAACCCCGGTTGCACTCGCAGGAGCGTCCGATGTCCGGGCGAAGCGTCCGTGCATGCGTGACTTGGTGGTTCGAGAGGCGTTGGAGGTGATGGCCCGCGACGCCTCCAAGCGCCTTCGGGAGCTGGTTGCGCAGGGTGAGGAGTTTCCCTACGACGTCCACGAGGCGGAGGCCGGATCGCCGCTTCCGCAGTACGTCCCCCTGACCGAGCAGTTCGTCCGCGATCACTCGCAGGCGCTCCGCGCCCTCGACTCGTTTGGCGCGGCGTGCGCCGCCGTGGATTCCGCGGACCTGGCCGCCCCGTATCTCGAGAGCTTCGGCATCGCCGTTCCGGGCAAGGGCCGCGAGCGGGGAGAGCTCGCCGGGATCGTCTTCCTGTGTCGATTGTGGTCCGGCTCGACCGACTTCTCGGTGGAGGACGCCCGATTGGGTGCGGCGATCGCCGAGCTCGAAGCGGGCGGCGAGATCGCCGAGGATGAGATCGAGGTGGTCATCCCGCTTCGGGGCTTCCAGATGCCGGTGACGCGGCTCGAGCTTGCGACGGCGACCATCGTGCGCGCTGACACCGTCGACGTCCCGGGCGAGGCCAAGGCTCCGGAGGGCTCGGGCGCGGCGGGTTGGGAACACACGTTTCTTGCGGCGACCCAAGTAAGCGAACCCGATCCGGCCGACGGCGGGAAGATCGACGCCGGAGCCCGCGCGGTCGAGGCCTTCCGGCAGCTGATCACGACCCTTCGCCTCTTCAAGGCGGGTGGCGTCGGCATCGGACCCTATGCGTGGACACGCGCGGGAGAGCATCGCTGGCGCCGCATCGCGACCGGCGCGGGACGCCCGCGGGCCGGCGGGTACCGCCTCGCCGAGGAGGAGCTGGCTGACCTCGCGGTCTTCTCGCGCACGCTCGCGTACCGGTCGACAGCCTTCGGGCGCCCCGCGAAGAGCGAGCCGGGTCTCTCCGGGGCGCTGGCGCGGGCGATCTCCCGGTTCGAGGCCGGCCTCGAGCGTGCGGTGGTCGTCGACGCCCTCAACGACTACCTGCTCACCCTGCGCTTCGTGCTGGATGGAGGTGGCGCCGCCCAGCTGGGCCTCTCCATTCGCGTCGCCGCGTTGTGCGCCGAGCCCGAGGAGCGCAGCGAGACGATGGCGGTCATCGACCGCGCGGTCAGCCTGGAGCGCGAGCTGTGGAGCGGCGAGCCCGCGCCCTCCGGCAACGGGGTGCCGACGCCGGCGCAGACCGCGGTCGCGGTCGAGGCCCTGACCCGCGCCATCTTGAGGGATGCCGCATGCGGCCATCTGGGGGCCGACCTGCGCTCGACGGCGGACGAAATCCTGCTCGCGGACGGGCTGGCCGTCGGCGAGGGGCGCGCGGAGCAGCGCGGCGACCACGAGGAATGGGACGTCGCCCGCGCCGATATCGCGTCCGAGGAGACCCGGGAGATGTCGGTCGCCGAGCTGGAGGCGGAGCTCGCCGACAAACAGGAGCCAGCCGAGCCGCAGCGCCCCGACAGCGAGCAGGACACGCTCTGGATGGACGACGCAACCGAATGGGAGGAGGTCGAGCGAGAGAGAGGGACCGAGCCGTTGCAGGTCCCCGAGCATCGAGGGCGAATCACGGTCGAGTCACGCCCCCGCTCCGAGGAGGAGACAGTGTTCGACAACGAAGCCCAGGCACGCCGGCCCCAGCCGAGAACGATCGGCGAGGCCGCCGACGCGGCCGGCGCGCGCGTCGCCGAGCTGCTGGATGAGCGTTCCGGGGACCGGACCGATACGGCCGATCGCGTCGCGTACCTCTTTCCCCGGCCAGAGACGACCGAGTGGAACGTGCGCGAGCTGAGTTACGACCGGCGTCGCCGCGCTCAGATTCGCGCGTCCTAACGCGACCGGCCCCTCGCAGGAAGAGCTTTCTCCTCCGATCACCCAGGAAGAGCGGCTTGAGTACCGGCGGGCCTCGTGCCCGCCGGCTCAAGCCCCTCCACTCAGGCTTCGGCCGCGATGACCGTGCGCTCCCGGGCGCCGGCCGCGAACAGATACTCGTTCATCCGCATGAGCCCCGGAAGGTCGTGGACGTCCGCGTCCAGGTACGGGACCTGGATCACCAGCCGGGCACGCATCTCCGCCGTCAGGCGCTTGATGTTGCGCTGATCCCGCGCTGCGAGCGCGCGGTAGTCGTCGAAGTTCTCGATCACCCGCCGCGCCAGGTCGGGATCGCCGAGCGCGTCGGCCAATTCCTGCTCGAGCCCCTCGTCGTAGGAGGGCAGCTCGCTCTCGTAGTGGACCTTGTTCACGATCACGCCGCCGAAAGGGAGCTCTGCCTCCACGAGCTTGCGGTGGAAGTACACCGCCTCCGTGATCGGCTCCCCCTGAGGCGCGCAGACGACGAGGAAGCAGGTCTCCGGGTTGGCCAGGAGCTCGTTGACTCGCTTGGCGCGCTCGCGGAAGCCGCCGACCATGCCGCTGAACGCCTGGAAGAACTCCGACAGGTCCTCGAGC
This sequence comes from Actinomycetota bacterium, assembly GCA_046728915.1. Classification (GTDB taxonomy): domain Bacteria; phylum Actinomycetota; class Thermoleophilia; order Solirubrobacterales; family 70-9; genus AC-56. Next base: position 35,115 of record JBKPFQ010000094.1, on the reverse strand, counting down.
ACCTCGACGCCGGTGAGGCGCCGAAGCACGGAGAACATCATCGAGGTGCCGCGCCCGAAGACCTTCATCCCGAGTCCCGTCGGCTTCATGAACACCTGGAGGGCGCGACCCTCGATGAACTGCATCAGCCGGCGCGGCGCCTCCAGGAAGTCGAGCGCGTTGCGGCTCGGCGGCGTGTCCAGGACCAGCAGGTCGTACCGGTCCTCGGCGTGGAGCTCGAACAGCTTCTCCATTGCCATGTACTCCTGCGACCCCGCGAGGGCGTTCGAGAGCTGCTGATAGATGCGGTTGGAGAGGATCCGGTCCCGCGTCTCGGCGTCCGGAGCGTGGCGCCGCACTAGCTCGTCGAAGGTGGCCTTGGCGTCGAGCATCATCGCCCAGAGCTCGCCGCCCTCCGTTTCGACTCCGGCGTCGGCGAACAGCTTCGGGTCGACTCGCCGCTCCTCGTTTCCAAGCTCTGGAAGCCCGAGCGAGTCCGCCAATCGCTTCGCCGGGTCGATCGTGAGCACGGCGACCTTCTTCCCCCTCGCCGCCATACCGGCCGCGATCGCCGCCGAGCTGGTGGTCTTGCCCACGCCGCCCGAGCCGGCGCAGATGCAGACCCGCTTGCCCTCCAGCAGCTCACCGACGCCGGCCATCAGTCGATGCCTCCCGAGAGCTCGCGGATCTCCTCGACCCCGAGCTCGGGCTTGAACATGAACGGCAGCGTCCTCACCCGCGCATCGACGAGCTCCGTGAGGCGAGCGAGCTGCTCGCGCTGGGCGACGGCGCGCCGCCGCTCGCTGATCGCCGCCCGGCACGCGGCACGAGCCGTTCCGTTGCCGTTCGCGGACAGGGACTCGAGGCGCTCGGTCTCCTCCTTGGAGAAGCGCTCCGGATAGAGGGCGTTCATGTACACGCGATCCACCGCGACGCCGACGTCCTCGGTGAGCGTGTGCTCGAGCGACGCGGTCTCGTTGACCGGCATCTCCTCGGGAAGCGCGACGATGGCGACCCCCGTCTTGCGGTGGTTGACCAGGAACGTCTCGAGCGCCTCGGCCTGAGCCTTGATCGGCCCCACCCGCGCGACGTTCGCGAAGGTCCGCGGCGTCTGCAGGAAGGCGACCCCGTGGCCCGTCGCTGGCGCGTCGACGATCACGAGGTCGTACTTGCGCCCCTTCTTGACCTTGCGGTCGGGAAGCGCGACCTCCCAGATCTTTCCGATCGTGACCAGCTCGCGCAGTCCGGGAGTGGCGGCGGCCAGGTAGCCGAAGATCCGCGAGCGGTAGAGCAGGTCGCGCATCGCCCGGACCTTGAGCTGGAGGAGCAGATACTCGCGCATCGCCTCGTCGGGGTCGATCGAGATCGCCCACAGGTTCTCCGCCATCTCCACCTCGTGAAACCCGACCTCGGCCCGGTTGAAGACGTGCGAGGTGTGCTCCTGGGAGGAGACCTCGCAGACGATGGTTCGCCGGCCGTCCGCGGCGGCGGCAAGCCCCATGGCCAGGGCGACCGTCGACTTCCCGACGCCGCCTTTGCCGGTCACGATCACCAGGCGCTTGTTGAGGAGATCGCGCATCGTTGGAACATACTTTGACGGCGAACGGCCCTTTAAACCCTGATGCGGGTCCGCGGATCGAGTCTGCGGTGAATGCGTCTCATGAGGAGGAAACGCACTAGCGCGTGCGAATAATCGCGATCAATGGGTCTCTTCAACCGTGGTTCCAAGTCAGACGTCCCCCTGAGCGGGGATGAGTGGTCGAGTAACGGCGACTCGCGAAAGCGGGAGCGAGGCGCTCCATCCAGCGAGGAGGAGCGCCGGCCGGAGCCCGTGGAGGAGCGGGGGAACGAGGCCGTCGCGACCCCGGAGGTGGAGGAGCCCCTGGCCCAGGATGCCCCCTCCGCCGATGATCCGGTCGGGACGGAGTCAACCTCCGAGCCACCGGCTCCGGAGCCCAAGCCGAAGCCGCCGGTCAACCGGCAGGAGCCGGAGGATGGCGACGAGGCACGGATGAGCGCCGAGCAGGCGCTCGCCCCCGTCCGCCGGCCCGGCATGGGACGGCCGCCGGGAGCCCACATCGGCGACGAGTCCGAGCGCCGGGCGCGGATCATCTCGTTCGCGAACCAGAAGGGCGGTGTCGCGAAGACCACGACCACCCTCAATCTGGCGGTGGCGTTCGCCGAGTCCGGCCACGACGTGCTGGCCGTGGACCTCGATCCGCAGGGGAACTTGACGATGAGCCAGGGGATCGACCCCGACAAGGTCGAGCGCTCGATGTACGACGTGCTCGTTGAGCACATCCCGCTCCGCGAGGTGATCCAGGGCCGTGAGATCGACGTCGCCGTGGCCTCGATCGACCTCGCCGGAGCCGAGATCGCGATGAGCATGCAGATCGGGCGGGAGCGCTCGCTCGAGAAGGCGCTCTCGGCCGTCGTGGACGATTACGACTTCGTCTGCATCGACACCCCGCCGAGCCTGGGGCTGCTCACCGTCAACGCCCTGACGGCGTCGGACAAGGTGATCGTCCCCGTGCAGTGCGAATATCTCTCCATGCGGGGGCTCGTCCAGCTCCAGAACACGCTCGAGATGATTCGCGAGAACCTCAACCCGCGGGTGCAGATCGAGGGGATCCTCCCGACCATGCTCGACTCACGGACCATCCACGCGAAGGAGGCGGTCGAGATCCTCGAGGAGAACTTCGGCGAGCTCGTCTTCAAGTCGCGCATCCGCAAGGCCATCAAGTTCGCCGAGGCACCCGTTCGAGGCTCCAGCGTGCTCAAGTACGATCCGCAAGGCAACGCCGCTCAGTACTACCGAGAGTTGGCCAAGGAGGTCCTGACGAATGGCGCGTCGTAAGCGGGCCAGCATGCGCGAGGGCCCGCTCGCCGATCTCTTCCGCTCCACCATCCGCGAGGAAGAGGAGGAGCAGCCCACCAGGCAGCAGCCCGCCGAGCCTGCCCCGAGCGAGGAGGCCACGCGCGTCTTCGACCGCGAGTCCGAGGCCTCCGCGGCACCGCCGCCGGAGCCGTCCGAGGTCCGCGAGAGGCGCGAGCCCGAGCCGGAGCCGGCGCCGCCCGACCCGGAGCGCGTCCGCGCCTACCGCGTCGAGGACCTGCCGGATATCCCGGAGCCGAAGGAACGGCTGACCCGGATCTTCGCCGAAGAGCACGACGTCGAGGGGCCGGCATACGGGCGCGAGGAGCCCGGCCTTGCCGATTACCACGGGCCGCCGCGGCCGCACATGCCGGTGATCCGCGTGGTCGGGGTCGGCGGCGCGGGCGTGAACGCCATCAACCGCATGATCGAGGCGCAGATCCCCGGCGTCGAGTTCATGGCCATCAACACTGACCTTCAATCGCTCCAGCAGTCGACGGCGGACGTCACGGTGCATCTGGGGAGCGGCGTCGCTCGGGGGCTCGGCACCGGCTCGAACCCCGAGCTCGGCTACCAGGCGGCCATCCAGGAGCAGGACAAGATCAAGCGCCTCCTGAAGGGCTCGGACATGGTGTTCGTGACCGCCGGCGTGGGCGGCGGCACGGGCACGGGCGCCGCCCCGGTGATCGCGCGGCTCGCGCGCGACGTGGGCTCGCTGACGGTCGGCATCGTCACCAAGCCGTTCCGGTTCGAGGGAACTCGCCGCGGCGCCCAGGCCGAGCAGGGGATCGAGGCGCTCGCGGCCGAGGTCGACACCCTGATCGTCGTCCCGAACGAGAAGCTCCTCACCGTCCTGGCACGGGAGACGACCATGGTGGAGGCGTTCCAGGTCGCCGACGACGTCCTGCGCCAGGGCGTGCAGGGCATCTCCGAGCTCATCACGCTCCCCGGACTCATCAACCTGGACTTCGCCGACGTTCGCACCACGATGCGGGACGCCGGACAGGCGCTGCTCGGCATCGGCATGGGAACGGGGGAGACCCGCGCGGTCTCCGCCGCGGAGCGAGCCGTCTCATCGCCGCTCCTCGAGACCTCCGTGGACGGCGCGCGCTCGATCCTGCTCTCGATCACGGGGGGACCCGATCTGGGGCTGCTCGAGGTCTCCGAGGCGGCCCAGGTCGTCCAGGAGGCCGCACATCCCGACGCCAACATCATCTTCGGGGCGAACCTCGACGAGACGCTCACCGATCAGGTCTGGGTCACCGTCATCGCCACGCGCTTCGACGGGCGCGGCCGCCGCAAGGATGGCTCGGGCGGGGCCGAGCGCCGAGTGGCGGGCACGAGCACGACCGCCGTACGCCGCCCGGCGGACCGCCGCGCCGGGACCGCGAAGAGCTTCGAGTCGCGCCCGCGCGACCTCTCCATCGACGTCCCGGAATTCGTCCCCGGCCGCTAGCAGGCGCCTGCAAACCTTCGCATCTCAGCGTCCTCAACCGAGCGACTCGCTCACGTACGTTCCAAGTGCGCTCGCTTCGCCGCTCGGTTTGCGTCCACTGAGCTACTCGGTTTTCGTCGCCTGCGGGGCTAGGGTGAGCCGGTGAGCGCGTGGGGTGCTGTGGCGGCGGGCCATCCGCTGACTGCGGAGGCCGGCGCGCGGGTCCTCCGGGACGGTGGGAACGCGGTGGATGCGGCCGTCGCGGCGGTGCTGACGTCGTTCGTCACCGAGAGCCCGCTCACCGGGCTCGGCGCCGGCGGATTCATGCTGGTGCACGATCCCGGGCGCCAGGACGCCCTCCTCGACTTCTTCGTCGAGGTGCCCGGCCGGACGATCGGGGAGCGACGCTCCGAGCTGGAGCCGATCCCCGTGTATTTCAGCCCCGAGTCGCCGCAGGTCTTCAACGTGGGCGCCGCGTCGTGCGGCGTGCCGGGGACGGCGGCGGGGCTCGCCCACGCTCTGAAGCGCTTCGGCTCGATGCCGCTCGCCGAGCTCGTGCGCGAGCCGGCCCGCCTGGCCAGGGACGGCGTTGAGGTGAACGCCCAGCAGGCGTTCATATTCCAGATCCTGGAGCCGATCCTCACGCACCAGCCCGAGGGTGAGGCGATCTACGCCCCGGAGGGGCGGATCCTCCGCGAGGGCGACCGCTTCAGGTTCCGAGAGCTCGGCGACGCGCTCGAGCGCTACGGAGCCGACGGGCCTGAGCCGTTCTACCGTGGCGAGACGGCCCGGCGGGTATCCGAGTGGGTCGTGGAGCGGGGGGGAACACTTGGCGCCGACGATCTCGCCGCCTACGAGCCCGGGATCCGCAAGCCGGTCAGCGCGCGCTTCCGTGGGCGCGACGTGCTCACCAACCCCCCGCCGTCCTCGGGTGGGGTGCTCATTGCGTTCGCCCTGGCGCTGCTCGATCTGGCGGGATCGTCCGACCTCCCGAGCGTGGTCGGCGCGATGGAGGAGGCACAAGTCGCTCGGACCGAGGCGTTCTTCCACGGCCTGTACGAGGAGGGCTTCGAAACGGAGTTCCTGTCGGCGAGCCGGCTTGAGCCTGCTGCCGGCCGAGTGCGCTCCGGAACCCGGCCCCCGGAGCCCGGCTCGAACGGCGCTGGCGATCGGCTCGGCTCCACCACGCACATCACGGCCGTGGACGGGGACGGTCGGTGCGCGGCGGTGACCTGCTCGAACGGCACGGGGTCGGGCGTGATTGTGCCTGGCACGGGTGTCCACGTGAACAACATGCTCGGCGAGGAGGATCTGAACCCGCTCGGGTTCCATGTCACTCCCGCTGGCCGTCGGGTGCCCTCGATGATGTCCCCCACCGTGGTGCTTCGCGACGGTGAGCTCGAGGCCGGGCTGGGAAGCGGCGGATCGAACCGCATCCGGTCGGCGGTCCTGCAGACGATCCTGCGCGTCATCGCGGACGACATGGATGCTCAGGGCGCCGTGTCCGCGCCCCGCGTGCACTTCGAAGCGGGTGCCGTGCAGGCGGAGCCCGGGGTCGACGAGAACGGGCTCGACATGCTCGCCGCTCGCGGCTATCAGCTGGTCCACTGGCGGGAGCGAAACCTGTTCTTCGGCGGCGTCCACGCGGTTGTCCGCGATCCCGCCACGGGCGAGCTCAGCGGCGGCGGCGACCCGCGCCGGGGCGGGGCAGTGGCGCTCGCGGAGTAGCATCGAAGACGAGCACACGAGGGGGATACGCGATGGCAAAGGGCCTGCTGATCATCGATTTCCAAAACGACTTCACCGCCGGGGGCGCGCTCGAGGTGCCCGAGGGCGACGAGATCGCGGAACCGGTCAAGAGGCTCGCTGGGCACTTCGACTTCATCGCCGCGACCCGCGACTGGCATCCCCCGGACCACGCCTCGTTCGCCGAGCAGGGCGGCCCGTGGCCGGTGCACTGCGTCCGCGGAACCCACGGCGCGGACTTTCATCCCGCCATGCGGGACATCGAGCTCGACGCCGTCGTGGACGTCGGCCAGGGGCGCGACGACGAGGGCTACTCGGGCTTCGAGAACTCCGACCTCGCGCGCATCCTGCGCGACCACGACGTCCATGACGTCTACGTCTGCGGCCTCGCCACCGACTACTGCGTCCGGGCGTCGGCCATCGACGCCTGCCGGGAGGGATTCGACGTGATCGTGGTCGAGGACGCGGTGCGCGGCGTCGAGGTCAACGAGGGAGATTCCGAGCGCGCCTTCCGCGACATGCGTGAGGCGGGCGCGAGGGTCGCGACCTCGGACGAGGTGCTCTCGATCGCCAGGGCCGGCTGAGCGCCGCCGGGTGCCCAAGTCCGTCTCCATTCCGAGGCGCTTCAACGGACCCCTCGACAGCGGCAACGGGGGTTACTGCGCGGGCGTCGCCGCCGGTTTGCTCGGCGGTCCGGCGGAGGTCACGTTGCGGCGTCCGGTGCCGCTCGACACCGAGCTCGATGTCGTCCGCGACGGCGACGGCTCCGTGCGCATGCTCGCCGGCGAGGCGCCGGTCCTCGAAGCCACCTCCAGGCCGGACTTCCAGATGGAGGCGCCCGCGCCCCCGGGCGTGGAGGAGGCCCGGGGGGGCGCGGAGCGCTACCGGGGAGCGCCTGATGGCATCTTCAGCCGCTGCTTCGTCTGCGGGTTGGCCCGCGACGACTCGTTCGGAGTGTTCGCGGGAGAGGTGAGCGGGCGCGAGCTGGTCGCCTCACCCTGGACGCCGCCGGCGTGGGCCGCGGGCCCCGGCGGGCACGCGCTTCCGGAGTTCGTATGGGCGGTGCTCGACTGCCCCACCTACTTCGCGGCATACCTGGGAGGCGCGCTGTCCATGAGCGTGCTCGCGCGGATCACCGCCCGAATCGACGCGCCTGCCGTCGCGGGTGAGGAGCACGTCGTCATGGCATGGCCGCTCGGAGCGGAAGGGCGCAAGCGCCACGCCGGGGCCGCCTTGGCGTCGGCCGAAGGCCAGATCCTCGCGGTGGGCCGTGCGCTGCTGATCGAACCGAGAGCCGACCAGGGCGCGGCAGCTACCCGACGATGACCTTGCCGTTCATCTTCGCCCGCTCGGCGATCTCGCCCGAGCGGGCGACGGCGGCAACCAGTGCTCGCAGTGCGTTGCCGAGCATTCGCATGCGCTCGGGCTCGGAGCGCTGCTCCAGCAGGGCCTGCTTCGTCTCGACGGGGAGCTCGACGCGCGCCGCGATGCCGTAGGCGTCCTCCGCGGCGAGGTCGAGGTCCTCCGGCGGCTGATCGCCGGAAACGCGCTTGACCAGCTCAGCGAACGCCTGGCGGGCCATGTCCGCCGCCTCGGAATCCTCATCCTCCGCTTCGTCTCCGCGGTCGATCGGCTCGACCTCGCCTGCCGGATATTCCGCCTCCTCGAAGCGTTCCAGGACCCGGAAGGGCTGCTCTCCCGTGACGACGATGTTCATCCGCCCGTCGTCGAAGCGCTCCAGCACCTCGGTGACCCTGGCGGTGCACCCGATGCGGTGGGCCGTGCCCTCCTCGTCACGGAAGACGATGCCGAACGGCTCCGCGGTCTCGAGGCAGTGGCCGATCATGCGCACATACCGCTCCTCGAAGATGTGGAGCGGGAGCAGCTCCCCGGGCAGGATCACCACCGGAAGCTCGAAGATCGGCAGTTCCACGCCGTCATCCGCCACCGGGCCATTCTAGGGCGCTCCGGTTCCGGGGCAGCCTGGATGACCGAGCGGCCCGGCCCTGGAAGAATCGCGCCGTGGCGATCGACTTCGAGCGCGAGGGACTGCTCAAGGGGACGCGGGGAAAGGCGCGCGAGGCCCGTCTCGAGCTCCTAGGGGAGCTGGCCGACGACGGGACCTCGCTCGAGGACCTGCGCCGGGCGGTTGAGGAGGACCGCCTCGCGCTGCTCCCCGTCGAGCGAGTGCTGGAGGGCGAGGGCCGCCGGTACATGGCGGCCGTGGTGGCCGAGCGGGCCGGGGTCGACGAGGACCTGCTTCGCCGCAACAGGCTCGCCCTGGGGCTCCCGGATCCGGGGCCGGACGAGGCGGCGTTCACGGACGAGGACGTGGAGGCCGCCAAGCGCATCGCCGCCCTTCGCGAGGCCGGCCTGCCGGACGACGGCATCCTGGAGGTCTCGCGGGTCATCGGGCTCGCCCTGGCCCAGGTGGCGGCCGCCAGCCGAGCCCTGGTGGCTGAGTCAACCCTGGCGGAGGGCGGCAACGAGGCCGAGGTCGGTCGCCGACTCGCCGAGGGGGCGCGCGAGCTCGGGCCGATGATGGGCCCCCTGCTCGAGTACGTGCTGAACCTGCACCTCCGCGAGCAGGTCCGAAGCGACGTCATCGGCAGGGCCGAGATCAGGAGCGGACAGCTCCCCGGCGCCCAGGAGGTCACGGCGTGCTTCGCGGACATGGTGGGATTCACGAAGCTCGGCGAGGAGCTCCCGCCCGAGGAGCTCGGCGCGCTCACCGGCCGCCTGGGCGAGCTGGCCAGCGCCGTCGCCGATCCGCCGGTGCGCCTGGTGAAGATGATCGGCGACGCGGCGATGCTCGTGTCGCCGGACAACGACGCACTGCTCGACGCGGCGCTCGACCTGGTGGAGCGCTCCGAGGCGGAGGGTGAGGGGTTTCCGCCGTTGCGGGCCGGGGTCGCGAGAGGCCCGGCGCTGGCTCGCGCCGGCGACTGGTACGGACGCCCGGTGAACCTCGCGAGCCGCATCACGGGGATCGCCTACCCGGGGAGCGTCCTGGTGAGCGAGGAGGTGCGCAACGCGGCCGCCGCGGACTATCGCTGGTCGCTCGCGGGCGAGCGGCGCCTCAAGGGCATCGACGGCAGGGTCCGGCTATTTCGCGTACGCCGCGGCGACCGGGAGGAGGAGCGGGAGCGGTGAGCGGCGCACCGCTGCCCGGGACGAAGGGCCGGTTCGTCGGCAGGCGCTACCTGAGCGCCTTCGTCGACCTCGGCGGATTGCAGCCCGACCATGCGGTGCTCGAGCCTGGATGCGGGACGGGGCGGATGGCGGAGCCCCTCACCGGGTATCTCGGCGAGGCCGGCAGCTACGACGGCTTCGACGTGGTCGCCGAGGCGGTCGAGTGGTGACGCAAGAACATCGAGTCCGAGCACCCGAACTTCCGCTTTCGCCACGTCGATGTGCTGAATCAGGCTTACAACCCGGGCGGCCGCCTCGATCCACGCAGCTTCGAATTTCCCTATCCGGACGACTCGTTCGACTTCGTGTTCCTCACCTCCGTGTTCACCCACATGCTCCCGCCGGAGGTTCGCCATTACCTCGACCAGATCCGTCGGGTCCTGCGCCCGAGCGGCAGCTGCCTGATGACGTTCTTCCTCCTGAACGCGGAAACGATGGCCGCGATTCGCGCGGGGCGCACCGAGCGGCGCTTCGAGCACGAGGGTGACGGCTACCTGTACGACTCGGCCGAGGTCGCGGAGCGGGCGGTCGCCTACCGCGAAGACGACACGCTGTCGCTGCTCGACGCGGCGGGCTTCCGCCTGCGCGCTCCGATCGAGCGCGGGCGCTGGGCCGGCGGCGCCAGCCCGTATGGTCAGGACGTGGTGGTCGTCGAGCCCCGCGGGTAACGGCTGCCTCGGATGGTCGACTTACATCCGATTGAGGTCGGCTAGCGAACCTTGAGTCCGTGGTACTGCTCGTTTTGTTTGCGCTGCTCGCGGGCGCCGGCACGGCGCTCTCGCCGTGCGTGCTGCCGGTGCTCCCCGCGGTGCTGTCGGCGGGGGTCACGGGCGGCAGCCGACGGCCCCTCGGCGTGGCCCTGGGCCTGGCGCTCTCGTTCACGTTCGCCACGGTCGCGCTGGTCTACGTCATCGCCGGGCTCGGGCTGCCGAACGACCTGACCCGCGACCTGGCGATCGCGACCCTGCTGGTGTTCGGCGTGCTCCTCTGCGTGCAGCCGTTGGCCGACCGGGTGGAGGGCTGGATCTCGCGAGTGGTGCCCAAACCGGGCCGCCCCGACGGTCACGGGTTCGGCTCCGGGATGCTGCTGGGGGCGAGCCTGGGCCTGGTCTACGCGCCGTGCGCCGGCCCGATCCTCGCGGGGGTCATCACCGTCTCGGCCGCCCAGGACTTCACGGTGGGCCGGCTGGCGGTCGCGCTCGCCTACTCGGTGGGATCGTCGATCGTCCTCTACGTCCTGATGCGCGGCGGGCGCCGCATCACCGACCGCCTCGGCGCCCTGAGGTCGCGGATCCAGGTGGCGATGGGCGCCGTGATGATCGCCGTGGCCGTGGTGATGATCGCCAATCTCGACGTGCGCTTCGAGAACGCCATCGCCGGCCACCTACCGGAGGCGCTCGTGGATCCCACCAGCCGCATCGAGGGGAGCTCGGGCGTCTCCGACGACATCGCCTCGCTTCGCGGCTCGGGGCCGGCCTCGCAGGAGGGAGGGACGAGCGAGGCCGCCGCGGGCAAGATGCTGCCCGTCTTCTTCAGGGCGCCGAACTTCATCGGCACGCAGGACTGGTTCAACACGCCCGGGGGCGAGCCGCTCAGCATCGGTCAGCTGCGCGGTCAGGTCGTCCTGGTGGACTTCTGGACCTACACCTGCATCAACTGCATCCGGACCCTTCCCTACGTCGAGGCCTGGTACCGCAAGTACCACCGGGATGGCTTCACCGTCGTGGGGGTCCACACGCCCGAGTTCCCGTTCGAGCGCGAGGCCGGGAACGTCCAGCGGGCGATCGATGACTTCGGGATCACCTACCCCGTGGTCCAGGACAACGAGTCCGCGACCTGGAACGCGTACCACAACCAGTACTGGCCGGCCAAGTACCTGATCGACGCACGAGGGCGGGTGCGGCTCGTCCACTTCGGCGAGGGCTCCTACTCGGAGACCGAGGATGCGATCCGCAGCCTGCTCGCCGAGGCCGGGGACCGGCGGTTGGGAGGCCAGGCGCACGCCCATGTCCAGCGTCCGGATCCGCGCTCGACGCCCGAGTCGTACCTCGGGGCCGCGCGGGCCGAGCGGTTCGCCAACGGCCCGATCCTCCCCGGCCAGCAGCCCTTCGACGACATCCCGGCGGCGTCGCTGGGGCAAGACCAGCTCGCGTACGGCGGCGACTGGACGATCCGGCGCGAGTCCGCGACCGCGGGTCCGGGAGCGACCCTGGAGCTCAACTTTTCCGCCCGGCGGGTCTTCCTCGTTCTCGGCTCGCCCGGTAGGACCCGGACGATGCAGGTGCTCCTCGACGGCAAGCCGATTTCCAACTCCCTCGCGGGGCCGGACGTTCACGGCGGCGTGGCGACGATCACCACCCAGCGGCTCTACCGCCTCGTCGATCTGCCGCGGCCCGCCCGGCACGTGCTGACCCTGCGCCCGCAGGCCGGGATCGAGGGCTACGCCTTCACCTTCGGCTAGGCGCACTTCCTGTCCGATCTAAGCTGCCGTCCGCGTGCGGCCGGTCAACCTCTACAGCGACACTCAGACGCGTCCGACCGAGGGGATGCGTGCCGCCATCGCCGCCGCCGAGGTGGGGGACGAGCAGCGCGGGCTCGACCCCACGACACGGGAGCTCCAGGAGCGCGTCGCCGAGCTGCTCGGCCACGCGGCGGCGCTGTTTCTGCCGAGCGGCACGATGTGCAACGAGATCGCGATCCGCCTGCACGTGCGCCCGGGCGGGGACGAGGTGATCGTCGATCGCACCTCCCATCCGGCCAACTACGAGGCGGGCGGCCCGGCCCAGCTCGCGGGGGCGATGATCCGGACCCTGGACGGAGAGGGCGGCGTGTTCACCCCGGTGCAGGTCGAGGCGGCGGTGCGGGCACCCGGGGATCGCTACGCGCCGCGCTCACGGCTCGTGTCGGTGGAGCAGACGACGAACATCGGGGGCGGGCGCGTCTGGCCCCTCGAGACCGTCGGCGGCGTGCTCGAGGTGGCCCGCCGCCACGACCTGCGCACTCACCTCGACGGCGCGCGGCTGATGAACGCGGTCGTCGCCTCCGGCGTCTCGGCGAGCGACTACGCGGGCGGCTTCGACACCGCATGGACCGACTTCACCAAGGGCTTGGGCGCGCCCGTCGGCGCCGTCCTCGCCGGTTCGAACGAGCTGATCGAGGAGGCGTGGCGGTGGAAGCAGATGCTCGGGGGCGCGTTCCGCCAATCGGGAATCGTGGCGGCTGGATGCCTCTACGCGATTGATAACCACGTGGAGCGGCTGGCCGACGACCACGAGAACGCTCGCGTGCTCGCCGAGGGCCTCGCCGAGCTCCCGGGCGTGCGACTCGACCCCGCAGCGGTCGAGACGAACATCGTGATCTTCGAGGTCGACGATGCCCCGAGCGTCGTGCGGCGACTCGCGGACCGGGTCGAGCTTCAGGCCGTCGACCCGCGTCACGTGCGGGCGGTGACCCATCTGGAGGTGGCCCGCGCGGATGTCGACCGTGCGCTGGCGGCGTTCGCCGATGCCCTGGGATAGCGCGCCGAGCCGATTCTATGATCGGCCGGTGCGAGCGCCGGCAACCCTCGTCGTGGCGATCGTGCTGTGCGTCGCCCTCGCGTCCTCCGCCCGCGCCGACGTGGTCGCCGACGCGGGCACCCTGCGCGCCGACGTGCGCCCCGATCCGTGGCAGCTGACGCTGCTGGGCCGCCACTCGAAGCGCGTGCTCTCGGAGTTTCCGGGCACCGGAGCGGGTCCCAGCGGGACGCTCGGGTTCCGGACGCGCGGCAGCGTCTGGCACCACGCGACCCGGGTCGTGGCCCAGCACGGGAGCGCCGGCGGGTACCGCGCCACCCTCGCGACCGACGACCCGCTCCGGAAGATTCACGTGCGCGTCGCGCCGGAAGGCAACGGCGTGATCGGCCTTGACGCCAGGATCGAGGGTCCCACTGCCTGGATCGATGCGGTCGGGATGGGGTTTCGCGCCCCGCGGAGGGAGCGCTACACCGGCTTCGGGGAGCGTTCGAACGCCGTCGACCAGCGCGGCAACACCGTCGAGGACTACACGGGCGAGGGCCCATTCCAGCCGAACGAGCGCCGTTTCATACCCGCCTTCGTCCCGAACTGGGGCTTCCGGCCCCGCAGCGACGCGACCTACTTCCCGATGCCCTGGCTGCTCTCGAGCTCCGGATACGGCGTGCTGGTCGACGGGTCGCGAACCAGCTACTTCCGGCTCGGCACCCATCGACCCGACGCGTGGAGCGTTGAGGTCACCACAGCTTCGCGGGCGTACAGGGAGTCGGCCACCGGGCCGCCGCCCACCGAGCTGTCAGTGCGCTTCTTCGGCGGACCGGAGCCCTCGGACGTCCTGCGACGGCTGACGGCGGCCATCGGTCGCCAGCCGGCGCCCGCGCCGTGGTTCCTCGGGCCCTGGTATCAGCCCAGGGACGACCAGGTCGACGCCCTTCTTATGCGCCGATCGGACTCTCCCGTCTCCGTCGCGCAGACCTATACGCACTATCTGCCCTGCGGCTCGCAGCAGGGGGCCGAGGACGAGCAGCGCAGGCGAACGGCTTTCCTCCACTCCCTGGGCTATGCCGTAACGACCTACTTCAACCCGATGATCTGCACCGACTATCAGCCCGCCTACGACGACGCCTCCGGGGCCGGAGCGCTGACGGAGACGGCAGCCGGGACACCCTACGTGTACCGGTACAACGAGTTCGTCGTCTCGCAGTTCGACTTCACGTCCCCGTCGGCTGAACCGATGTATTCGAGCCTGCTCGACGAGGCGGTCAGGCACGGCTACGACGGCTGGATGGAGGACTTCGGCGAGTACACGCCGCTCGACGGCCGCTCGGCCGGTGGCGCCGACGGAACCGTCATGCACAACCGCTACCCGCGCCTCTACCACTGCGCCGCCAACCGGTTCGCCCGCTCGCGATCACGACCGATCCTGCGCTTCATCCGGTCCGGCTGGACGGGCGCCGCGCGCTGCGCCCCCGTTGTCTGGGGCGGGGATCCCACCACGGGCTGGGGCTTCGATGGCCTCCGCTCCGCCGTGCAGAACGGTCTGACGATGGGCCTGTCGGGCGTGGGCGTGTGGGGCTCGGACATCGGCGGCTTCTTCGCGCTGTTCGACCGGCGGCTCACCCCGGAACTGCTCACCCGGTGGGTTCAGTTCGGCGCGGTCTCGGGCGTGATGCGCACCGAGGCCGACGGGTTCGCGATTCCCGACAAGCCCCGCCCCCAGGTCTTCGACCCGGACCAGCTCGACAACTGGCGCCGCTACGCGAAGCTGCGCACCCAGCTCTATCCGTACATCCAAGCCGCGGCTGCCGCCTACCGGCGAAATGGCATGCCGATCATGCGAGCGCTGATGCTCCGGTACCCCGAGGATCCACGCGCCGCCGATCGCGAGGACGAGTTCATGTTCGGCCCCGACCTGCTCGCGGCGCCCGTGCTCGAGCCGGCGGCGCGGCGGCGCACGCTCTACCTGCCCTCGGGGCGCTGGGTGGACCTGTGGCGCTCGGTGCGCTACCGGGAGGCCGATGGCTCCCTGCGGCTTCGAAGGGCGGCGATGCGCCGAGGCGGGCGCGACGTGACGCTGCCGGCGCCGCTGCGCCAGCTTCCCCTGCTGGCGCGCGCCGGGACGTTGCTGCCGATGCTTCCTCCCGAAGTGGACACGCTCGCGCCATACGGGGATGGGAAGGCCCTCGTCCATCTGAGCGACCGGCGCCGGCGAATGGAGCTGATCGCGTTCCCGGATCGACGAAGCTCGGCGAGGTTCCTCGAGCACGGGACGCTCCGCTCGAAGGCCAAGCGGGGCAAATGGGTGCTCCGCATCGACGACCCCCGGCAGCGCCGGTGGTCCCTGCAGGCGGCATTGGGAGGCCTCCCCGACTGGCGGAGGCCATGCCGGGTCACCATCGACGGCGGGCCGCTCCGCGGCGCGGCATGGAGCTACCGCGGCCGTGGACGCGTCCTCCGCGCCAGCTTTGAGGCCGGCGGCCGACCGACGCGGTTGGTGGCCTCCCGGCGAGGGTGCCGCTAGGTTGAGGTCGATCCTCGATCGATCTCGTATCGGACCTCGACCATGCCGGTGTCGAAGGCCCGCGTCCCGGTCAGGCGCATGGGGCCGCCCGGCAGCCGGCGATCGAACAGCGGCTTGCCGGCACCGAGCACCACGGGCACCACCGTCGCGATCAGCTCGTCGAGCAATCCCTCATCCGCGAACTGCGAGGCGACGTTCCCGCCACCCACGACCCAGAGATTGCGCTCGCCCGCCGCCTCGGCCATCTCGCGATGGAGGTTGCGCACGTCGCCGCTGGCGAACCGTACATCCACACCCTCTCCCTCCGGCTTCGGCAGGTGGCGTGAGGTCAGGACCCAACAGGGCTTGCCCCGATAAGGCCACTCCTCCACCTCGTTGAGGACGAACTCGTAGGTCACCGACCCGCTGACGAGCGCCCCCACGCCGTCGTAGAACTCGTCGTAGGTGCCCTTCATCGGCACCGCGCCCGCGCCCTCGTAGCTCCCCTCGTAGCCCGTGAGCCACCGGATCGTGTCGTCGGCCTCGGCGATGAAGCCGTCGAGCGTGGTCGCGCAGTAGTACTGGGTCCGGCTCAAGCGAGCTTTCGCGCCGACAGCACGAGGTTGTAGAAGAGCGATGGGGGAAGCCGGGGCTCGAGCAGTGCCGTGTCCACGCGCTGAAGGGCGAGGTAGCCGCGAAAGGCGAGCTCTCGCCACCGGTACGGCACTTCATCGGGCTCGGCCGAGCCCTCGAGGGTCCGCACGGTCCACCCGTAGACGTTCGCCAGGAGCTCTTCGCCGGTGATGCGCACGCGCTCGAATCCGGCCATCCCGAGGAGCTCTCGCAGCCGGGCCGGAGCGAACGCGTGCACGTCCACCTCGGGCTCGAGCTCGTGCGCGTCGCTCCCCCGCCCGTTGTCGGAGGTGCGCGCCGATGCGCCGAGGGCGAACCGCCACAGCGGGGCGACGAGTTGCGCGCCGCGCTTCGGGAGCGCCGCGAGCAGATCGCCGTAGCGGGACGGCTCGCCGCAGAACCCCAGCGAGCCCCCGGGCCGGAGCACGCGGTGGAACTCCGAGAGGGCCGTGTTCAGGTCCGGCAGGTGGTGCAGCACGGCGTGGCCGAAGACGAGGTCGAAGCTCCCGTCCTCGAAGGGCAGGCTCTCGGCGTCGGTGACCTTCGTCTCCACGGCCAGGCCCAGGCGCCCTGCAGTGGTGGACAGGGTGCCGAGCATCGCGGGCGAGAGGTCCGTGGCGACGAGGCGGTCGATCGCGCCGAGCTGTATGAGGTTGAGCGAGAAGTAGCCCGTCCCCGAGCCGATCTCGAGCGCGTCGCCGAAGGGCGCTGCCGGCCAGCTCCCCAGCGCCTTGACGAACTTCCCGCGCACCTGATCCTGTCCGATGGGGCCGAAGTCGATCCCCCACTTCGAGTCGTATTCGGCGGCGGCGGCGTCGTGATAGCGGAGGTTGGCGTCCTTGATGAACTGCGAGGGAACGGCGGATCGGGCGGGCATCGAGGGCACTGTACGCAACCGCAAGCAGGGAGCGGGCAGCAGGGAGAAGCTACGGTCCCGCCGTCTGCCTGCTACCTGCTACCTGCCCGTGAAGCACGTCCAACAGAACCAACCCCCCGGCGTGCCACCGCTGGCGCTGACCGGCGAGCGGACCCTTCCCGACGTGCCGGAGGAGAACTACTGGTTCCAACGTCACCTGGCCACCTACGAGTGGATCGCCGAGCGCGTGCGGGGACTGCGGGTCGCCGACCTCGCCTGCGGCGAGGGGTACGGAGCCGACGTCCTCGCCCGTACGGCGGCGGACGTCGTCGGCGTCGATGCCAATCCGGAGGCTCACGAGCACGCGCGCCTCCGGTACCGGCGCCCGAACCTCCGCTTCGAGCGCGGCCTCGTCGAGGAGTTCGGCGATCGGTGCGACGCGATCGTGTTCCTGCAGACGATCGAGCACATCCACGAGGCCGGAGCGCTCCTCGAGCGCTTTGCCCAAGTCGCCCCCCTCGCCTACGTCAGCACCCCCAACCGGCTGACCCTGGCGCCGCCGGGTGCCGAGAAGTCGGAGAACCCCTGGCACCTGCGGGAGTACACCCTCGCCGAGTACCGGGAGCTCCTCGAGCCGAGCTTCTCGAGGGTCGAGATCCTGGGCGTGTTCCATGCCCGCAAGCTGCGACTCCACGAGCTTGCGCTGCGTGCGGGCTGGGACCGCCTGCACTCCGCCCTCGGCATCACGAAGCCGTTCTACTCACGCTTCGTGCCCCGTATCGCCTCGACCGACTTCCGCCTGACCTCCCATGGGAACCTCGACCGCGCACTCGACCTCCTGGCGGTCTGCCGTGCCTGACCGCCGGGAGGCCGTCGGCGACCTCGCGATCGTCCTCCACTCGCACATGCCGTACGTCGAGGGCTTCGGGACGTACCCCTTCGGCGAGGAGTGGCTGTTCGACGCCGTTGCCCGGTCCTACCTGCCGGTGCTCGAGCACGTTCGCGACCTCACCATGACGGTTTCGCCGGTCCTCGCGGATCAACTCGAAGCTCCCGGGGTCGCAACGCGAATGGAGGAATTTCTGCGGCGCTACCGCCTCGGCGCGGCGGAGCGGGACGCGTCGGAGGCGCCGATGGAGCTGCGTCCCGCCGCTGGGGCGGAGGCCGATCGCTACCGCCGGTCGGTGGAGCGGCTGTCGGGGCTGGATGGCGACGTCCTCGCGGCATTCCGGGAGGCAGCGGAACGAAATGTGGCGCTCATTCCCACGGCGGCGACCCATGCCGTGCTGCCGCTCGTCGCCACGACCGCGGGCCGGCGCCTCCAGATCGACGCGGCGCTGCGCTCGCATCGGCGGCGCTTCGGGGAGGCGCGGGGCTTCTGGCTGCCGGAATGCGCGTACGGCTCCGGGATCGCGCCGCTCCTTGCCGAGCGCGACCTGCGGTTCGTCTGCACGGATCAGAGCCGCTACGAGGCTTCTCTCGATGCCCTCGCTCCGGTGCGGACACGAGACGGCCTCGTCGCCTTCACGATCGACTGGGACACCGTGGAGCTCGTGTGGTCGCCCGGCGGCTACCCCGCCGACGTCGCGTACGCCGAGTTCCACCGGCTCTCGATGGAGGGAACGAGGCTCTGGGCGGTTTCGGGAGACCCCTGCGACCCGGCGGCGGCCGCGGATCGAGCCGCTGGCCATGCATCCGAGTTCCTCGATCGAGTGGCGGCCAGGCTCGAGCGCTTTCGCTCCAAGCGCGGGCGGTCGGGCCTGGTCACGTTCGCCGTCGACACCGAGCTCCTCGGCCACTGGTGGTCCGAGGGCCCGCTGTGGCTGGCCGCCGTCCTGCGGGATGCCGCCGCACGCGGGATCCGCCTCGTCGCGCTCACGGAGGCCCTGGAGAGCCACGAGCCGGAAGCTCGTGCGCTCATGGACTCGACTTGGGGGGAGGGAAAGGACCTTCGCACCTGGGATTCCCCAGCCGTAGGGGACATGGCATGGGCGGCGCGCAGGCTGGAGCTGCGGCTTCTCAGGGCGCTCGCCTCCGGGGAGCTGTCCCCTTCCGCGGCCAAGCGGGCGGCGCGGGAGCTCCTCGCGCTGCAGGCGAGCGACTGGGCATTCCTCGACCGGCGCGAGCAGGCGGGCGACTACCCGTTTCAGCGTTCGACAGCCCACGCGCGGGCGCTGCTCGAGGTCATACACTCCGGCCGGCGCGGCCCCGGGCCGGATCCGGGCGCGGAGGCCGGCGGCCCCGATCCCCGCATGCGAAACCTGGCACCAGACCTCAGCCTCGCCCCGCTGCTGGAGCCGTAGCGAAACCGTTCCGCCCGCTCCCGACCGTGACCTCAGTCCTGATCCTCTCCTGGGAGTACCCGCCGCTGATCGAGGGTGGGCTCGCCCGTCACGTGCGAAAGCTCTCGGAGGCTCTCGTCGAGCTCGACACGGACGTCCACGTGCTCACGCGCGGCGGCGAGGAATCGCCGGCGGAGGAGGTCGTCGCGGGCGTGTCGCTCCACAGGGTCCTGGAGCCGCGGCGCCCGACGGACCTCGGCGAGTTCGTCGCCTGGGTGGAGCGCATGAACGCGGACATGCTCGCCGCCGGCGTCGAGCTCGGGGACCGCTACGACTTCGACCTCGTGCACGGACACGACTGGCTCGTCGCGATGGCGTGCGACCACCTGGCTCGGCGCTTCTCCTCGCCGCTCGTGACGACGATCCACGCGACCGAGCACGGCCGCCACCAGGGATGGGTCGACAAGCACCCGCAATCGCACATCCACGGCGTCGAGCAGTGGATCGCGAACCGCGCGGACCGCGTGATCGCCTGCTCGTACTACATGCGCGAGCAGATCGCCGACATCTTCGGCGTCGATGACTCGAAGGTGGCCGTCATCCCGAATGGCATCGACCCGGACGACCTGCGGCCCCAGTCCGCGTCCGAGCTCGAGCGCCTGCGCCTCGAGTTCGCCGAGCCGGACGAGAAGCTCGTACTTTTGATCGGTCGCCTCGTGTACGAGAAGGGCTTCCAGCTCGCGCTCGAGGCCATGCCGGTGCTGATCGAGCGTCTGCCCCGCACCCGTTTCCTCGTCGCCGGATCCGGAACCCACGAGCAAGAGCTGCGGCGCCAAGCGGACGAGCTCGGGCTCATGGGGCACGGTTCCTTCCTCGGCTGGATTGGCGACGACGTCCTGCACTCGCTCTACCCGATCGCCGATGTCTGCGTCGTGCCCTCCATCTACGAGCCGTTCGGTCTGGTCGCCCTCGAGGCGATGGCGTCCGGATGCCCATGCATCGTGGCCGACACGGGCGGCCTGCGGGAGGTCGTCCCGCACGAGGAGGCCGGCCTACGCTTCCGCGCCCGGGATCCCGAGGCGCTGGTCGACGTGGCGGCCCGCGTCCTGTCGGACGACGAGCTCGGCCGCCGCCTCGTCGCCGAGGCCTACGAGCACGTCCGCCGCTTCGACTGGCTCGACGTCGCCGAGCGGACCGCCGCGCTTTACGCGGAGCTCACGCGCGAGCTGGTCTGACGCTACTCGGAGTTGCGCTCTCGTGGCGCCGGCGCGCCCTCAGGCTCCGGCTCGACGGGATCGGGCCAGCGCAGGCGCTTTGGCGCGTCGCGCATGCGGAGGATTCGCGCCGGCACGCCTCCAACGACGGCGTTCGCCGGCACGTCGCGGGTGACCACCGAGTTGGTGCCGATGACGGCGTTGTCGCCCACCTGCACGCCGCGCAGGATGCAGGCGCCGTAGCCGATCCACACGTTCGAGCCCACGTCGACGTCTCGCTTGTAGATGCCCTGCACCCGGATCGGGCGCTCCACCTCGACCGCACCGTGGTCGAAGTCGATGAACATCGCCCGGTCGGCGATCACGCATTGCTCGCCGATGCGCACGTGCTGGTAGGCCGAGATCGTGCACTCCTGACCCAGCACAGTCTTCGGCCCGATCACGACCTCCCCCTCGTGGCAGCGGATCTTCGTCCCGTCGCCGAGCCATACGAAGCGGCCGAAGCGGATCGTCCCCTTCCGCCCGATCTGGATCTCCAGGCGCCTTCCGAGGAACAGCAGCCCGTCCGTCTGCCATCGCCACCCCGCCGGTGTCAGCAGCCGCCGCCACGCATAGCGAAGGGCGAGGCGCGCGTACTTCGGCGTGAGCATCCGGTTGCGAGCGAGGAACCTGAACAGGCGAAGCACGCGCTCGGACTCTATTGCGGCGGCGCAGGCGAGAACCGGGCGGACCGAGACGTACACTCCGCTCCGCATGCCCGAGGCAGCCCAATCCGCCGACGCCCCGCTCGCCGAGCGCGTTCTGGCGGGCGACAAGCGGGCGCTTGCACGGGCGATAAGCCTGGTCGAGAACCGCGATCCGGAGGGCGACCGGCTCGTCGCCGAGCTCTTTCCGCGCACGGGAAAGGCTCGGGTGGTGGGCATGACCGGGCCGCCCGGCGTGGGGAAGAGCACCCTCATCGGGGCGCTGACGGAGAAGCTCCGCGAGGCAGACCGTGGAGTCGGCGTACTGTCCATCGATCCCTCGAGCCCGTTCACGCAGGGGGCGATGCTGGGCGATCGAATCCGGCTCGCCGATCACTTCCTCGATCCCGAGGTCTTCATCCGGTCGATGGCGACGAGGGGTTCCCTGGGCGGGCTCGCCGAAGCGGCGCTTCAGGCGGCCCTGCTCATGGACGCGTCGGGCAAGGACGACGTCCTGCTGGAGACGGTCGGCGTGGGGCAGGGGGAGATCGACATCGTGGACCACGCCGACACGATCGTGCTCGCCCTCATGCCCGGCTCCGGCGACTCGATCCAGGCCCTCAAGGCGGGGGTGATGGAGATCCCCGACGTCATCGTGGTGAACAAGTCCGATCACCCGCTTGCCGACACGATGGTGCGGGAGGTCCGCTCGGCTCTTGGCCTCGGGCCGCAGGGTCCCTGGAAGGTCCCTGTCGTGAAGACCGAGGCCGCGAAGGGCGAGGGGATCGCCGAGCTGCTTCGCCAGATCGACGCCCACGGCGATCACATCGCCGAGAGCGGTTCGCTCGCCGAGCGCCGTGCGCGGAACCTGCGCGCGGAGGTGCTCGGCATCGCCGCCGCGCGGCTGCGCCGCCGGCTCGAGGAGCGGGCAGCAAGCGACCCGGGCTGGGAGGAGCTCCTCGACAGCGTCACCCAGCGCGAAACCGATCCGGCGACCGCCGCGCGGAAGCTGCTGGAGGCGGTCGAGGATGGCTGACGAGCCCGATCGCGCCCATCCACACCAGCCCCAGCCCCGGGCCTGATCGATCAGCTAAAGCGTTCCGGTTGCCCAGTCGAATGGCGCCGGCGCGCCAGCCGCTGCACCCCCGCCCTCGGTGGCGACGATCACGCGAGTGCGGCGGCCACCCGCTCCGCGCTGCACGCGGACCTGGGACCATTCCGCACACGGCGCGAAGGCCTCGGCCAGCTCCAGGGCGAGTCGGGACGGCTCACGCTTGCGCCCGTTCTGCTTTCTGTCCACTTGATCCCCCAGCTCGAACGTCCGACGACGGAGCGACTCTACGCCGCCCCCCGGCCGGAATCGTGGCGACCGTGACAAAGGGCGAGAATCAAGCCCCAAATTGGGCGAACAGCGGTCTGCGACCGGTTAGCAGCCCAACAGGCGGGCAATCACCATCTGCTGCACCTCGTCGGTCCCCTCACCGATCGTGAGGATCTTGGCGTCGCGGTAGAAGCGGCACACGGGGTACTCCTCGATGTACCCGTAGCCACCGTGGATCTGGACCGCCTCCTCGGTCGCCCGCACCGCGAGCCGGCCGGTCTTCAGCTTCGCCTGCGCGGCGACGAGGGTGAACGACTCGCCGCGGTCCTTTTGAATCGCGGCCTTGTACGTGAGAAGTCGCGCGGCCTCTAGCTCGGCGGAGAGATCCGCGATTTTCATCTGGATCGCCTGGAACTTCGCGATGGGCTGCCCGAACGCGCGGCGCTCCTTCGCGTAGGCCAGCGCCTCGTCGAGCGCCCCCTGGGCGAGGCCCACGCCCATCGCGGCCACGCCGATGCGGCCACCGTCGAGGATGTGCAGGAACTGCTTGAACCCCTCGCCTCGCCGTCCGAGGAGGTTGGCCTCGGGGACGCGGCAGCCGTCGAAGCTGAGCGGCCGGGTGTCCGAGGCGTTCCACCCCATCTTCCGGTACGGCTCACCCTGCTCGTAGCCGGGCGTCCCGTTGGGGACGATTAGGTTGGAGATCTCGCCGTCGGGGGTGCGCGCCGTGATCGTCACGCAGCCCGAGATGTCGGTGCCGGCGTTGGTGATGAACTGCTTGGCACCGTCGATCACCCACTCGCCGCCGTCGAGCGTGGCGCGCGTTCGAGTCGCGCCGGCGTCGGAGCCGGCCTCCGGCTCGGTCAGCCCGAACGCCGCGAGCTTGCGTCCGCTGGTCAGTTCGGGCAGCCACTCGGCCTTCTGCTCGGCCGTCCCCCACAGGTGGATGGGCATCGTGCCGAGCGAGGTGTGCGCGGCCATCGTGATGCAAACCGAGGAGTCGACCCGCGCGAGCTCCTCGACGGCCAGCGCGTAGGCGAGCGTGTCGGCCCCGCCGCCACCGTACTCCTCCGGGAACGGAATCCCCATCAGACCGAGCTCGCCCATCTTGCGGACGATCTCATAGGGGAAGGCCTTCGTCCGGTCGAGCTCTTCGGCCACCGGCGCCACCTCCTGAGTGGCGAAATCGCGCACCGTGTCGCGCAGGAGGCGCTGCTCGTCGCTCAGGTCGAAGTCCACGTCAGGTCGCGCTCTCGGCCAGGAGCGCGATCAGCAGTCGAACGCCGAACCCCGTGGGCCCGTTGCCCACGTACGCGCGGCCGACGTCCCAGGCGGTCCCGGCGATGTCGAGATGCGCCCACGGGACGTCGTCCGTGAACTCCTCCAGGAACTCCGCGGCGTAGATCGTCGAGGCCTTGCGTTTGGAGGAGCTGTTCGTGAGGTCCGCATCCTTGCCGCGGGTCAGCTCCTTGTACTCGGGGTGGAGGGGAAGCCGCCAGGCGAGCTCCCCCGTGCGCTGGCCCGCTGCGAGAACCCTGTCCGCCCACGCATCGTCGTTGGCGAGCAGGCCCGCGTAGGTCGAGCCGAGCGCGATCACCACCGCGCCCGTCAGCGTCGCGATGTCCACCAGGCGGTCGGCCCCGAGGTCGCGGACGCAGTGGGTCAGGGCGTCCGCCAGGATCAGGCGCCCCTCGGCGTCCGTGTTGTTCACCTCGACGGTCTTGCCGTTGAGCTGCGTGATGATGTCGCCCGGGCGGGTGGCCGTCCCGCTGGGCATGTTCTCCGTCGAGGGCACGCAGGCGGCGACGTTCGCGGGCAGCCCGAGCTCGGCGATCGCCGCCACCGTCTCCAGCACCGCGGCGCCGCCCGACATGTCCATCTTCATCTCCTCCATCCGCGCGGACGGCTTGATGGAGATTCCACCCGTGTCGAAGGTGACGGCCTTGCCCACGAGCCCGATCGTCTCGCCGTTCGAATCCCCTTGCGCGTAGCGCAGCGAGATGAGCTGCGGCTCCTGCGCGCTCCCCTGGGCGACTGCCACGAGCCCGCCCATGCCGCGCTCGGCGATCTCGGCGCGTCCCAGGACATCGACCTCCACCGCGTCGTAGGCCTCGGTGATCTCCCGAGCCCGCTGCGCCAGATAGGCGGGCGTGACGACATTCGCCGGCAGGGCCTGGAGCTCGCGCGCGCGATTCGCGGCCTCGGCGGACACACGTGCGGCCGCGATCGCGTCGGCCGGCGCGTCGGCCCCGTCGGGGGTGGAGATCAGGAGGCGCTCGACGCGCGCCGGCGGCGGGTCGTCCGGATCGCTGGACTTGTAGCGATCGAACCGGAACGAGGCCAGGATCGTTCCCTCGACCAGCCCCGCGGCCAGCGTCGCCGGAGTCGCGGTCGCGGCCCCGTTGCCGGGGAGATGCCACGCGATCGTCCTGGCGTCGAAGGTGCCCGCCTGCGAGACCGCCAGTGCCGCCGCGATCCGCAGGCGCTCCGGGTCCAGCTCCTCGCGCTTGCCCAGCCCGATGACGAGGAGCCGGCGGGTCTCGTCCGGACGCAGCAGAGCCTGCTTGCGAAAGCCGGCGCGGACGTCTCCGGCGCCTGGGAGCTCGCGGTAGGCCGGGTCGAGCTCCTCCCCCTGAGCCAGGCCGAAGACCTCGAGATCGGCGTCGACGCCTTCGAGCGGCTGTCCGGTGACCTCGACCTGCACGGGCGGCGAGTCTAATCAGAGTCCGTCCGAAAACCCCCCGCGCACGCCTGGCGGCGCCGAATCACGCCAGGCGGCCTCCTCGCTGGCTCGCGTACTCTTCAAGTACGCCACGCCGGCTGCGTCGGTGGCCTGGCGCCCTCCGGCACTCGCCACCCGCACACGCGGGGTTTCCGGATGGACTCTCTCGATCACTAGCATCCATCGCAAAGGTCAAGCTCGCGGCCAAAGCGGGGCCGCCCTTCCACGAAAGGCTCAGATGTCCCAAACCGTGATCCTCGGCACCGCCCGCACCCCGTTCGGGAAGATGGGAGGAGGGCTCTCATCGCTCGACGCAACCGACCTTGGCGCCAAGGCCATCGAGTCCGCGCTCGAGCGCTCCGAGGTGGAGCCCGAGGAGGTCGAGACGGTGATCTACGGCCAGGTTCTCCAGGGCGGGCAGGGTCAGATCCCGTCACGCCAGGCCCAGGTCAAGGCCGGGATTCCGCGCGAGGTTCCGTCGGAGACGATCAACAAGGTCTGCGCGTCGGGGATGCGCGCGATCGGCCTCGCCGACCAGGCGATCCGAGCCGGCGATGTCGGTCTCGCGGTCACCGGAGGGATGGAGTCCATGAGCCAGGCGCCCTACCTGCTGCCCGGCGCGCGGTTCGGGTTCCGCATGGGAGACGTCCAGGCCATCGACTCCATGACGCACGACGGGCTGACCAATCCGTTCACCGGCAAGCAAATGATCAACGAGGCCTCCGACGTCTCGAACGAGCTCGAGATCACCCGCGCCGACATGGACCGGTTCGCCGCCCGATCCCACCAGCTCGCCGCCAAGGCAACCGACGACGGGATCCTGGCCGAGGAGATCGTGACCGTGAACGTCAAGCGCAAGAAGGACGAGGTCGAGGTCGCAGCCGACGAGGGGATCCGCCCGGAAACGACCGTCGAGGTCCTCGCCAAGCTCCGCCCCGTCGGCGGCGACGACGCCACCCACACGGCGGGCAACTCGCCCGGCGTCAACGACGGGGCGGGCGCCGTGGTCGTCGCCTCGGACGAGTGGGCAAACCGCGAGGGACGCACGCCAGTCGCGCGGGTCCTCTCCTATGGCACCGTCGCCGACGACTTCCCCTACTTGGCGCGCACGCCGGCCAAGGCGGCGCAGCAGGCCCTGGAGAAGATCGGCAAGAGCGCCGAGGACATCGAGCTGTGGGAGATCAACGAGGCGTTCGCATCGGTGGCGATCAACTCGATGCGCATGCTCGGGATCGACGAGGACAAGGTCAACGTCAACGGCGGCGCGATCGCGCTCGGCCACCCAATCGGGGCCTCGGGCGCGCGCATCGTGGGCGCCCTGGTCCACGAGCTTCGCCGCCGCGGCGGCGGCCTCGGCTGCGCCGCGATCTGCTCGGGTGGCGGCCAGGGCGACGCGATCATCGTCGAGGTCAACGGCGCCTAACCGGATCGAGTGAGCGATTGACCACCCATACGGTGGTCAAACCGACATTCGATCGTCAAGCCACCCCGAGGTAGTCTGAAACCACCGGTTGTGGTTTGCCCTGGGTGCCTGGCGTTGGGAGAATTTCTCGCCCCTTGGGCTCCGAATCGAAGCTCACCAGACGCAGGCTCGTCGGCTCGGCGGCCGCCGGCGCAGCCGGGGCGACGCTCGCCGGCGCGCCTGGAGTCCTTGCCAAGTCGCGGCGTGGTGGGCGCCGGAGGGCCGACGTCGCCATCGTGGGGGCGGGCTTCGCCGGGCTGACGGCCGCGATCGAGCTTCACCGCCACGGGAAGTCCGTGATCGTGCTGGAGGCTCGAAACCGCGTTGGTGGCCGCGCCCACAACCAAGACCTCGGCGGGGATGAGATCTGCGAGGCCGGCGCGACGTTCGTCGGGCCCACCCAGGATCACATCCTGCGGCTCGCGAAGCGCTTTGGTGTCCGGAAGTTCGCCACCTACGACGAGGGCGACAACGTCTACTACCGGGACGGGATCCGCCTCACCTACAGCGACAAGACCGCTACCGGGATCGTGCCCCCGGATCCGACGATCGCGGCCGATGCCGCCGCCGTGGTGACCAGGCTCGATCAGATGTCGACCCAGGTTCCGGTCGACGCGCCGTGGGAGGCGTCGCACGCCGACCAGTGGGACGGCCAGACGCTGGAGTCGTGGGCCAGATCGAACTCGAGCTACAACGCCAACGAGAGCTTCCGCCGCCTCGTGGCCGTCGCCTCGCGCCCCATCTTCGGGGCCGAGCCCCGCGACGTCTCACTGCTCTTCACCCTGTTCTACATCGCCGCCTCCGGCGACGAGACCCACCCGGGTACGTTCGAGCGCAACTTCAGCACCCGCAACGGCGCCCAGATGTGGCGCTTCGTGGGCGGCTCGCAGGTGATCACCCAGCGGATGGCCAAGCGCCTCGGCGACCGAGTGATCCTGCGCTCGCCGGTCAAGCGGATCGTCCAGCGCGACGGCCGTGTGATCGTCCATTCCCGTCGCCTCGACGTCCGGGCAAAGCGCGCGATCGTCGCGATTCCGCCGACCCTTGCCGGGCGCATCGACTATGCGCCCGACCTTCCGCCAACCCATGACCAGCTCCTCCAGCGCATGCCGCAGGGCACGCTGATGAAGGTGGCGGCGGTCTACGACCGGCCGTTCTGGCGCGAGGCCGGGTTGACGGGGACGGCGCTTTCGCTCAACGGTCCGGTGAACGCCACGTTCGACGACTCCCCGCCGGACGGGAGGCCGGGCGTCGTGTTCGGCTTCGTGGGCGGCGACGAGGCGCGCAGGTTCATGCGGCTGTCCCTGGCGGAGCGCCGCCGCGCGGTCCTGCGCAACTTCAAGGCGTACTTCGGCCCAAAGGCGGGAAATCCACGCGACTACTTCGAGACGAACTGGACCAAGGAGCAGTGGACTCGGGGGTGCCCCGTCGCGGTGCCCGGCCCCGGCGTTCTCGTCGCCTACGGCCCGGCGCTGCGAAGGCCGTTCCGGCGCATTCACTGGGCCGGCACGGAGACCTCGACCTTCTGGAACGGCTACATGGACGGAGCGGTCCGCTCCGGCGAGCGCGCCGCCAAGGAGATCCTGGACGAGCTGTGAGGCGAGTGAGCCTGGAGGGCGAGCGGGTGAGCGATCCAGCCCCGGCGCCCGCCGGGAGCGGGCGCGGCTGGATTCGAACCGCCGCCACGTTCGCGGCGCTCCCGACGGTGCTCGTGTGCGCGGCGCTTCCGGCGCTGGCCGCCAAGGACCGCCGCGCTGGGATACCCGCGTCCTGACCCTGGTCGGCAAGCCCGGGTTTCCGGCGCGCGCCTACGTGGTCCCGAACGGGAGGATCCACGAGGGCACGTACGCGAACCCACTGGGAAGCAGCAAGCCCTCACGGGTCCGCGAGTACAACGGACGGGTTCTGGCTCGCCCGCTCCGGGCGGATCTACGTGGCGCTCGCGGGCAGCAACCAGATCGCGTGATCGGGCCCGGCGGGGCCGACCTCCACCGCTTCCCGTCGACCCCCCAGAGTGGGGACCACGGATCGTCGGTCCCCTTCGACACGCCGTCGAGCGTCATGTTCAAGGGCACCAGGCTGATCGTCGCCAATCAGGCGTTCTTCGGCGGCGACCCGGCCCACCAGGCGATCCTGGACGTCAAGGCGAAAGAGCGCTGCGTGCCGGAGTTCATCCCGCGGCGGGCGGGCCTGAAACCGCGCCGCCGCTAGCCGCGCCGACCCCAGGCAGCTAGCCTGCGGGCGCATGGAAAGGGGCGCGGCGTTTTTCGACCTCGACCGCACGCTGATGGCGGGCTCGAGCGGCATGCACTTCGCGCGCGCCGCGTACGGCAGCGGCATGGTGAGCCGTCGCCAGCTGATGCGGTGGGGCATCGAGCATGTCCACTTCCGCCTGCGGGGCTCGACCGACGAGCGCACGGCCCAGCTCCTCTCGCAGGTGAAGGAGCTCCTCGGCGGAGTTCCCGCGCGAGACATCAGCCGCCTCGCCCCCGGGCTGCTGGCCGGCGTGCTGCCGCGCATCTATCCCCAGATGCTGGACGAGGTCCGATTGCACCAGGACGCCGATCGGCCGACATTCATCGTGAGCGCCGCGGGCAACGATCTCGTCGAGATACTGGCCCAGGTGCTCGGCATGGAGGGCGGCATCGGGACCCGTTACGAGGTGGACGGTGATGGGCTGCTCACGGGGCGGATCGTCAAGCCGTTCGTCTACGCCGACGGCAAGGTCGCCGCGATGCGTGGATTCGCGTCGGAGCATGACATCGATCTCGGCGCCTCGTGGGCCTACTCGGATTCCGCGTCGGACCTGCCGATGCTGCGCGAGGTCGGCCATCCCGTGGCGGTCAACCCCGACACCGAGCTCGCCCGCATCGCCGCGGACGAGGGCTGGCGCGTGATGCGGTTCGAGCGCCTCGGGCGCCAGCTGGCGATCGCCGGAGCGACTCTGGTCGCCGCCGCGGTCGGCGGCACCGGGACCGTCCTCGCGCGCCGCCGCCCCGAGCGGCGTGGCTACCGCGCGTCGCTTCGGCGCTAGCGGGCCATTCCGGTCACCCCGGCGCCCGCGCCGGTCCTAGACTCCAACCTGGATATGGCGATCGAGCCGGATGCGAAACGGCGGGCCCACCAATGGCGGGAGGAGGTCTTCCCCCGCCAGCCGGAGCGCGACGCCCTCTTCGAGACCATCTCGGGTCAGCCGATCGAACCGCTCTACACGGAGGAGGACCTCGCGAGCTGGGATGCGGACGGCGATCTCGGCTTCCCGGGGGAATACCCGTACACGCGCGGCGTCTACCCATCGATGTACCGCGGGCGGTTGTGGACGATGCGCCAGTTCGCGGGCTTCGGCACCGCTGAGGAGACGAACGAGCGCTTCCGCTACCTGCTCGACCACGGACAGACCGGGCTCTCGACGGCCTTCGACATGCCGACCCTGATGGGCCTCGACTCCAACGACGCGCGCAGCCGCGGCGAGGTCGGGGTCGAGGGGGTCGCGATCGACACCCTCGACGACATGATCGACCTGTTCAGTGGGATCCCGCTCGACCGGGTGACGACGTCGATGACCATCAACGCACCGGCGGCGATCCTGCTGGCCTTCTACGTCTGCGCGGCCGAGGAGCAGGGGATTCCCCCGGAGGCCCTCGGCGGGACGATCCAGACCGACATCCTCAAGGAGTACATCGCCCAGAAGGAGTGGTGCTTCCCGATCGAGCCGGCGATGCGGCTGGTCGGCGACATGATCGAGTGGTGCACGGAGCGGATGCCGCGCTGGCACCCGATCTCGATCTCGGGCTACCACATCCGCGAGGCCGGCTCGACCGCCCAGCAGGAGCTCGCCTTCACCCTCAAGGACGGCTTCACCTACGTCGAGGAGGCGATCGCGCGCGGCCTCGAAGTGGACGACTTCGCGCCCCGCCTCTCATTCTTCTTCAACGCCCACATCGACTTCTTCGAGGAGATCGCCAAGTACCGCGCGGCGCGACGCATCTGGGCACGGGAGATGAGCGACACCTACGGCGCGCGCAGGCCGGAGTCCCTGCGGATGCGCTTCCACACGCAGACCGCGGGCGTCTCGCTGACAGCGCAGCAGCCGCTCGTCAACATCGTTCGCACGGCGATCGAGGCGCTCGCCGGCGTGCTCGGCGGCACCCAGTCGCTTCACACCAACTCCTACGACGAGGCGCTCGCCCTGCCCACGCAGGAGGCCGTCCGGATCGCGCTTCGGACTCAGCAGGTGATCGCCCACGAGACCGGCGTCACCAACACGATCGACCCGCTCGGCGGCTCGTACTTCATCGAGTCGCTGACCGACGAGATGGAGCGCGCCGCCTACGAGTACTTCGCCCGGATCGACGAGCTCGGCGGGATGGTCGAGGCGATCAAGCGCGGCTTCCCGCAGCGGGAGATCGCGGACGCCTCGTTCCGCTACCAGCAGGAGGTCGACTCCCGCCGCCGGATCGTCGTCGGCGTGAACGACTACCGCCTGGAGGGTGAGGAGGGCATCGAGCTCCATCGCCCCGATCCGGCGGTTGAGAGAAAGCAGGGCGATCGGCTCGAGCGCACCCGGACCGGGCGCGACTCGGCGGCCGTAGAGCGCGCTGTCACGGAGCTGAAGACGGCGGCGGCCACCGAGGGTGAGAACCTGATGCCGCACTTCCTCGACGCGGCGCGCGCCCGGGCCTCCGAGGGCGAGATGATCGCGTCGCTGCAGGAGGTGTTCGGCCGGTATACCGAGCAGCCGGTTTTCTGAGTTTTCGCGCCTGCCGCGGGGGTAGAACCCTGACATGACGAATCTGATCGTCGTTCGAGACGAGATCGACGGGTGGGACGTCATCCGCGAGGACGACCCCCAGGCGCTGACCAACACACCGACCAAGGAGTCCGCTGTCGAGGCCGCCAGGAAGTTCCTCGCCGACGAGGGCGGGGATGGTGAGGTCGTCATCCACGAGGAAGAGGTGCACGGCATCGACGACACCGGCCGCGGCGTGAAGCTCTATGTCATCGCCCTACTGGGTCTGCTCGCTGTGATCATCGTGATCATCGTCATCACCTCGCTTCTGGCGCACTGGACGCTCCCCGGCGGCGGTTAGGGAGCCGGACCTCGCCCGGGCACTAAGCTGCCGGCCGTGGAAGCGTCCGAGCAGAGCCAATCTCCCCAGTCGGGTCGAAAGATCCGCGTCGTCGTCGCCAAGCCCGGGCTCGACGGACACGACCGGGGGGCGAAGATCATCGCCCGCGCGCTCCGCGACGCTGGGATGGAGGTCATCTACACCGGCCTGCATCAGACGCCGGAGCAGATCGCCGCGACGGTGATCCAGGAGGACGCCGACGCGGTCGGGCTCTCCATCCTCTCCGGGGCCCATATGACCCTCGTGCCGAAGGTCGTGGAGCTCCTTCGCGAGCAGGGGGTAGAGGACGTTGTCGTGACGGTGGGGGGGACGATTCCGGCGGACGACGCCCCCGAGCTGAAGAGGCTTGGGATCGCCGAGGTGTTCACGCCGGGCGCCTCGACCGACGAGATCGTCGACTTCATCCGCAGCGCCATCGACGAGCGCCGGACGCTCGCTGCGAAGGCCTCCTGAGGCCGCCCCCGATAGCGGCTCCGTTTGGGGCTCCCGCGGAGGGGGAGCAACTGATTGACTGGTCAGTCAGACGACCCTCAGTCGCTAATATGCCGCGCGCCATTCCCCTTGAAGGAGGGACCACTTGAAGATCTGTTGCCTGGTCAAAGAGGTTCCCGATGCTGCCGTGCAGAAGCGCATCGACCCGAACACGAAGCGGCTTGACCGCTCCGGGGAGAAGAACCTCAACCCGTTTGACACCCACGGCATCGAGGCGGCGATGCAGATTCGCGAGGGCGGCAAGGCCGACGTCGACGAGATCGTCGCGGTCACGATGGGCCCCGAATCCGCCGTGCGCGCGCTCCACAAGGCGGTCGCGCTCGGCGCCGACCGCTCGCTCCACCTGAGCGACGACGCCCTCGCCGGGTCCGACGTCTGCGCCACCGGATATGCGCTCGCCAAGGTGCTCGAGTCGGAGCAGCCGGACCTGGTGCTGCTCGGTCAGCAGTCGGACGACGGCGAGTGCTACACGATCGGCGCGGTCGTGGCCGACCATCTGAGGATGCCCTCGCTGACGCAGGTGATCAAGATCGACGTCGGCGACGGCAAGCTCACCTGCGAGCGTCAGGCCGAGTACGGCTACGACACGGTCGAGGTCGATCTGCCGGCCGTCATCTCGGTCGGGGACGCCATCAACGAACCCCGGTACCCCAGCCTGAAGGCGATCATGGGGGCGAAGAAGAAGCCCCTCCAGACCCATGCCACGAGCGATGTGGGCATCGAGGCCGACCAGGTCGGGGAGAGCGGCTCGAAGACCCAGGTCCTCGCGATCAATCCGCCGGCCGAGAAGGAGCCCGGGGAGATCATCGAGGACGAGGACACGAACGAGACGGTCGAGAAGATCGTCGCCTGGCTCGACGAAAGGAAGCTTCTCTGATGACCGGAATTCTCGTCTACGCCCTCCACGACGACGAGGGCAACTTCAACAAGAACTCCCTGGGGGCCATCTCCGAGGCCGCGAAGCTGGCCTCCGAGCTCGACTCGGAGGCGGCGGCAGTGGTCGTCGGCGACATCTCGGACGACGGCGCCGCGGGGCTCGGCGCCTACGGCGCCAACCGGGTCTTCCGCGCCAAGGAGGCGCCCGAGGGGCTGGCGCAGCCGATCGTCGACGTGATGGCGAAGGTCATCTCCGACGAGGGCTTCAGCTACGCCCTCTTCGGCGGCGGACTGCTCGGCTTCGAGATCGGCGCCGGGCTCACGGCCCGCCTCAACGCGGGCGTGACGATGGAGGTCACCGAGGTCAAGGTCGCTGACGGCAAGCTCGTCGCCGAGCGACCCGTGCTCCAGGACTCCGCCGTCGTCGACGTGGGATACGTCGGCGAGCCGGGGATCATCATCGGTCGCCTGAACGCCTTCGACGCCAACGAGGGCGACGGTGGCTCCGCGGAGGTCGTCGACGTCGACGTCGAGCTCTCCGCGTGGTCCACGAAGGCGAGGATGGTCACCCGCGGCGAGCAGCGCGGCGCCGACGTCAACATCGAGGACGCGGAGATCCTCGTGGGCGGCGGCCGCGGGCTCGGCGAGGCCGACAACTTCAAGCTCGCCGAGGAGCTCGCCGGCGCGCTCGGGGGCGCGGTCGCGGCGACGCGCGCGGTGGTCGACGCCGGCTGGTACCCCTACGCGGCGCAGATCGGGCAGACCGGCAAGACGGTGGCGCCGAAGCTCTACCTTGCCGCGGGGATCTCGGGCGCGATCCAGCACAAGGTCGGGATGCAGAACTCCGAGAACATCCTGGCCATCAACAAGGACCCGAACGCGCCGATCTTCGAGTTCTCCGACCTGGGGGTCGTCGGCGACCTCCACAAGATCATGCCGAAGCTCACCGAAGCGGTGAAGGCCAAGAAGGGGTCCTAGATGGGAGTCGCCCCCGCCGAGTTCCCGCCGCCGGTCGATCCGGCAGCGGACTACGTATCCGAGCCCACCGATCCCGAGGAGGATCGGATCGAGGTGGGCCTGGCCATCGTCGGCGGCGGCCCGGCTGGCCTCGCCTGCGCGATCAAGACGATGCAGCTGCTGGAGTCCGAGCCCGAGCTCGCCGAGAAGCTCGGTGAGGTGCCGGTGGCGGTGATCGAGAAGAGCAAAGTCACCGGCGCCCACCTGCTGTCGGGGGCGAACATGAGGCCGTCCGCGATGCGGGAGCTCTTCCCGGATCTCGACCCGGCCGACTGGCCGGTCTACCAGGAGGTGACCAAGGACGCCGTCTATCTGCTCACCAAGCGACAGGCGATCCCGCTGGTCCCGATGCCGCCCAACTTCCGCAACCACGGCAACTACGTCACGTCGATCGCCAAGCTCGGCCGGTTCCTCGGGGAAAAGGCCGAGGAGGCCGGCGCCTACCTGCTGACGGAGACCGCCGCCGACAAGCTGCTCGTCGAGGACCGCATCGTCAAGGGCGTGCGCTCCGGCGACAAGGGGCGTGGCCGCGAGGGAGAGGAGCTCTCGAACTTCGAGCCGGGCTCCGACGTGGTGGCCAAGGCGACGGTTTTGGCCGAGGGCACGCAGGGCCATCTGACTGGCGCCGCGATCGACTACTTCGAGCTCCAGGGCCTGCTGCCGCAGCGCTGGGAGCTGGGTGTGAAGGAGATCTGGGAGGTCGGGAGGCCCCTCGACCGCGTGATCCACACGATGGGTTGGCCGCTCCGCAAGGCGCCGAAGTGGAACGAGTTCGGCGGCAGCTTCATCTACCCGATGGGCGAGGACAAGGTCTGCGTCGGCTTCGTCGCCGGGCTTGACTACACCGACGCGACGTTCTCCGTCCACGATGCCCTGCAGGAGCTCAAGACCCATCCGTTCGTTCGCAAGATCCTCGAGGGCGGCAAGCGCGTCGGCTGGGGCGCGAAGACGATCCCTTCCGGCGGCTGGTGGGCGATGCCCAAGCACCTGAGCGTGCCGGGAATGTGCATCGCCGGCGACGCCGCCGGCATGGTGAACATCCCGGAGCTGAAGGGCATCCACTACGCGATGCACGCCGGCATGTACGCCGCGGAGGCGATCGTGGAGGCGCTCAAGCAGGACTCGGTGAACTTCGACGCCTACGACGAGCGGGTTCGCAACGGCGTCATCGGCGAGGACCTCTACCGGT
>JBKPFQ010000093.1:0-31270 GCA_046728915.1 Actinomycetota bacterium | reverse complement strand
AGTTCAACGTCGGCGTGTGGGGCCTGAGGGTCAGCCACAACCGCCTCCTGGGTATCTCCTCATCGGGGAACGAGTGCTGCGGCCTCGGGTTCTTTCGCGGCACCCGAAGCCTCGTCCGAAACAGCTCCGGAAGCGGCTCCGAGGACGCGAATGGGATGTTCCTGATCGCCTCGCACCACGTCCGTGTCCTGGATAACTCCTTCCGAAACAACGGCGACCAGGGCATCTTCATCCTCGAATCCACCCACAACCTGATCGAGGGGAACCTGCTTTCGCGGAACAAGTTCGGGGTCTTCATGGAGAAGGCCAACCGCAATCAGGTGAGGGGCAACCGCAGCGTTCGAGACGGCGAGGCCGGCATCTATGTCGCCCCCGGCAACCGAAATCTGATCGCCCGAAATCACGTCTCCCACACTCGTAGGGTGGGACACGCGGTGGGCCGCGGCATCGAGATCGACGGCGGCGACCACAACGTGATCGCTCGCAACTCCGTCCGTGACTCCGAGGAGAACGGGATCCTGGTCGGCGTCTCGCGATGTTTTGTGAGAGCCGACCTGTGTGTGGTGGCGGACAGCGTGGTGCGTCGCAACCACGTACGCGGGGCCGGGGAGGATGGGGTGCACCTCAACCGCAAGACCAAGCACACCCTCCTCCGGGGCAACCGGGCGAGCCACTCCACGGACGACGGCATTGACGTCGAGAGCCGTTCGATGAAGCTGACGAAGAACCGCGCCGTCCGCAACCGCGACCTCGGCATCGAGGCCGTGCGCGGCGTGATCGACGGCGGCGGCAACAGGGCGAGCGGCAACGGCGACCCGCGCCAGTGCACGCACATCGTTTGTAACTGACGGGCCTAACCCGGCTCCGGCCCTTCCGCCAGCGGGTCCGGCTCCGCGTGGGCGAGCCGCCGAGAGCCGTCCGGCCTGATCACGTGACGCAGCCGATGTAGCCGGGGATGATCGGGTCCAGCGACCCGTAGGCGTGCAGGTCGTCGGCGCAGTTGGCGAAGTAGTCGCCGCCGTCGCCGATGTGCAGGGCCTCATGGCCATCGGGGAGCGTGCTCCACTCGACCTCGTGCTTGTCGAGGTCAAGCTCGGGAACCCGGTCGGCGATCCGGTCGAGCAGCTCCAGGCGATCGGTGTCGCGGTCATTCATCGTCGTCTCCCTTCAAGTGGAGTAGGTCGGCGTGTAGGTGGTCGATCAGGTCGCGCAGGTCGAGGTCAGCCCGCTCATCTGCGAACTGCGCCACGTCGGCGGCGAACTCAGTCAGCCGGCGCATCTGCGCGGGTCAGTGATCGGGACGGCGACCGTCGCGGTCATCGTCTCGATTCTGGCGCTGGCATCGGGCGGTTCCGCTGTCCCGGCGGGTTCGAGGACAACGGCTGGGAAGGCGTACTGCCCCCGGCGAACCGGGAGCAGTAGGCCGAGGCGTCCCGTTTGGGACTGAGGTTTCCGTGTGGTCTCGGCGTCGAGCTTCGGCGCGTCCAGGTCTGCCGTTACCGCGCACGGTGTTGCCACCGATTCGCTCGACCTGCCCTGCCTTGCGGCAACAGGACGGGGGTTCTCATGGATTCTGGAGCCTCCCCTGACCGAGAGCAGTCCCAGCGGGACACGGCCTACTCGGTCGGGGAGATGAACCCCTTCCGGCTCATCGGCGCCGGTTGCGCAGTACGTGACCTATCGAGGATGCGACGGGGCCTCGGGGGTCCACTCGGCAAGCGTCGCCCGGTGGGGGATCGGGCTAGGCGATCGCGGCCCCCGTGCGGTGCAGTTGCGGTGCAGTCGGGTGCCGATCCGAGCGGTCCTGAGCGGTTCCCCAGCGGTCGAGCTTGGCTCTAGCAAGCGGAATCCCGCTCTGCGCCGGGACCCCTTTAGATGTGGTACATCCCCGCGCCCGCCTCCTCGGCCTCGCGGCGGGCGATGTCGGCGATCGTCGTCGAGCGGAAGACGTCCCGCAGGGCCTCGACGCCCTCCTCCCAGATGCCGCCGGCCTCCTTGCCCTCCTCCCCCACCTTGCCGTCTAGCGACTGAACCACCTCGAGGACCGTGATGTCCTGCGCTGGCCTGGCGAGGGTGTAGCCGCCCTTGACGCCGCGGTGGCTCTGGAGCAGGCCGTCGCGGCGCAGGGTCGTGAAGAGCTGCTCCAGGAACTGGACCGGCATCGCTCGGCGCTCGGCGACCTGCGCGATCGGGATCGGTCGATCGCCGGATCGAGCGAGCTCGGCGAGAGCGACGACGGCATAGCGGGATTTCGAGGTCACCGAGATCATCGGGCTTGTTCTATCGGAAGAAGCGGCGGGCTCCAAAACGCTCGCTCTTTCCGGGCAGCGTCGTCACGGCCCGGGTGAGCGCCGCTAGGATGCCCCGGGGCCGCCGCCGCGGGATCGCGTGAGATGCGCCGTCGAGGATGCCTACTTGCTCGATTCCGAGGCGCGGTCGGAGTGAGGACCGTGAACGACGACCGACGCTGCCTGGTCATAGACACCCATCCCACCGTCCGGCTGGGGGTGCGCGAGGCGCTCGCGAACCGCTACGAGGTGGAGGAAGCCGAGACCGGCACCAGTGCCCTCGAGCTGCTGACCTCGATCGGCAACTTCGACGTCGCGATCGTCGACTTGTGCCGCGCGAGCAGCGCCCATCTCGATGAGGACCTCTTCGGGACCGCCACCATCCGCGCCCTCCACAAGGCCCAGCCGACCCTCGGGATCGTCGCCCACGGCGCCCATCCGGAGCACCAGGCGGCGACGGAGGCGATCCGTGCGGGCGCAACGGCATACGTCGTCAAGAGCTCACCCGTCGAGTCGCTGAGCAGCGCGGTCGACGCCGCCGCGGAGGCCGAGCGGTTCGTCGATCCAGCCACCAAGAGGACCCGCGGCCGGCCCGCCCTCACCCGGCGCCAGCGCCAGATCCTTCAGCTGTACGCCGACGGCCATTCGACGGCGCGGGTCGCCAGGCGGCTCGGCTTGAGCGCCGAGACGGTGCGGACCCACACCAAGGCGATCCTCGCCCGCCTCAAGGCGCGCGATCGCGCCCACGCCGTCGCAATCGCGTTGCGCGGAGCATTGATCGACTAATCCAGCCGGCGGATGGCCGCCTCGATCCTGCGCAGGGACTCCTCGCGCCCGAGGGCGGACAGGGAATCGAAGATCCCCGGTGAGACCGTCGTGCCGGTGATCGCCACGCGGATCGGCTGGTACACGTCCCTGGGCTTCGCGCCCAGGCGCTCGACCATCTCGCTGAGCGACGCCTCGACCTCGTCCGGCTCGAAGCCGTCGGCGCCTCGCAGGGCCTCGAGCGCCTGCGCGAGGGCCTCGCGAACGCCCGGCTTCATGACCTTCTGCCAGGCGGCCGGGTCGTCAACGGGCTCGGCGAAAAGGAAGCGGATCAGCGGCCAGGCCTCGTCCAGCGTCTGGGCCTTGTCGCGGACGATCTCGCACGCGGTGCGGCGCAGCTCGGGCGAGGCCGCCTCGAACACCGCCGCATCGGCCTCCGAGCGGGCGCGGAGGTGCTCGGCCAGGCGCCGCTCGTATTCCTCCAGCGGGAGCTCGCGCATGTAGCGGCCGTTCATCCAGCGGAGCTTGCGGGCGTCGAACACCGCCGGAGAGCGGCCGACCCGCTCGATCGAGAAGCGCTCGATGAGCCCGTCCGTGGAGAGGAGCGTCGTGTCGTCCTCGGTGCCCCAGCCGAGCAGCGCCAGGTAGTTGCGGACCGCGGCCGGCAGGTAACCGGCATCCCGAAGCTCCTGCACGGATGCCGCGTCCTCGCGCTTGGAGAGCTTGCCTCCGCTCGGCGAGTGGAGCAGCGGCAGGTGCGCGTAGCGCGGCGGATCGACGCCCATTGCGCTCAGGACGAGGAGCTGCTTCGGGGTGTTCGCGAGATGGTCGTCGCCGCGAACGACGTCGGTGATCCCCATGTCAGTGTCGTCGACGGCGACCGCCAGGTTGTAGAGCGGCGTGCCGTCGCCGCGGGCGATGACGAAGTCGTCCTGCGTGGAGTTCTCGAAGCGCACCTCACCCCGGATCGCGTCGTCGACGACCGTTTCGCCCTCCGGGATGCGCAGGCGGATCGCCGCGCCGGGCTCGGACCGCGGCTCGCCGCGGTAGCCGGCGCCCCCGTGCGCCCGCTTCCAGTTGCGAACGTCGGCCGCGGTCGCCGGGTCGGGGTAGGCGGGGCCCTCCTCGACCAGCCGGTCGATCACCTCGCGATGTCGCTCGCGACGCTCGTACTGGCTCAACGGCCCCTCGTCCCAGTCGAGCTCCAGGTAACGCAACGCGCCCAGGATCTGCTCCACGTTCTCCGGCGTCGAGCGCTCGCGGTCGGTGTCCTCGATCCGCAGCACGAGCGTGCCGCCCGAGCCCCGCGCCAGCAGCCAGTTGTAGAGGGCGGTCCGAGCGCCGCCGATGTGGAGCGCGCCGGTCGGCGAGGGGGCGAAGCGAAATCGCCGCTCAGGGTTAGTGTCCGGGCTCGCCATGCTGATCGGCGCTCATGTTTCCACAGGGGGCGGCCTCCCCAACGCCATCGAGCGAGGCGTCGAGCGCGACTGCGACGCGATCCAGATCTTCCACCAGAGTCCGCGGATGTGGCGCCCCACGGCCTACACGGACGGCGACTTCGCGGCGTTTCGGGAGGCGATGGCCCCCTCCCCCATCGAGGCGGTCGTCATCCACGCGGTGTACCTGATCAACGCGGCCAGCAAGCAGCGCGAGATCCGCCGCAAGTCCCTGGCCTCGCTGAAGCAGGCCCTGCGGGTGGGCGACGGGATCGGTGCCGCGGGCGTCGTCCTTCACGCGGGCGCCCGCAAGGGCGAGCCGCATGCGTCCTCGGTGAAGCGATCGGGGAAGGTGATCCGGGAGGCGCTCGACAGCTCCGAACGCTGCCCCCTGCTCCTGGAGAACACCGCCGGTACGCAGGGGCCGCTGGGAAAGAACTTCGACGAGCTCGCCGAGCTGATCGATGCCGCCGGTGGCGGCAAGCGACTCGGGACCTGCCTCGACTGCTGCCACCTGTTCGCCGCCGGGTTCGACATCCGGACGCCGGACGCGCTGGCCCTGGTCGTCGAGGAGCACGACGCCAAGGTTGGCGCCGAGCGCCTTCGCTGCGTGCACGTGAACGACTCCAAGGTCCCGTTCGGGGCCAACCGCGATCACCACGCGAACCTCGGCGCCGGCGAGCTCGGCCGCAAGGGGCTGCGGGTGTTCCTGTCGGAGCCGCGGTTCGAGGAACTGCCAGCGATGATCGAGACCCCCGGCCCCGACGGCCAGGGTCCCGACCGCAAGGAGGTGCGGATCGCGAAGCGGCTGCGGCGCGAGGGGCTGAAGCAGCGCGGCTAGCCGGCTAGGCGAGCGCGTCGCGCAGGTCGAAGGCGCCCTGCTCGGCGTCGAAGAAGCGCGGGTTCACGCATTCATGTGCCGGTCCCGCGCCCTCGTAGGCCGGCTCCACCCGGAACTGGCACTGCGGGAGCGGCTCACCCGTCATCTTGATCCCGCCGTAGCCACCGTTCCGCTCCGCTGCCTCGAAATGGCTCATGTCGATCTCGGCGCGAAACACCTTGCGCATGCAGCCCATGTAGCGGCCGCCGCTGAGCGGATCGAGGTAGCTGTACAGGTAGCGGCAGCGCATCTCGAGGCACCCGCGTGGCTCCACCATCCGGTCGCAGAAGGTTCGGCACTGCCGGCACTCGCCGGACGAGGTGCGCTGCTCGGATGGCTGCGTCAGCGGCATAGTCTGGTGGTGAGGAGCTTTAGCTCCGAAACTGGCTGGTGCCGTTCATTGCGGGCAGTCTAGACCCGTGAGTGCTCAGGCTGCCAGAGCTTTGGGGCCGAGGAGCTGGTCGATCTCGGCGCGCAGCGCAGGCGAGGGCGCCACGGAATAGTCGCTGCCGAACCGAAGCCGCCGTGTGCCCTCGCGCGTCGTCATCTCGAGCAGCACCTCGCACTTCCCGGGGAAGGCGTGAAAGACGGACTTCAGGTCCTCGAGGAGCTGGGGGCCGAAATTGGCGGCGTTCACGCGCAGGACGATCCGCTCGGGGTCGCGCGCCCTGGCCTTCGCGCGGGCGGCGGCAAGCTCGTCCTCGCCGGGCTCGAACGGCTCCGCCTCGGCGACCACGAGGCTCATCTCGCCCCGCCCCTTGTGGTCCACCCGGCCCCGGACGAGGATCACCCGGTCGAGCTCGATCTGCTCGGCGGCCTCACCCGCCGCGTCGCGGACGAACAGCTCCACTCGACCCTCGAGGTCGTCGAGCGTCGCGAACATCACGTACGCGCCGCTTCGCGTGCGCACCTTCTTGGCCTCGCTGACGATCCCGCCCGCCGTCACCCAGGCGCCGTCCTCCTTGCCCGCGACGTCCGCGAGGGTGCAGTCGACCCGCTCGCGCAGGGCATCCCTCACATCCGCCAGCGGGTGCGCCGACAGGAAGGTCCCCAGGGTGTCCTTCTCGAGCCGGAGCAGCTCGCGCTGGTCGAATTCCTCGGCGGGCACGGGCGGCCGCTGGGTCGTCAGCCCGTTGCTCGCCTGCGAGGCGGCCGCCGCGTCGCCCCCGAAGTCGAAGATCGACGACTGGCCGCGGCGCGCGTCCTCCTGGGCCTTCGACGCGCTGGCCAGGGCCGGGCCGAGCACCTCGAGCATCCCCCGCCGAGTGTCGCCCGTGGAGTCGAGCGCCCCGCACTTGATCAGGCACTCCACGGCGCGCTTGTTGACGGCCCGTGCGTCGACCCGCTCGCAGAAGTCCCAGACCGATTCGAAGGACCCGGCCCGCTCGCGCGCGGTGAGGATTGCCTGGACCGCCGCGTGGCCGACGTTCTTCACGGCATCGAGCCCGAACCGGATCGACTTGCCGGAGACGACGAACCCGTGATCGGACGAATTGACGTCGGGCGGCAGCACGTCGATGCCCATCTCCTCGCAGCGGTTGACGAAGAACGGGACCTTGTCCTTGGTCGACATGACCGAGGAGATGACCGCCGCCATGTACTCGGCCGGGTAGTTGGCCTTGAGGTACGCGGTCCGGTAGGCGATCAGCGCGTAACAGGCCGCGTGACTTCGGTTGAAGCTGTAGTCGGCCGCGGCGGTCATCAGCGACCACAGGTCCTGGGCGACCTTGCGATCGGTGTCGGATTCGGCGAGCCCCGCCAGGAACTTGTCCTTCATCTGCGCCATCAGGTCGCGCTTCTTCTTGCCCACCGCCTTGCGCAGGTCGTCGGCCTCCGCGGGAGTGAAGCCCGCCATCCGCTTGGCGATCTCCATCAACTGCTCCTGGTAGATGCAGCAGCCGTAGGTGGATTCCGCGATCGATCGCAGGCGGGGGTCCGCGTACCGCACCGAGGAGGGGTCCCGCTTGCCCCGCGCGTAGTCGTCGATGAAGCGCATCGCCCCCGGCCTGTACAGGGCGACCAGGGCGACGATGTCGTTGAAGCCGGTCGGCCGCACCCGCCGCAGCGCGTCGCGCATGCCGTCGGACTCGAGCTGGAACACGCCGACCGAGTCGCCGGCGGAGAGCATCTCGAAGGTCCTGGCGTCGTCCAGGGGGATCTGCTCCATGTCGATCCTCGTGCCGCGGGAGCGCTCGATGATGTCCACCGCGTCCTCGATCACGTCCAGGTTCCGCAGGCCGAGGAAGTCCATCTTCAACAGGCCGATCTCCTCGATCGGGCCCATCGAGTACTGGGTGACGATCTTGTAGGAGCGCTCTGCCCGGCCGTTCGCCCTCCCGTTCCCGTTCCCGCTGCCCGCCGGGGCGCTGCGGTCCTCGGCGAGCTGCAGGGGAACGATCTCGTCGAGCGGGCGGTCGGCGATCACGACCGCCGCGGCGTGGATGGAGTTGTTGCGGACGATGCCCTCGAGCCCCTGGGCGACGTCGAGGATGCGCTTCGCGTCGGGGTCGGAGTCGTAGGTGTGTCGCAGCTCCGACCCCTCCGCCAGGCACTCCGCGAAGCTGGGGTTGCGGCCGAGGACGGGCTCCGGGATCTGCTTGGCGACGCGGTCGCCGGTCGCGTAGTCGAAGCCGAGGACGCGGGCGGCATCGCGGGTCGCCGCCCGCGGCGCCATCTTGCCGAACGTGATGATCTGGGCGACGGATTCGCGCCCGTA
This sequence comes from Actinomycetota bacterium, assembly GCA_046728915.1. Classification (GTDB taxonomy): domain Bacteria; phylum Actinomycetota; class Thermoleophilia; order Solirubrobacterales; family 70-9; genus AC-56. The sequence continues at coordinate 23,185 of JBKPFQ010000093.1, read as the reverse complement.
CTTGTCGGCGACGTAGCGGATCACGCGCTCGCGTCCGCGGACCGAGAAGTCGATGTCGATGTCCGGCATCGACTTTCGCGCCGGGTTCAGGAAGCGCTCGAACAGGAGCTCGTTGGAGATCGGGTCGAGGTCGGTGATGTTGAGGGCGTAGGCGACGATCGAGACGGCGGCCGAGCCACGCCCCGGCCCCACTGCGATGCCGTTCTCCTTCGCGAATCGCACGAAGTCCCACACGATCAGGAAGTAGGAGTCGAAGCCCATCTCGCCGATGACCCCCAGCTCGAACTCCAGCCGCTCCGTCGCCTCGGCCGGCGGCGGGTCACCGTAGCGGCGGCGCAGCCCCTCGGTGGCCAGGCGGCGCAGCATGGCGGCGGGCTCCTCGCCATCGGGGGTCGGAAAGCGCGGGAGGAGCAGGCGCCCGAGCTCCATCTCGACGTTGCAGCGCTCGGCCACCTCGAGGGTCATGGGGACCGACTCCGGCCAGCGTGCGAACGAGGAGGCCATCTCATCGGGGCTCTTGAGGTAGAACTCGTTGGTGTCGAAGGTGAGCTTGGGGTGCTCGATCGTCGACTTCGTCTGGACGCAGAGCAGGGCGGCGTGGTTTGAGTGATCCTCCCGGCGTAGGTAATGCACGTCGCCGGTGGCGACGAGGGGCCGGCCCAGCTCCCGGGCCGTGCGCACGATGCCCTCGTTGGCCTTCTCCTGCTCCGCGACGCCGTTGGCCTGGATCTCGAAGTACACGTTGTCGGCACCGTAGATGCCGATGAGGTCGTCGACGTGAGCCCTGGCGTCCAGAGCCCGCTCGGACACGAGGCGCTGGCAGAAACGGGACTGGAGGCAACCGGTGAGCACGATGACGCCGCCCGAGTGCCGGTCGAGGAGCTCGGTGTCGACGCTCGGCTTGCCGCGGCGAAAGCCGTCGAGGAACCCGCCCGACGTGAGCTTCACCAGGTTGCGGAAGCCCTCGTCGTCGGCGGCGAGCAGCGTCAGATGGTTGCGCTCGCCGCGCCCCTCGGCGCGGCGGTCGTCGACCAGATATGCCTCCAGGCCGACGATCGGCTTGATGCCCTTTGCGCGGCACGCCTTGTAGTGCTCGACCGCGCCGTTCATCACGCCGTGGTCGGTCAGGCCGAGCGCGGGCATCCCGAGCTCGGCGGCCCTGGCGGCCAATCGGTCGATCTTGCACGCGCCGTCCAGCAGCGAGTACTCGCTGTGCACGTGGAGGTGAACGGCCCCGGTCGGCGTCACGGATTGATCATGCCAATCGACTCAGATGCCACCGGCATGCGTTCGCGCAAGTAGGTGCAACGTCCGGCAATTACGGACAGCACCGGGTAGATTGCGCCGCCATGCGCGCGCTGGTCACAGGCGGGGCGGGTTTCATCGGCTCGCACCTCGTCGACGCCCTCGTGGAACGCGGCGATGAGGTCGAGGTTCTTGACGACCTCTCGACGGGACGGCGCGAGAACCTGACGGGCGCGCTGGAGGCCGGCGCGAAGCTCATCGAGGCGGACGTCTCGGACGACACCTCGGTGGCCGGGACGATCGAGAGCCGGCCGCCGGACGTCGTCTTCCACCTGGCAGGTCAGATCGATGTTCGCGTTTCGGTCTCCGATCCGTTCTTCGACGCCCGGCTGAACGTCGGGGGCACGATCAACGTGCTGGACGCGGCCCGCCAGGCCGGGGTGGGCCGCGTCGTGTTCGCCTCAACCGGAGGCGCGATCTACGGCGAGGGAACCGGGCGCGACCTCCCCCTCGACGAGATCGCGGAGTGCCTCCCGGACGCCCCCTACGGCCAGTCCAAGCTTGCCGCGGAGGGGTACCTGGACCTGTACTCCCGGCTCTACGACCTCTCGACGATCGCGCTGCGGCTCGGCAACGTGTACGGCCCGCGCCAGGACCCGCTCGGCGAGGCGGGCGTGGTCGCGATCTTCTGCGGTGCGTTGCTCGACGGCCGGACTCCGCGCGTCTTCGGCGACGGCGAGCAGACCCGCGACTACGTCTACGTCGGTGACATCGTGGAGGCCCTGCTGGCCGCCGGTGAGTCCCGCGTGACCGGCACCCTCAACACCGGCACCGGCACCGAGACCAGCGTGCTCGAGCTCGGCCGGATGATCGGGGAGGCGTGCGACAGGCCCTTCGAGCCGCAGATGGCGCCACCCCGCCCGGGCGAGGTGCAGCGAATCGCGATCGACAGCGAGCGGGCGGAGCGCGACCTGGGGTGGAAGGCGCGGACGAGCCTCGAGGAGGGGCTCAGACGAACGGCCGAGGCGTTCGCGAACGACTAGCGGGCTTCCGGGGCGACGACTGGCGGCGGAGTTGGACAGTTGGTTTCGCTATGCGACACAAACCGTCCACGCGGATCGGAGGCCCTACTGCGCGCAGGCCCAGGCGCTCGGGCCCGAGTCCGCCCAGATCTGGGATGCGACCTGGCTCTGCGCGGAGGGCGATGCGTCCTGCGGGGCCCCGCTGCCGCCATACAGGCGCCAGGTCGACGGCAGGATCTGGTAGGCGCCGCCCGCCCCGGAGGAGGGGTTGACGGCGTTGAAGTTCCCGCCCGACTCGCACATCACGATCGCCTCCGGGATCGCCCAGTCGCCGACCCAGCTCGCAACGGTCTGCTGCGCGGAGGCGGCGGAGGCCTGCTGAGCCTGGGCGGCCTCCTCCGCCGCCGCGGCCTGGGCCGCCTGGATCTCCTGGACCTGGCTCTCCCAGGCGGAGACGTTCGACTGGAGGCTCTCGATCGCCGCCGCCTCCTCCTGGCGCGCGGCCTCCAGCTGAGCGGCCTGCTGCTCGGCGTTTGCCCGCACCGCCGCGATCTGGTCGCGCGCGTCCGCGACACGCGCGTTGTAGGCGTCCTGCTCGGCCTTCGCCTGCCGCACGGCGGCCAGTGCATCCTTCACCTGGTTACGAAGCGTTCGCACTCGCGAGGCGAGATCCGCGTCCGACCTCTCGATCCGGCCGACCAGCTCGGCGCGATTCGCGAGGTCGTCGAAGCCGTGTGCGCTCAGGAGGAGCTCGGCGGCGTTCGGAGCGTTCCCCTGGTAGATGGCGACCAGCCTGTCCTCGAGGGCCTTGAGCGCGCGGTGGAGTCGGGCGCGGGCGCGCTCAAGATGGTCGTGGGTCTCGGCGACCTTCACGGCGAGCTCGGCCGAGCGCTGCTGCCCCTGCGCCAACAGGTTGCTGAGCTCGGCCTCGCGCTGGGCCGCGGCGGCGGCCTGCTGCTGGGCCGCGGCCACCTGGTCGGCCTTGGCCTGGACGTCGGCGCTGAGGCTCTGGGCCTGCGACTGAGCCGAGGCGATCTTCGCGTTCAGCTCGCTGATGCTGTCGGCGTGCGCCCCGACGGCGCTGATGGCGATCGCGGCGCCGGCCACCGCCGCGACGGCCGCCGCGCGCAGGCCGCGTCGCCGGGTCGTGCCCGTGAATCTGGCGTTGGCCCTTGGGCTGTCGGTCTCGAACTTCATCCTTCCGACGCCTACGGGGTTAGCTGGCGGGCTCGCGCCGAAGGACTGGCGCTACGCGGGCTTTACCGCGATTCGCCCCCGGGGCCGGCGCCTACCGGACGGCTGGGCCCCAGTGGTTCCCCCGCTCCCCCGGAAGGCCCCGGGGAACTCGGCGGTGTCGGCGCGGGACGATAGCGAATTGTTAGGAATGTGTGAGCCGAGCACGCCCTCACGAGCGTCCCGCGGGCGCTCGTGCAACCGTTCTTGCAGCCTGGATAAGCGCCGATTCCAGGCGAAACGGCCCTCAGCCCTCGGGTGGCTCCCTGGTCGCGATCGCGTAGCCGACCGCAGCGGCGATTGCGGTCGCCACCACCGCTGCGATCCGGATCTGGCGCCCGTAGCGTGCCCACACGAACCGCACGACCAGGCGGCCGATCAGCTCATAGATGCTCGACATCACTCCTCACCTCCCACATCGTGCCGTTCCTGGTGTTCGTCGCCGGTGCCCGAGCGCACCCGGCGCGCCATCCGCGTCTGGAGCGTGAAGAGCTCGATAAAGCCGGGGCTCGCCCCCTGGCTGAACCGCGCTCCCGACTCGCCGAAGGACGCGAGCGAGCGGTCATACAACGCGTAGCGCGAGCGGCGGGCGACCGGCGTCACCGATCCCTTGTACAGCTTCAGCGTGACCTCGCCGGTCACGACCTCGTTGGCCGAGTCCATGTAGGCGTCGAGGTCCGCCCGCAGCGGGTCGTGCCACAGGCCGGCGTAGCACAGGTATGCCCACTTGTGCTCCAACGCGCGCTTGAAGTTGTTCTGGTGGATGGTCGACACGAGGGCCTCCAGGTCCCGGTGGGCGGCGAGCACGATCGCGGCGGCCGGAACCTCGTAGACGTCGCGGATCTTCAGGCCCACGATCCGGTCCTCGACGTGGTCGACGATCCCGACCCCGTGGCGACCGCCGAGCCCGGCGGCGCGCTCCAGGAGCTCGACCAAGCCCATCCGCTCGCCGTCGAGCGACACCGGGCAGCCGCGCTCGAAGCCCACCCGGACGAGCTCGGGCTCGTCGGGGGCCTCCTCCGGCCGGGTCACCAGCTGAAACACCTGATCGCGCGGAGGCTCGTCCAGATCCTCGATCTCGCTCCCCTCCGACGATCTGCCCCACAGGTTGTCGTCGATCGAGTACGGCGGCGCCTCCGTGCCGCCCTTGACCGGGATCCCATGCTCACGCGCGTAGGCGATCTCCTCGTCCCGGCTCATGCTCCACTCGCGGACCGGCGCGATCACCTTGAGCTCCGGGTCGAGCGCCGCCACCGTCGCCTCGATCCGAACCTGGTCGTTCCCCTTCCCGGTGCAGCCGTGGGCCACCGTGTCGCATCCGGTCCGGCGCGCGTGCTCCACCGCCAGCTTGGCGATCAGCGGCCTGCCCAGCGCCGTGAACAGCGGGTACGCATCGCCGTAGACCGCGTTCGCCTTGATCGCGGGCAGCACGTAGCCGCGCGCGAACTCCTCTCGGGCATCGACCAGGATCGCGTCCGCCGCGCCGAGGTCGCGGGCCTTGCCGACGACGACGTCGAAGTCCTCCCCCGGCTGGCCCAGGTTGACGGTCAGGGTCAGGATCTCGGCCTCGTACTTCTCCTGGATCCAGCTGAGCATCACCGACGTGTCGAGGCCGCCCGAGTACAGGAGGAGCACGCGGCCCACCCGATCGGGGTGGGCCAGATACGACGCGATCGGCTGGTCGACGGGGTCCGGCATGAGGTCGGGAAGTCTCGCATGGACGATCATGCCCGGTAGTGGACTGGGATCGAGCGCTTCACATCCTGGCGGTCGCGCTCATCACCGCGGGAGTCGTGATCCTCGCCGACGTGGCCACGACGCTCCTGTGGCGGGAGCCCACCTCGAGCCTCTACGCCGCGGTCCGCCAGCACGACGCGAGCTCCGACCTCGCCCAGCTGGAGGAGGAATTCCCGACTCCGGCCGATCGCCGGGTGGCACGCCGCGAGCACGGCACGCCCCAGCGGGTCAAGGCGCTGGCCGGCCTCTTCGCCCAGCGGGTTCAGGACGGCGAGGCGATCGGCCGGGTGGTGATCCCCGCCATCGACCTCGACATCGTCATGGTCCAGGGGACCGACACGGCCGACCTGGCCCAGGGGCCCGGCCACTACTCATCGACGCCCTTTCCCGGGCAGCCCGGGACCGCAGCGATCGCCGGGCATCGCACGACGTACCTGGCGCCGTTCAGGCACCTGGATTCGCTCGACGCCGGCGACCTGGTGGAGATCGAGATGCCGTACGCGACCCTCGACTACCGGATTCAGGGAGCCCGGGTCGTCGAGCCCACCGACGTGGGCATCCTCCACCGCGCCACATATCAGCGGCTCGTGCTGACCGCCTGCCACCCGCTCTACAGCGCCTCGCAGCGGATCGTGGCGTTCGCCCGCCTCGAGCGCATCCGCGCGGTCGCGCTCGGCGAGGGGCAGGGCTAGGCGCTACGGCGACGTACCGCCGCTTCCGCTGCCGTCGCCCTTGGTGGAGGTGGTGGTCGTGGTCGTCGTCTCCGACGCCGTCGTCGTCGTCTGCGTGGTGGGCGGCGCCGGAGCGGTTGTCGAGCTCGTGGCGGTGGACGTGGTGGTCGCCGTCGGGGGAGGCGTGGGGGTCGTGGTGGCGGCCGTGGAAGTGGTGGTGGTCGTCGTGTTCCCGTTGTCGCCGGTGTCGGCCGCGATCACGACCACGGCCACGATCAGCCCGATCACGGCCGCCACCAGCATCGCCAGCAGCCACTTGACGCCGCGGCTCATCCCGCCGGTCGGTTGCCCGGGCGGCGGAGGCGGCTCGGGCTGGCCCATGCGGCGCGTCGGATCCTCGTGCATCGCGGCGCGAGTGTACGGGCCGGCCAGGTCGTGATGCGGCGGAGCTAGCCCTCCCCCTGGCCACCGCCGCCACCGGGCGGGGCGGGCGGGGCGGGCTCGGTGACGGTCTCGGTCTCCGTCTCCGTCTCGGTCACCGTCTCCGCCGGCTTCGGCGAGGTGACCGTGGCCGTCGAGAAGACCGTTGAGATGCTCACGGCCGTCGAGGTCGTCGTCGAGACGCTCTTCGTCGTGGTCGTTGTGGTCTTGACCACCCTCTCCTTCTTGGGGCCGGAGGCGACCACGATCGCCACCGCGACGCCCAGCCCCAGCGCCAGGGCCGCCAGGGCGATCAGCGCGATCTTGGTGCGATCGAATCGGCCGCCGGAGTCCTCGTCATCCCCGTCGTCGCCCGGACTCGGCGGCACGAACGGGCCTGGCGGGCCCCCGCCCTCGGAGAGAACCCTGCGGGGGTCGGGAGGAGGCGGAGGCCCCTCAGCGGACGGCATCTCGGATGACGTTCATCGCGGTCTCGACCTCGTCTTCGCCGATCACGAGCGGCGGCAGGAAGCGGAGCATGCCCGGGCCGGGAACGTTTATCACCAGGCCTCCGTCGAGCGCCCGGCGCGCTGCCTCGCCGGCGTCCAGCCCCTCGGCCAGCGAGACCCCGACCATCAGCCCACGTCCGCGGACGTCCGCAACGCCCTCGAGCTCCGCGAGCAGCGACATGAACCGGGCGCCGAGCTCGCGCGTTCGGCGCAGGAGCGTCGGATCGTCGAGCACGTCGATGGCGGCGAGCGCGGCCACGGCCGCGATCGGCGCGCCCGCGAACGTGGAGCCGTGGTCGCCGGGCTCGAAGACGTCGCCCACTCGCGGATCCGTGACGCAGGCGCCGACCGGGAGGCCGCCGCCGAGGGCCTTCGCCGCGGTGATCACGTCCGGACGGACGGGAAGCTGCTGGAACGCCCACAGCGATCCCGTGCGGCCCATGCCCGTCTGGATCTCGTCGAAGACGAGCAGCGCGCCGGCCTCGTCGCAGGCGGCCCGCGCGGCCATGAGGACATCGTCGCCGATCGGAAACACACCGGCTTCCCCCTGTATGGGCTCGACCATCACCGCGGCCGTCCGCTCGCCGACGGCGGCCCGGAGGGCACGCGGATCACCGCGCGGGACGGCGACGAACCCAGGCGGCAGCGGCCCGAAGAGGTCCTCGCGAGCCAGTCGCGGCGTGGCGGCAAGCGTGCCCAGCGAGCGGCCGTGGAACGCGCCGTCCAGCACCACGATGTCCGGATCGGAGACGCCGCGCTCGTGCGCGCGCTTGCGAGCCAGCTTGATCGCGCACTCGTTCGCCTCGAGCCCCGAGTTGCACAGGAAGACCTTGCCGCCGAGTCCCGACTCCGCGAGGCGCTCGGCCAGCAGCATCGCCGGCTCCGTGTAGTAGAGATTGGAGACGCCGGCCAACCGCCCGGCCTGTTCGGTGATCGCCGCCACGATCGCCGTATGGCAATGCCCGGCGTTATGGACGGAGAGGCCGGCGAAGAAGTCCAGGTACCTGCGGCCCTCGGCATCCCAGAGCCACGCGCCCTCGCCGCGAACGAACTCGACCGGCGACCTGGCGTACGTGGGCATGGCGTAGCGCTTCTCCCGCTGCTTGAGGTCGGCGACGCTCACGGCACGATCTTCGTGCCGATGCCCGCGTCGGTGAACAGCTCGAGGAGCAGCGAGTGCGGCATGGAGCCGTCGATGATGTGCGCCGAGCCGACGCCGCCGCGGATCGCCTCGGCGCAAGCGCCGAGCTTCGGTCGCATGCCGCCCGACACGTTGTCCAGGGCGCTCTCCACCTGATCGACCTCCGCGATCGATACCAGCGAGCCCGGGTCCTCGGGATCGGACAGCCATCCGGCGATGTCCGTGAGGAAGATCGCCTTGTGGGCCCGCAGCGCCGCCGCGACCTTGCCGGCGGCGGTGTCCGCGTTGACGTTGTAGGAGTTTCCCTCGCGATCGGTCCCCGCCGAGGCAACCACCGGAATGTAGTCCTCGGCGATGTGATGGAGGACATCGACCTCCACCCGCTCGACCTCGCCCACGAATCCCACCCGGTCGGCATCGGGATGCGGCCGCACCTCGAAGAGGGTCCCGTCCTCGCCCGACAACCCGACCGCCGGCTGGCCGTGGCGGTTGAGGCGGCTGACGATGTCCGAGTTGACCTTGCCGAGCAGGACCATCTTGGCCACCTCCACGGTCTCCGGATCGGAGACCCTCACCCCCTCCACGAAGCGGACCTCCATGCCGAGCCGCTCCATGTAGCTCGTGATGTCGGGACCGCCGCCGTGGACGATCACCGGATTCAGCCCGACGTACTTGAGCAGGACGACGTCGGTGGCGAAGCCCTCACGGAGCTCCTCCTCGCGCATCGCTGCGCCGCCGTACTTGATCACCACGGTGCGTCCGTGGAACTCCCGGATGTACGGCAGCGCCTCCAGCAGCGTGTGGACGCTCTCCCGGGGGACCCTCGGCTCGGTCACGTCGTTTACTCCGCGTTGATGCGCACGTAGTCGGCCGTCAGGTCCGAGAAGTACACGTGGGCCGCACCATCGCCCCGCTCCAGCGGCAGGGCGATCTGCGCCTCGGGGGCATCGGACCCGAGCTCCGCCGCCTCCACCGCCTCGGGACCGAGCTCGGGAAGCTCCGATCCCGCCAGCGCCATCCCCGCCGCCTGAACGATCCGCCCCCAGTTCGGGTCTCGCCCGTGGAGGGCCGCCTTGACGAGCGGCGAATTCGCGATCGCCCTGGCGACGCGCTCGCCCTCGTCCCCGCTCGCAGCGCCGGTCACGTCGATTCGCGCCACCCTGGTCGCCCCCTCCCCGTCCGCGACCACGTCGAGGGCGAGCTGGAGGAGCACGGCATCGAGGAGGCCTTCGGGGAGCGGCTCCCCCGCCGCGCCCGAGGCCTGGAGGAGCACCGTGTCGTTGGTGCTCATCTGACCGTCGACGGTGATCCGCTCGAAGGAGTCCGCGACGGCATCGCGCAGGGCGGCATCGGCGTCGGGAACCTCGGCGTCGGTCTGGACGAAGCACAGCAGTGTCGCCAGCCCCGGCTCGATCATGCCCGCCCCCTTGGCCTGGGCGGACAGGGTGATGCCGCCCGCGCGGACCGTGCACAGCTTCGGGGCGGCGTCGGTGGTCATGATCGCCTCGGCGAAGCGCCTGCCGCCCCATTCGTCCAGGCGCGCGGCGGCGGCCGCGATGCCTGCCTCGACCTGGCCGATCGCGAGCGGAACGCCGATCGTGCCCGTCTCTGCGACGGCCACCGCGCGCGGTTCGACGTCGAGCCCCGCCGCCGCCGCGTCGCGCATCGCGAGCGCGTCCCGATAGCCCCGCTCGCCGGTGGCGGCGTTCGCGTTGCCCGAGTTGACGACCGCGGCTCGGATCGCGCCGCGGTCGCATTCGGTGCGGCATACGCGGACCGGCGCCGCCGCGGCTGCGTTTCGCGTCAGGAGCAGCGCGGAGTCGACCCTCTCGGAGTCGCAGGCGAGCACGGCGACGTCGGTCGCGCCGCTCGGCTTCAGGCCGCAGGCCACTGCCCCCGCCCGGAAGCCGGGCGCCAGCTGGGCGGGATCGATCTCCTCGGCCCCATCGGGCGCAGCGACCCATCGGGAGCGAAAGAAGGAACCATTGCCCGCCGAGTGCTCTGCTCCGCGTCCGCGCGCGGCGGGGTCCCTGGTGGTTCGGAGCTCGCTCATACGAGCCCCGCCGTCTCCTCGAACCCGAGCATCAGGTTCAGGTTCTGGACCGCCTGCCCCGCGGCGCCCTTCCAGAGGTTGTCGATCGCCGCGAAGACCATGGCGCGCCCGGTCGGACCGTCGACGGCGACGTGGATGCGGCAGAGGTTGGTGTCCCTGACCTCGCGAACGCCCGGCGGGTGGTCGACCACCTCCACGAACGGCTCGTCGTCGTAGCGCTCGCCGTACAGGCGCCGGAGCTCGCCGGCGTCTGCGTCCCGCGTGGGCGTGACGAAGCAGCTCGCCATGAGCCCCTGGTCCAGCGGCACGAGGTGCGGGACGAAGGTCACCGCGCCCACGCCGCCGAGCTCCTCCAGCTCCTGCGCGATCTCGGGGAGGTGTCGGTGCCCGTCGACGCCGTACGGGGCGAAGTTCTCATCTACGGAGACGAAATGCAGACGGTCTCCGCCGCCCCGGCCCGCGCCGGAGACCCCCGACGCAGCGCTGATCACGACGTCGCCGATCAGCCCCTCCTGGGCGAGGGGCGCGAGCGCCAGAATCGCAGCCGTCGGATAGCAGCCGGGGTTGGCCACGAGCCGTGCCTCGCGAACCCGATCGCGCCGCAGCTCGGTCAGCCCGTAGACCGCGTCGCTCAAGAGGTCCGGCGCGCCGTGCTCGCCGTAGGTCTGCGCGTAGACGGCGGGGTCGTGGAGCCGGAAGTCGGCCGAGACGTCCACCACCGCGAGACCCGCCTCGACGAAGCGGGCGACCACCTCCACCGCGGCGCCGTGTGGGTAGGCGACGATCGCGGCGTCGCTGTCGGCGGCGCGGTCGAGATCGAGCTCGGTCAGCTCGACGGGGACCCGATACCTGGGGTAGAGGCGATCGAGGCGCTCGCCGGCGTCCGCCCGCGCCGTCGCGGCCGCCAGCTCGAGCCGCGGATGACGGTGGACGAGGCTCGCCGCCAGCGCCCCGGCAAACCCCGACGCGCCCGCGACGATCACGCGCTTGGACGGACCCTCACTCACGAAGCGACCCTCCGATCCCCGCGAGCGCGGTCTGGATCGCATCGCGCCGCTCGGCGACCTCGGCGTCGGTGAGGGTGCGATCGGGAGCCCGGAACTCCAGCCGGAGGGCAAGGCTCTTGCGCCCCTCCCCCACCTGCTCGCCGCGGTAGACGTCGAAGACCCGGGCGCTGCGGAGGAGCTCTCCCCCGCCCTCCATCACCACCCGGCGAACCCGCGCCGCCGGCACGTCGTCGTCCACGACGATTGCGAGGTCCTGGTAGACGGCGGGGTAGGTCGTGACGTCCTCATAGGTCTCGCGCCCGAACCGCGACGCCGTGGCGAGCTCCGCCAGCCCGACCTGAAAGCCGGCGGCCGCCTCGATGTCCCACTCGCGGCAGACCAGAGGATGCACCTCGCCCAGCCAGCCCGCCTGGAGGCCCCCGACGACCACCCTGGCCGAGCGCCCGGGGTGCAGGAATGGCTGGGCGTCCGGCTCGAGCTCCACCTCGGCCCCCAGCTGACCGGCCAAGGCCTCGAGGACGCCCTTGATCGCGAAGAAGTCCGCGGGCCGCTCATCGCTGCCCCAGCTCGGCGGAGACAGCGACCCGACGGCGACGGCGGCGATGCACTGCGGCTCGAAAGCGGGCGCCGGGCGGTCGCCGGCGAAAACGCCGCCGAGCACGCCGCCGGCCGCCGGCTCACCGCGCGCGAGGTAGACCCGGCCGGTCTCCGAGAGCGCGACACGATCCGCTCCGCGGGCGAGGTTGTACCGCGCGGCGTCCAGCAGCGAGCCGAGCAGCGTCGTGCGCAGCTCGGAGTGGTCGAGCGACAGCGGGTTCGATACGCGGATCGGCGCTGCTCGCGCGTCGCCCGCCTCGAGGCGAAGCCGTCCCGGGAACCCGGGGTCGGTGAGGCTCAGGGCGACGATGCCGTCGAAGCCGAGGTCCTGCATCACGTCCTCGGCGCGGCGGCGGAGGATCTGCTCGCGGGTGAGGCGCCCGCCCTGACCCGCTCCCTGCGGGAGGCTCGCGGGGAGATGCTCGTCGTAACCGTGAATGCGCCCGACCTCCTCGATCAGGTCCGCCTCGCGGCTCACGTCGTGGTAGCGGTGGGCCGGGACCTCCGCCACGACGTCCCCGCCGTCGCGCTCCACCCCGAAGCCGAGCCGGTCCAGGTACGTCACGCACTCCTCCTGCTCGATCGGCATCCCGAGAAGCGCCTCGGCCCGACCGGCCCGCAGGCGCGGCCTGCGCGGCGGCGGCGGATCCGCGGCCACGTCGATGGTCCCGGGCACGAGCTTCGCGCCGCACAGATCGACCAGGAGCCGCGAGGCGATCCGCTGGGCGCGAATCGCGAGCTCGGGATGAAGCTGCTTCTCGAACCGGTTGGAGGCCTCCGAGCGCAGGCCGAGCTTCCGGGATGTCCGCAGGATGTTGACCCCGTTCCAGGTCGCGACCTCGAGCAGGACGCGCGTCGTCGCATCCGAGACCTCGGAGACCTCGCCGCCCATGATGCCCGCGATTCCCGAGGGTCCGTTGCGATCGCATACGAGCACCGCCTGTGAGTCGAAGGTCCGCTCCACCCCGTCCAGCGTGGTCATCCGCTCGCCCTCGCTCGCGGTGCGGACGATCAGCGCGCCGTCGGGCACCCGGTCGAGATCGAACGCGTGCAGCGGCTGGGCCGTCATGAGCATCACGTAGTTCGTGACGTCGACGACGTTGTTGATCGGCCGCTGGCCGGCGGCGATCAGGCGTGCCTTCAGCCACAGCGGCGACGGGCCGATGGTCACGTTCGTGAACACGCGGGCGGTGAACCGCGGGCACAGCTCCGGAACCTCGACGGTGACGGAAGCGTAGTCGGAGGCCTCCCCCTCCCCGGTCGCCTCCCCGTCGCCTTCCCACGGCGGCGGGGCCAGCGGCGCGCCGCTGAAGGCATGCACCTCGCGCGCCACGCCGTACAAGCCGAGGCAGTCGACCCGGGTGGAGTTGACCTCGAGCTCGAGGATGGCGTCGCTGACCGGGAGGACCTCGGCGAGCGGGGTGCCGGGGGCGGCGTCGTCGTCCAGGACCGCGATCCCGTCCGCGTCGTCGCCAAGTCCGAGCTCGGCCTCCGAGAGGATCATCCCGTCGGAGGTCACTCCACGCAGCTTCGCCTGGCCGAGCTTCTCGCCTCCCGGCATGGTCGCGCCGGGAAGCGCCACCGGGACGAGCTGGCCCGCGGCGACGTTGGGGGCGCCGCAGACGATCGTGCGGGCCGCGTCGCCCGCCTCGACCCGGCAGACGCTCAGGCGATCCGCATTCGGATGAGCGTCGACCGACGCGACGCGCCCGACGACGAAGCCCTCGGGCGAGGGCGGCCCCACGTGACTGATCCGCTCGACCTCGGTCGTGCGCAGCGCGAGGAGCTCCGCGAGCGGCTCTGGCGAGAGGCCGGGATCGCAATACTCGGTGACCCAGCTGTAGGGAACCCTCACCGGAACTGCTCCAGCACCCGGACGTCGTTCTCAAAGAACTTGCGCAGGTCGGGGACCCCGTACTTCAGCATCGCGATCCGCTCGATCCCCATGCCGAATGCGAATCCCTGCACCTGGTCGGGGTCATAGCCGTTCGCCTCGACGAACCCATAGACGTCCGGGTCCACCATGCCGGACCCGAGGATCTCGATCCAGCCGGTTCCCTTGCAGAGGGAATCCCGCGAGCCGTCGGCAAGCCGCCCCGATCCGCCGCACCGAAAGCAGGAGACGTCGACCTCGACGCTCGGCTCGGTGAAGGGGAAGAAGCCGGGGCGAAAGCGGGTTCGCCGCTCCGGCCCGAAGATGGCGCGTGCGAACTCGTCGAGAGTGCCCTTGAGGTCGGCGAGCGTGATCGACTCCGCGACGGCGAGGCCCTCGACCTGGTGGAAGATCGGGCTGTGCGTGGCGTCGAACGGGTCGCTGCGGTAGCAGCGCCCCGGCACCACGATGAAGATCGGCGGGCCCTGGCTCTCCATCGAACGCACCTGCATCGGGGAGGTATGGGTGCGAAGGACCACGTCCTCGGGCCCCGGTGGAAGAGCGGGCCCCGCCACCTCCTCCCCTGGCGCGGTCGGCGCCGGCGCCAGCCGCAGCTCGGGGTCCAGGGTCGTCGGGTCGACGTAGAAGGTGTCCTGCGCCATCCGCGCCGGATGGCCCGGCGGGTGGTTGAGCGCCGTGAAGTTGTAGTAGTCGAGCTCGACCTCGGGGCCCTCCATGACGCGATAGCCCAGCCCGCAGAAGACGTCCTCGATCTCGCGCATGGTGCGGATGAGGAGGTTGCGGGAGCCCACCGGGACCGACGGCGTGCCGGGCAGCGTGACGTCCAGGGCCTCGGCGGCCAGGCCCCGCTCGAGACTTCTGGCGTCGAGCTCACCCGCTCGCCTCCCCAGGAGCTCCTCGAGCGCCTGGCGGGCGGCGTTCGCAGCGGAGCCCACCGGACCCCGCTCGGCGGCGGGGAGCTCGCCGATCCCCCGCAGGATCTGGGTCAGCTCCGCCTTGCGGCCCAGATAGCGGACCCTCAGGTCCTCGAGCTCGCCGGGGTCGTGCGCCGCCTGGATCGCCTCCTCGGCCTCCCGCTGAAGCTCGTCGATTTTCCCCTGGACGTCAGGCACGGTCGGCCATCCTATTCGCGACCTCGTACAGGGCAATCGCGGCTGCGGCCGCGACGTTCAGCGAATTCGGGGCGCCGGGCCGCATCGGGATCCTGGCGCTCGCGTCCACCGCCGAGCGGACGTCGGCGGGCAGGCCCTCGCGCTCGGCCCCTGCGCACAGGACCAGCGGAACCTCCAGCGCGATCTCCGCCAGGGTGTCGGGCGCTCCCGGATCCAGCGCGATCTTGAAGCCGTCGACGTCGGCCAGCTCCGCGGCCGCCGGTGGGAGCGTGAACACCGAGCCCATGCTCGCCCGCACCGCCTTCGGGGAGTACGGATCGGCGCAACCCGGCCCCAGGACGACCGGCCCGTCCGCGAGCGAGTGGGCGGTCCGGATGACGGTGCCCACGTTGCCGGGATCCCGGACCCCGTGCACGTAGACCCGCACGTCGCCCGCCGGCTCGCTCCACCGCTGGCGATAGACGCCGATGATCCGGGTGCCGGATCCGAGCTCGCTGACGTCGTCGAGCAGCTCCGGCTCGACGTCCTGGCCGGCGACGAGGACGAACTCGACGTCGGCCCCGGCGGCGTCCGCCGCCTCCACGAGGTCCTCGCCCTCGGCGGCGAACAGCCCCGTGCGCCGGCGATGCTTGCGCTGGTGGAGCTTTCGGATCAGCTTCAGCTTCTCGTTGTGTGGGCTCGTGATCATGAAAAAGGCGGCTCGCATCTCGCAAGCCGCCCGGGAATCGGTGTGTATGGAGCCGTCGCGCCTACGCCGCGGTGGCCTCCCGGGCTAGCTCGGCAAATCGGCGGAATGCCTCGGGATCGTGCACGGCGATGTCGGCGAGCATCTTGCGGTTCACCTCGACGCCGGCCTCGTTCAACCCATGGATGAGCTGCGAGTAGCTCATGCCCTCGCGCCGGGCGGCGGCGTTGATCCGAACGATCCACAGGCGCCGGAAGTCGCGCTTGCGGTTGCGCCGGTCCCGGTACGCGTAGCGGCCCGAGCGCATGACCTGCTCGTTGGCGAGCCGGTAGCTCGAGTGCTTGCGGCCCCAGTAGCCCTTCGCCTGCGACAGGACCTTCTTCTTGCGCCGCTTGCGGGCGACGGCGTTCGTGCTGCGGCTCATCGGATGTCGTCCCTTCCGGCGAGCAGGGTGCGCACGCGCTTTTTGTCCTGCGGTGCGACCTCGGTGGGCTTCGACATGCGCCGCTTGCGCTTCGGCGACTTCTTCTCCAGCATGTGGCTGGAGAAGGCCCGTCTGCCGCGGAGCTTGCCGCTCGCGGTCTTGCGAAAGCGCTTCTTTGCGCCGGAGTGTGTCTTCATCTTCGGCACGGGACGGCTATTGAAGCAGACGGGCTCAGAATGGGCCGAAACTACGCGGCCGAGCGCTCGGTGGTGTCCTCGCTCGCCTTCGCCCGCACCGGCGCGAGCAGCATGCTCATGTTGCGGCCCTCCTGGAGCGGCTCCTGCTCGATGGTCGCGAGGTCCTCGATGTCCTCGTACAGCCGGCGCAGGAGCTGCCTGCCGCGCTCGGGGTGCGCCTGCTCGCGGCCGCGGAACATGATCGTGACCTTCACCTTGTCCTGGTTGCGAAGGAAGCGCTCGACGTGGCCCTTCTTGGTCTCGTAGTCGTGGACGGCGATCTTCGGGCGCAGCTTGATCTCGCGGACGTTGATCTGCTGCTGGTGCTTGCGCGCAGCCTTGGCCTTCTGCTCCTGCTCGTAGCGGTACTTGGAGTAGTCGAGCAGGCGGGCGACGGGTGGCCGCGCGTCCGGCGCCACCTCGACCAGGTCGAGGTCCTTGTCGCCGGCCAGCTCCAGGGCCTGCTCGGTCGGCAAGATGCCCACCTGGGTTCCGTCCTCATCGATGAGCCTGACCTCCGAGACCCGGATCCGCTCGTTGATCCGCGTCGGGTCACGCTCGGGAGGCGACCGGTCGAAGCGCGGGTTCGCCACTAGAACTGAGTCTGCGAGCGCGTCAAGCTAGCGATGCTCAGACGGGATAGGAAGACGAGACAAGAATGCAAGGGGCACGGGCGCTCAGCGACGGCGCTCAGAGTGGGTGCCCTTCATCGCGGGCCAGTATAGACGCCTAGTGTGAGGAGACCTCGCCGTCGATCCTCGCCGCGAACTCCTCCACCGATTCCGCGCCGAGA
Organism: Actinomycetota bacterium; assembly: GCA_046728915.1. Taxonomy (GTDB): domain Bacteria; phylum Actinomycetota; class Thermoleophilia; order Solirubrobacterales; family 70-9; genus AC-56. The sequence goes on along the minus strand of JBKPFQ010000093.1, from coordinate 6,406 downwards.
TCGCCGTCGGCGTGGGAGCGGACGGAGACCGCGCCGTCGGCCTGCTCGCGGTCACCCACGACCAGCATGTAGGGGTGCTTCGCGACCTCGGCGTCGTGGATCTTCTTGCCGACGGACTCCGAGCGATCATCGATCCGGGAGCGGACCCCGGCCGCCTCGAGGCGGGCGGCCACGTCAGCGGCGTAGTCGTTGTGGCGGTCGGCCACCGGGAGGATCGCGGCCTGCACCGGAGCGAGCCAGGTGGGAAAGCGCCCGGCGTAATGCTCGATCAGGATCCCGATGAAGCGCTCCAGCGAGCCCAAGAGCGCCCGGTGGATCATCACCGGCCGGTGATCCGCGTTGTCGTCGCCCTGGTAGGTGAGGTCGAATCGCTCGGGCATGAAGAAGTCCACCTGGCACGTGCCGCACTGCCAGGAGCGCCCGAGCGCGTCGGTGATGTGGAAGTCGATCTTCGGCCCGTAGAAGGTCCCCTCGCCGGGGCTCACCTCGTAGTCGCGCCCCTGGCGCTCCAGCGCCTCCCGCAGGGCTTCCTCCCCCTGCTCCCACTCCTCGTCCGATCCGATCGACTTGTCGGGGCGGGTCGAGAGCTCGACCCGCACCTGGTCGAACCCGAACCGCGAATACAGCTCGTCGATCGCCGAGCAGATCGCGTCGACTTCATCGGGCAGCTGCTCGATCGTGCAGTAGACGTGCGCGTCGTCCTGGGTGAAGGAGCGGACGCGAAGCAGGCCGTGGAGCACCCCCTCGCGCTCGTTTCGAAACACCAGCCCGAACTCGGCCAGCCGCAGCGGCAGGTCGCGATAGGAGTGGCGCGCGGACCCGTAGACGAGGCAGGCGCCGGGGCAATTCATCGGCTTCAGCGCGAAGCGCCGGCCCTCGACCTCCGTGAAGAACATGTTCTCGGCGTAGTTGTCCCAGTGGCCCGAGCGATGCCACAGCTCTTCGTCCAGGACCTGGGGCGTCTTGATCTCCATGTAGCCGCCGCGCCGCAGGTGATGCCGCACCTCTCGCTGCACCAGGTCCAGGAGGACGGTGCCCCCAGGAAGCCAGAACGGCATTCCCGGCGCATCCGGGAGCAGCGTGAACAGACCGAGTTGCGGGCCGAGCCGCCGGTGGTCGCGAGCGCGCGCCTGCTCGAGGCGCTCGAGGTGCTCGGCGAGGTCCCGCTGGGAGAAGAACGCCGTGCCGTAGATGCGGGTGAGCATCTGGCGGTTCTCGTCGCCGCGCCAGTAGGCGCCGGCGACGGCGTTCAGCTTGAAGGCCTTGATCCTGCCGGTGGACGGCCCGTGCGGGCCACGGCACAGGTCCAGGAACGGCCCGTTGCGGTAGAGCGACACGGCCTTGGTCCCCTCGTCCCGCACGAGGTCCTCGATCAGCTCGACCTTGTAGGGCTGGTCCTCGGCCGCAAACAGCTCGATCGCCTCGGCGGCGGACACCTCCGAGCGCTCGAACGGCTCATCGGCCTCGACGTGGGTTGCCATCTGCTTCTCGATTCGTTCGAGGTCGGACTCCGAGGGCCGGAAGCCGTCCGGAAACTCGAAGTCGTAGTAGAAGCCGTCGGCGATCGGCGGCCCGATCGAGACCTTCGTCCCGGGCCACAGGTCGAGCACGGCCGTGGCGAGCACGTGGGCGGTGTCGTGGCGCAGGACCTCCAGCGCGTCCTCACCTTCCGGGGTGACGATCTCGATGCGCTCGCCGTCGTCGAGCGGCGCGTGGAGGTCGCGGACCTCGCCGTTCACCCGAACGGCAAGCGCGTCCTTGGCGAGCCGCGGCCCGATCGCGGCGGCCGCATCGGCGCCGGTCGCGCCGTCGTCGAGCTCCAGCGGCGACCCATCGGGCAGCTTGACGGTGATCGAGGCCATGCGCGGCCATGCTACCCAGGCGACATTGGCCCCTCACCGAGACCATTGACGGGGTTAGGTCCCCTATAGCGTCCCTAACCCCGTCACTCCCGATTATCAGTCGCCCGCCGGGTTCGCCCGGGCGCCCACGGCGATCAGCGGGCACGGGCCCTCCCCCTTGGGAGACGGATGGCGCACCCACAGCGTGTACGGGCCCGCCCGGCGCTGGAGCTCGAAGCCCGCGTACGGGGCGCTCCCCTGGGCGCCCGTGACAACGTGCGCGATGCCGGGTGGCGCGGGCCCTCCCTCGGTGCCCTCAGCCTGCACGCACACCCGCCCGCCGCGAAGCTCCCAGACGACGTAGTCGCGCCCGTGCTGGTCGTCGAGGACGTCCTCCGGCACGAGCACCAGCGTCGATCCCCCTCGCAGCTCCGGCCGGAGCTCGGTCAGTGCGGGCGCGTAGCTCGCCGGGCCGACCGGGCCGTTGACCAGCGCAAGCACCGTGCACGCCGCGGCCGCCGTGCAGAAGGCGATGGCGAGCGCCACGCCGAGCGGGCGTTGCCAGCGTAGAAATATCCCCGTCGTCCCGGTGCGCGTGCGACCGATCGCTCCGCGGATCGCCCCGAGCTCCACGATCGGCTCGGGCGAGACCAGAGCCCGGGCGGCGATGAGCATCGCGAGCGGGGAGGCGATCACCGTCGCCTTCGCCGCCTGATAGGGGGTGCCGGCGAAGTGGGCGTACCCGAAGAGCGCCACCGCCGCGGCCAGCGCCGACGGGACCGCCCACTCGGAGCGGCGAAGCCACCAGGCGAGCCCGTAGGCGAGGGCCGCCAGCCCGAGCAGCTCGCCCGCGTAGTAACCGATCGCTGGCATCGCGCCGTCCCCCGGGTCGAGGCGGAAGTCGCCCGAGGGCCAGATCCCCAGCGCTTCGAGCGGCGAGATGGGGTTGAAGAGGTTGCCGAGGCCCGTCCCGGACGGGTTGAAGGTCTCGAAGCCGGCGAAGTCCGCCATGCGCCCGATCTCGGGCGCCGCGGCGACGGCGAGGAGCGCGAGGCCAACGCCCGCGGGCAACGCCGCGCTTCGCACCAGCCCCAGCGCAGCGGCAACCGAACGGCGCCGCGCGCTCATCGCGAGCTCGACGGCGATCCAGACCCCGGCCGCCCCCGCCAGCCACAGGAGCCCCGGAAAGCTGTAGGCATAGACGCAACCGACGGCGAGCGCCGCGAGCGGCACGGCGGCCAGGGCCTGCCGCGAGTCCTCGCCCGCCAGCGCCCCCCGCGCGAGCTCGTGCAGGCCGACGGCGAAGGCCAAGACGAAGAGCGCCTCCATCGTCTCCTTGAACGCGCCCTGGATGAGGTAGGAGGCAACCAGGTAGGGCAGGCCGACGAGCAGGGCGCCGAGCGTTCGCCGCCACGGCGAGAGCTTCTCCATCAGGGCCAGCGGGGCGAGGGTCGCGCTGACCGCGATCGCCAGGGTGAGACCGTCGAAGGCGTGAACCAGGCTTGCCCCGGTCGCCTTCGCCGCCGCCACGGCAACGGCATGTGGGCCGAGCGGATACCCCTGGACGAGCAGCCTCGAACCCTCCCCGTGGGCAAGGCGATCGGCGGCGAAGAGGTGCTGGGACATGTCCGGGTTGAGGCCGGTGCCGAGAATCCCGAAGCGTCGCTCGACGATGAACGGCAGCGACGCGGCAACGAGCGCGGCCGCTGCCGCCGGCAGGCCCGCGATGGCCGCTTCTCGAACGCCCACCACCCGGCCCCATAGATAGGCCAGCGACGCCGCCGTCAGGACGCCGACGGCGATCGCGGCAGCGGCCCCATCGCCGGGCAGCCGGACGGTCGCCCAGGCCACTGCCGTGATCGTCGCGAGCCCCACCGCGGGAGACAGCCACGACCAGCGCCGCCGCCCACAGAGGCGGAAGACCACCTGGCCTACGCAGCCCGAGGCGAGGAGGATGGCCGCGAAGGCGGCATAGGTCCCCAGCATTGGCCGGCGAGCATAGAAGCCGGCGAAGGGGGCCACCGTCGACCCATAACTCCTGCACGAGACCGTGAAGGGTTTCGGCGCGGGCGCACGCGGGTACAGCCCGGGCAGGACTTGGCAGGTCCAGCGACGACGGCCATAATGGTGCCTCCCGATGAGCTCTGGCGCGGATCCGCTGACCAAGACGAGCACCGAGCCGGAGTTCCGGATGATCCTTCCGAGTCGCGCGGACAACGTGGCGGTCGTCCGTCAGGCGCTCGCCGGGGCGATCGATGTCCTCGGCCTCAGTGAGTCCCGCCTCCTGGACATCAACACCACGGTCAGCGAGGCCTGCAACAACGTGGTCGTCCACGCTTATGAGGGCGGGGAGGGACCGCTCGAGGTGTACCTCTGCGTTCAGGACTCGGAGCTCGAGGTCATCGTCAAAGACGACGGCGTGGGAATTCGCCCTCGGGCGCCGGCGCCCGGGCTCGAGGTCCAGGGCCTTGGCCTATCTCTGATTCAGACGCTGAGCGACAGGGTCGAGTTCCTCGGCGGGATCAGTCAGGGAACGGAGGTCAGGATGGCGTTCTCGCTGAACGGGGAAAGCGAATCCTGGGTCCACGACCTCCGCAGCGAGACGGTGGACGCGCCACGGCCCCCCGGTGAGCTGTTGATCGGCGTCTCGGCCGGACCGCTGGCCGCTCCCGTGCTCGGTCGCGTGATCGCGATGCTCGCCGCGCGGGCTGACTTCTCGTTGGAGGGTATCTCCGAGGCACAACTCGTGACGGATTCGCTGGCCGCGAACGTGCCGCGGGTTCTCCTCGGCGGCAACATCCAGCTCGGCATCGACTCGCCGCCGAACGAGCTCCTGGTGCGCGTCGGGCCCCTCGAGGACGGCGGCGCAAGCCAGATCATGGACGCCTCGGCCCTGGGCGAGCTGCCGCCCGTCCTGGAGCGTCTCACGAAGGAGCACCGGATCGAGGGTTCGCCGGACGGCGAGCTTCTCTGCCTCACCCTGGTCAACCCCGATTAGGGGCCTCGACGGCTCTAGAGCGATTCGGGGTCGTCCACCAGATCGAGCCGCTGGTCGAGCTGGGTCACGCTGAATACGCGCTCGACCGCAGCGGGGCCCCGCACAACCACGAGGCGGCGGCCGGCGGACCGAGCCCGCTCATCCGCGGCGATCACCGCGCGCAATCCAGTGGAGTCGATGAACTCGACCCCGCGTAGATCCAGCACGAGAACGCCTGGACTGTCCTCCTCAAGCTCGGCGAGCCCCTCCTCGAACTGCGGCGCGCTCGCGATATCGAGCTCTCCGACGAGCGCTATTCGCGTCTGGCCCTCGCGCCGCTCGGTGATGATCTCGAGTTGGGACATGCGAACGAGGAGCGGCACGATACACCGCCACGCCGCTCAGTCCTCGGTTAGGACCGCCTCGATCGCGGACTCGAGCGACTCATACACCGGGATCGTCCGATCGATCGCCGTCAGCTCGAGCAGCTTGCGCACCTCGCCGCCGACGCAGACCAGCGCGACGTTCGACTCTCCGTTCTGCGCCGGCTTGGCGCCGTGCAGAAGGGTGGCCAGACCGGTCGAGTCGACGAAGTCGCAGGCCGTGAGGTCGATCACGAGCGGTCGGTCCTCGTCGCGCGCGGCGTCGCTCAGAAGCTCGCGGACTCTCGCGCTCGTGGCGATGTCGAGCTCGCCCACGATCGTGATCACCCACGCTCCGCGTACGACTTCCTCGGTGGCCTCGAAGGGCTTTTGGTTCATCTGGGAATCAACCGGCGTCGTCCTTACACAACCCGACACTGGTTCCCCAGGCGGGCCTCGTGCGCTCGGGCCTCGTGCGCTCCCAAGCTGATCCTAACCGCTTGGAGGGCCCGGCTCAGGGCGAGCCGCACGTGATCCATGGGCATTCCTCAGGCCAAAGGCCGACCGGTGTGAAGGCGAAGCCGAGCGGTGTGAGAGCCCGTGAACGGTCGCATGGAGAATATGGGCGCTACTGGGGCGAAACCCGCGCCTCATGCGGCCCTTAGCCGGTCGCGCTGCCAGTTGCGCGACCAGTCTCGGCCCCGTCAAGCCGGAAGGCCTGTAGTAGCCGCCGCTTGGCCGCGTCAACGGATGGGTGGCCGTATCGCTCCATCACTAGAGCGCCGCCGTCCGTGTGGCCTAGCTGGATGCTGATGGCGAAGTGATCGAGCCCGAGTTCTAGGAGTTGTGTGGCGCAGAAGTGGCGAAGGTCATGCCAGCGGCAATCAACCCCGGCAGCGGCCTTCACCGCCTTCCAACTCCACGCATGGGTTCCCTTGAGCAGCCCGAGCCTCCCTGTCCCCCTGCGCGGGTACTCCATAGCCGATGTCGCAAGGAGAACGTGGCTCTCGTCCGCGAGCTTTGGCATGCCTATGGCCCGGGCGACTTCGGCCAAGTGACCCCTAGGTCGTGAAGGTCTGCCTCGGGGGAGGAGCCCCGACCTTGCTGGCCAGCTGAACAATTGTCTCCCCGCTTGTGGTAACCACAAAGGGAGGATCCTCCCCTGGCCATCGGTCGCGCACGCACCTAGCCTCCAGGCAACAGGGCCGCAGGGCGATCCAAACCGC
>JBKPFQ010000092.1:0-19226 GCA_046728915.1 Actinomycetota bacterium | reverse complement strand
GGCGGCGATCGCCAGCGCCGCCGCGGCGGCCCGCCCCGCGATTGGCACCACGCGCTTCATCCGCGCAAGTTCTAGCCGGCTCGCCGCGTCACCACGCCACCGGCGCCTACCGGCTGGCTAGTCGACCGGGCCCTCGGCCTCGGGACCGGCGTCCTCGATCGTCTCGGGGCGTCTGCGGACCAGCACCGCGCGCTTGAACTCGGCGACTAGGGTCCCGTCCTGGTTGTAGCCGCGGGTGTGGACCTTCACCACGCCGCGGTCGGGCTTGGAGCTCGACGGGCGAACCTCGAGCACCTCGGACTCGGCGAACAGCGTGTCGCCGTGGAACACCGGGTTGGGGTGGCTGAGTTCCTCGGTCGCGAGGTTGGCGATCGCCTTGCCCGAGACGTCGGACACCGTCATCCCGAACACCAGCGAATACACGTACGGCCCGGCGACGACGTTTCGGCCCTGCTGCGACTGGGCTGCGTAGACGTCGTTCACATGCAGGGGATGATGGTTCATCGTCAACAGGCAGAAGAGGTGATCCTCCGCCTCCGTGACTGTCTTCGCCGGCCAGTGCTCGTAGACGTCCCCGACCTCGAACTCCTCGAGATAGCGCCCGTAGCGATGCGCCCCTGAGGCCTCGCGGGCGGCCTGGTCCGTGTGCAGCTGGTGCTCGGTGGTCTCGGTGTCGGTCATGCTCCCTCGTTGAATCGCTCGTCCGTCCGGGCACGCCAGTATGCCTTAGCCCCTATCCGATAGGGGCCAAGGCACATCCGACGCGGCACCGCGTACCCTGCGAGCGCGGTGACGCTCTACACGCGACTAGTAGCTGTAGCCGCTTCCGCCGCTGCTGCTGCCCGTCCCGGTCGATCCGCCCCCGGCGTTGCCGGATCCGCCTCCGGAGTTACCGACGGTGACCACGTGCCAGGTGAACTGCTGCCCGTCGAAGGCGTCCTTGAAGCCGTCCCCGGTCACCTCTCCGGCCTGCTCCTGCGTGAAGCTGTAGACGGGGTCGCCGTTGTAGGTGGCCTGCATGGTCCCATCCGGGCGCTTGACGACGCCGAGCTTGCCGGGGACGGAGCCCGAGCTCGTTACGTCACCGTGAGTGGTGAGGGGCTCCCAGAAGGAGTTGCACGCGCCGGTGCAGAGCACCTTGCCCGCCGCGGTCTCCTGGTCGGACACATAGAGCGCCTGTCCGCTCGAGCCGACGAGTACGTTGCCGGCGCCGCCGATCGCCTTCACCGACACGGCGTTGGTTCCGGCGCTGGACATGGCCGTGGCGTCACCGCCTCCGCCACCGCCGCAGGCGGCGAGCGCCACCGCTGCGGCAAGAATGAGTCCCGGGATCAGCAGCTTCTTCATCGTGACCTCCTGTAGTCGCACGGAGTTTTCCCTTCACTGCCCAAGACGCCGGCGGGCGGCCGTTTCTTCCCCGGCCCGTGGGGAACGGCGCTGATGCGGGTGCCCCGCCGGCTCGACCCGGACGTCTCGGCCGAGCACCTGCCGCGCCTGTATCGCGCCGCCCGGGCGTGGACGCGGTCGCGGGAGGAGGCGGAGGACTTGGTCCAGGAGACCTACGCGCGGGTGTTCGCGCGCCCACGCCTCATCCGCGGCGAGGGCGAGCTCGCCTACCTGCTGCGGGCCCTCCGCAACACGCTCGTCAGCCAGCGCCGCGCCGCGGCTCGCCGGCCGGCGACGACGCCCCTGGTCGACGAGCTCGGGGCGGGCGCCCGGTCGGCCGACGACCCTGCGGAGGCCGCTGAGATCCGCGAGGTCCACGGAGCGATCTCGGAGCTCCCCGCGGAGTTCCGCGACGCGCTGGTCGCCGTCGACGTGGCGGGTCTCTCATATCGCGAGGCCGCCCGCGCCCTCGGGGTCCCTCAGGGCACCCTGACCAGCCGACTGTTCCGCGCCCGGGATCGGCTGGCCCGCCGGCTCGAGGGCGAGACGCCCTCTACCGACCCGACGACTGATCGCCCGCCCGGTCAGTAACGAAGGGTCCCGCCGCCCCGCCAGCTGGCCAGCTTGAGCAGCTCGGAGCGCGAGGTGGCCCCGGTGAGCACGCACGTGTGACCGAGGCGCTCCCAGGTGACTGCGGCCTGGCCATCCGCGTCAAAGGTTCGGTAGTAGACCCCGCGGCTCGCGGTCGCCGGCGCGTCCGACGGAGGGGCCAGCCCCGATCCGGCCACGATCACGTAGCCGATCCGCCGATCTCCCTTTCCGTAGTAGACGATCGTTGCGTCGCGCCCATCCACCTGGTCGTGGCGCACGCCGACCGGCCGCCAGCCGTAGGAACGCGCCAGATCGGGAAACACGACGCCGTCCACCCGGGCCGCGAGCTTGGCTCGGCTGTCGTCCAGGCGGCTCGGCGCCGGCCCCGTGGGCGGGCGCGCGGCGAGCCGGGCGGCGTCCGCCACGGTGGATCCGCTGGGCCCGCCGCTGAGGACGAGCACCAACACGATCGCCGCAACCGCCGCTGCGACCCCCCCGAGGGCCAATCCAGGCACCAGGCGCTGCGCTCGAGCGCGGCCGGTGTCGGGCCCCCGTGCCCGGCCCTCCACGCCGGTCCGCAACGAGGCCGGGGCCGGTTCACTGGCCATCGCCCGCGTCGCAGCCACGGCCCTTCGCTGGCGGTCGACGAGCTCCCGCAGCTCGGGCGAGCCGGCGACACGGGCCTCGATGGCCGCCCGCCGCTCGGCCGGCAGCGTGCCGTCGGCCAGCGCCGACAGATCGGCCATCTCCTCAGCGCTCAGCTTGGATGCGAGGTCCCCCATCGCTCCCTAGATACCAGCACATCGGCTTCCGGACCCCGAGGGCAGGCTGCCCGACCTACCAGCGCCCGGTCGGCGCCCTCACCACGAACCGCGCCACCAGGTACGCGCCCAGCGAGACGACCGTGACGCCTTCGGCGACGCGCGACGCCAGGATCGCCACCGGGTCGTACCCCGGCTCCATGAACCCGAAGAGAGGCGTCTGCTCGCTGATCGCCAGGAAGGCGAACGCCGTCGCCGCGAGGCCCACTCCGGCGAGCGCGAGGATCCCCACCGCCGCCGCCCCCCAGCGGCGGCCCAAGAGGCGATCGAGCGGCGCCAGCAGCCCGAGCCCGATCACGGTGGCGCCGGCGAAATTCAGGACGAACAGGGTCCCGATCGTCGGGATCGCCGAGTAGAGCATGTCGTACTGCTGCAGGTGCACCGCTCCCACCGCGAGCACGGCGAGCGCACCCAGCGTGCGGACGGCAAGCCATAGCGTTCGGCGGCCCACGACGTTGCTTCGGGTCGTCTCCACGGGCCGCTCGATCGCGACCCGCGTCGCTTCGTGCCGCGGCGGAACCGCCGGCCTTCCGTTGACCTCGTGAACAGCGTCCAAGAGGCGCGCCCACCGGTCATGATCGATGCCTTCCATCGGGCCTCCTTCGTAGTGGCGTCATCGATCAAGACGCCGCGGAAGGCCCGCTTCTTCCCGGCTCAGCCCGGTTCGTCGAGCAGCTATCGAATCCGCCAGCGCCGCTCGGCGGGCGTGGGATCGGTGGTTCTCGCCTGGTCGGTCGCCCTGACCTTGAACACCTTCCTGCCGGGCTCGAGCTTTCGGTAGCGCTTTCCGCCCTTGCGCCTCAGCTCCTGTGAGCCGCAGTGTCGCCAGTGGCGAAGCCTGGCGGGCAGGTGCCTGCCCTTGAGCTTGCACTTGAAGGTCGAGGGCTTGCCGGCGCGGAAGCGAAAGACCGCCTGATGCTTTCGTGTTCGTCCCCTGGGCCCTCTGGTGATCTTGGTCTGGGGAGCCACCGCCATGTGGGAGACGGCGGCGTCGCCGAAGGCGCCGGCGTAGACGGACCCCCCGCTCGCGACCACGGAGCTGATCGAGCCGAGCCCAGATCCGTAACCCGTTGGGGTGGCGTGTCGGATGGGGAAGCAGACGGGGCGCCGTGGACGTCTGGGGACGTACCCGCTGATGCAACTCGAGAGGTCGAGCGCGCCGGTCGCCGGGTCGCGAGCGAATCGGGCGACCACGGCGCCGCCGCCGGCGTAGAGCGACCTGCCGTCTGGGCTCACGGCCAACGGCCGGAGCGAGTCGAGAGTCGGGCTCGGCATGGCTCGGCAAATGTCGCCAGGGTTCCTTCCGCCCGTGATGCAGTCCCGATAGGTGAGAGCGCCGGTGCTTGGGTCGCGCTCAAAATGCACCACGGCGGACCTTTTGAGACCCCTGGCGTACAGGGAAGTGCCATCGGGACTCAGCACCGGGGGTTCGACGCCAGCGAGCACGGATCCCCTCGGGTGCGCGTCCGGGATCGCGGTGCAAGCGCCCGAACCGGAGGCTCCGAGGCGCTGTATGCCGGTGATGCAATCCCTTTAGGTCAAGGCGCCGGTGCTGGGATCGCGAGCGAAGCGAGCGACGGCCGCATCGCTATCAGCCGCCGTGTAAACCGTCTTCCCGTCGGGCTCACCTCGACCGATCTCAACGCGCCGAGCCCGGAGTCCAAACCGTAACCGTCGTTGGTCGCGCTCGGGATCTCGGCGCAGGCGCCGGACCCGGACGGGCCGGCCGGCTTGCTGCCCGTGATGCAGCCCTCGTAGGCAAGCGAGCCCGTCACCGGATTTCGGGCGAACGTGGCCATGGCGGCGTCAAGCTCAGATGCGACGTACACGGACCTTCCGTCGGGACTGACGGCGACCGACGTTGGGCTCCGAGCCCTGACTTGAAGCCGTCGGCGGTTGCGGACGGGATCTCGGCACAGGAACCGGAGCCTGAGGGCCCGGCCGTCTTGTCGCCGGTGACGCAACCGCGATAGCTGAGCGTCCCGGTGTCCGGATCTCGCTGGAAACGGGCAAGCGCGTTGGCGCCCACGCAACCGGAGTCATCGCAGAGGTAAGACGACGCCACGTACAGCGAGTCGCCGTCCGGACTCACCCCTATCCCCTGTATGACACCGAGACTGGGTAAGTCGCCACAAACGTCCGGGCGTCCGGAGCAGCCCCGGTACGTCAGCGCACCCGTGGTCGAGGTGCGGTCGAAGGCTCCTACGGCTCCGGGCGTCTCGCACTCCTCGTAGTTCAGCCCGTGACAGGAAAAACCGGTGCCCGTGAAAATGGACCGGCCGTCGGGGCTCGCGCCCATCGCGTTCAGCAGGCTCAAGGCAGGCGATCGGATATGTGAGCCACAAGCCCCGGACCCGGAGGGGCCGACCTCCTTGCTGGCCGTGATGCAGCCCTTGAAGGCCAGCTCGCCGGCCGATGCCGATTCGGGAATCGAGGCCCCGAGCACGAGCAGCGATGCGAGCGTCGCTGCGAGCCCCGCCACCCGACCAGCGTCAGGACCGTGCATTCGAAGCCACCTCCTGTTTCCCGCCGATTCCAACCGGTGGAACACTCGACGTGCGCCAACGTTGCGCCACATCAGCCACGAACGCGCCTATGCGTCAAATCGACCGTTCGAGCAGCGCCCCCACGCCGAGCACCAGCGCGTCCATCCCCGGCCGCGCTGCCACCTGGACCGATGCGGGTAGGCCGGCTTCCGCCGCACCGCACGGGAGCGCGAGCGCCGGAGCACCGATGGCGTTGAACGGGTAGGTGAAGAGAGTCAGCCGGTCGCGCAGGGCGAGGTCGCCGATGCCGACCGGCGGAGCCACCATCGGCAGCGTCGGCGTCAGGATGACGTCGATGCCTCTCATCAGCTCCGCGAGTCGCTCGCGGTAGCGCTCGCGGGTCTCGAGGCCAGCCTCGTAGTCCCGGTCGGTTACCTCCAGGCAGCGGTCGAGCTTTTCCGCCACGTCGTGGCCGTAGCGGTCGCGGTACTCCGAGAAGAGCTTCACATGGGTCTCTGCCGTCTCGCGCATCCGCACGTGTTGAACTCCCGGCGGCATCGCCGGCAGGTTGAGCTCGCGCAGGCCCGGAAAGGTCATCGCGGCCTCCTCGACCCGGGCGCGGACGAGCGGATCAGCCTCACCGATCCATGCGACGCCGACCTCCACATCGCCCGGCCCGATGTCGGGGACCGGGTCCAGATCGGGAACGAGGGCGGACATCATCCGGACACAGTCCGCCACCGTCCGCGCCATCGGGCCGACGTGATCGAAGCTCGGCGCGAGCGGAAAGCAGCCCGCCGTGGGCACCAGGCCGAACGTCGGCTTGAAGCCGACGACGCCGCAGCACGCGGCCGGCGCCCGGATCGACCCGGCGGTGTCCGAGCCGAGCGCCGCGTCCGCCATTCCGGCGGCGAGCGCCGCGGCGGACCCGCCGCTCGAACCGCCGGCGATGCGGCCCGCCGCGAGAGGATTCGGAACCGTCCCGTAGTGCGGGTTCTCCGAGGTCATCCCGAATGCGAACTCATGGAGGTTCGCCTTGCCGACATCCGCATAGCCGGCGTCCTCGAGCAGCACCACGGCCTCCGCGCTCGACTCCGGGACGTGGTTCTCGAAGATCAGTGAGCCGTACGTCGTTCGCACTCCCGCCGTGTCCAGGATGTCCTTGACGGCCAGCCGCGCGCCCTGCGGCGGGTCATCGATCGTGGTGATGAAGACGTGCTCGAGTTGCGCTTCGCTGGCCAACTCAGTGGGCCCGCTTCAGCCGGGAGCGGGCCATGTGCCGGTCGATGACCTTGCCGAGGAGCTGCTGGATCTCGCGTTCGCCGCTGATCTTGACATGGCCGTGGTCATAAGCCTCGCGCCAGTCGCTCAGCTTCCCCCGCTCGGCCAGCTCGTTGAAATCGGCGCGCGGCATGGCGAGCTCGAGTCGCGCGTCCTCCGGCTCGCCCTTGGTGATGATCGGGCCGGGCACCCGAACGCCGAAGACCTGAACGTCCCCCCTGCCTCGCAGCTCCAGCCGGACGGTCAGCTTGAGGTTGCCGAGCGCCGGAACCTCCGCGGCGAACCGCCGGTACGCGGTCGCGATGAGCTCCTGCGCCCGGGGCATCTAGTGGTACCTCTCACAACGTTGCACCGCAAATGGCGGCCCCAGACGCCCCCATGCGGCGTCCTCGGTCGCTCGCGTGCAGTCATGCACGCCACGCTCCCTGCGTCCTTGCCTGGCGACGTCTGTGCGTCGCCATTTCCGGCACAACGTCATGAGAGGCACCACTAAATCCGGTTGCGCTGCAGGAGCTTCCTGCCGATCACCATCTTCTGGATCTCGGAGGTGCCCTCGCCGATCAAAAGCAGCGGCGCGTCGCGGTAGATGCGCTCGATCTCGTACTCCTTGGAGTAGCCGTAACCGCCGTGGATCCGCAGCGCCTCCTCCGCGTTGGCCTTCGCTGCCTCCGAGGCGAACAGCTTCGCCATCCCCGCCTCGAGATCGGAACGCTCGCCGGCATCCTTCATGCGCGCGGCCTTCAGGGTGAGGAGCCGCGCCGCTTCGAGCCTCGTGCCCATCTCGGCGAGCTTGAACGTGATCGCCTGGTGCTGGGCGATCGGCTTGCCGAAGGCCTTGCGTTCCTGGCTGTAGCGAAGGGCGAGCTCCATCGCCCGCTGCGCCACCCCGACGCCCCGCGCGGCGACGTTGACCCTGCCGACCTCGAGCGCGTCCATCATCTGGACGAACCCCTCGCCCAGGCCGTCGGGTCCGCCGAGGATGCGGTCCTCGGATACCTTGAAACCGTCGAAGACGAGCTCGGTGGACTCGACTCCCTTGTAGCCCATCTTCTGGATCTTCGGCGGGATCGTGAGCCCCGGGACCTTCTCGGCTCCCGGCTCCTTCTCGCAGATGAAGCAGGTCATCCCCCTGTAGCGGGGATCTGCCTTCGTGTCGGTCTTGACGAGCACGAAGACGACGCTCGAGAGCAGGCCGTTGGTGACCCACATCTTCTGGCCGTTGATCTCCCAGCTCCCGTCCTCCGCCTGCTTGGCGGTGGATTTGATGCCCTGCACGTCCGATCCCACCTCCGGCTCCGAGAGGGAGAAGGCCGCCCGGATCTCGCCGGTGGCCATCTTCGGCAGGAAGTGGTCCTTCTGCTCGTCGGTGCCGAACTTCATCAGCAGGTAGGAGCCGATGAAGTGCGTGTTGACGACGCCCGAGATCGAGATCCAGCCCCGAGAGAGCTCCTCGACGATCATCGCGTAGGTCGTGAGGTCGAGACCCATCCCGCCGTACTCCTCGGGGATCGTCACGCCGAAGAGGCCGAGCTCCTTCATCTGCTCGACGATGGGCTCGGGGAACTTGTCCTCGTGGTCGTATTCCTCGGCGACGGGGATGATCTCGTTGTCGACGAACTGGCGCACCATCTCGGTGATCGCCTTCTGCTCGTCCGTCTTCTCGGTGAACGTGTCGGTGGCTACGGCCATGGCTCCTCGGGCTAGATGACGGGGGCGGTCAAGGATAATCGGAGCCGTGTCAGCCGAGAACGTTCGGGTGATTGAGGAGATCCAGACGGCCATCACCGACGAGGATGTCGTCGCCGCCCTGGACAGCGAAGAAGCGGACCTCCGCATCCGCCGGTTGTTCATGGATCTCGCGGAGCCGGACTTCGCGACCGCCATGGTCGGGCCGGCTTACATGTCGGGGCGGCGACTTGAGTACACCGGGTTCGAGGGCTTCACCGAAGCCTGGCGCGACTGGACGAGCCCGTTCGAGAGCTACCAGATCGACATCGAGCAGATGATCGATGCCGGGGAGCAGGTCGTCACCCTGGTCGCGATGTCTGGAAAGACGCGCACCGGGGGCGCCGAGATCACGGCCCCGGGCGCGGCCGTGTGGACTGTGGTGGACGGACGCGTGCGCAAGGTCGAGTTTCACATCGACCGAGCCGTCGCGCTCCGCGCCGCCGGGTTGGAATCAGCGGACTAGAGCTCCCACGCGAAGCAGATCGAGCGCCAGCTCGGTCGCTCGCGCTCGTAGAAGCGGTGAGCGTCCGTGCGCGTCTCGGCGCTGTCGAGCTCCAGGTGTGTGGCCCCGCGCTCGCGCGCCCAGTCCTTG
Source organism: Actinomycetota bacterium (assembly GCA_046728915.1). GTDB lineage: Bacteria > Actinomycetota > Thermoleophilia > Solirubrobacterales > 70-9 > AC-56. Next base: position 10,341 of record JBKPFQ010000092.1, on the reverse strand, counting down.
GCCGCGTCCAGCAGCGCCTTGCCGATGCCATGGGAGCGCCGCTCCGGGTGGACCGCGAGGTCCTCGACCCACGCTCTGTAGCCGAAGCGCACCGAGTGCATGTCCTGGTAGGCGGTGCACAGGCCCACGAGCTCACCCTTCGCGTCCTCGGCGACGATCACCGCGCTGTCGTGCGAGTCGATCGCCTGGCGTAGCGCGACGGCGGCGCGTCGCTCGTCCCAGCTCGGCGGCTTGGAGCCCGGCGGCGCGAAGAGCCACTCATAGAGGGGTACGACGCGGCTCTCCTCACCAGGCTCAGCGGCGCGAATCACGAAGTCCACCCGCCGGAGGCTAGCCGCCGATAGATTTCGCGCCCGTCCGACCGGAAGGAAGCATTGCGAAACCCACGCCAGTTCACACATCCCCTCGCGATCGACGCGCCGCAGCCGCCCCTGGAGATCCCCGTGAAGCCGTCGCGGATGATCCACTTTCTCGACTTCTCGAACGAGAAGATGGCCGCCAAGGCACCGGATCTCGCGAAGCAGGCCGACATCCTCCTCGGAAACCTCGAGGACGCGATCGCCGCCGACAGGAAGGAGGCCGCGCGGGAGGGCCTGATCAACGCCGCCAAGGAGACCGACTTCGGCGACTCCGCTTTATGGGCCCGCGTCAACTCCCTGGAGAGCCCGTGGGTGCTCGATGACCTCATCCGACTCGTGACCGAGATCGGTGAGGTGCTCGAGGTGATCATGGTCCCCAAAGTCGAAGGCCCGTGGGACATCCACTACGTCGACCGCCTGCTGGCCCAGCTCGAGGCCAAGGCGAAGCTCGAGCGCCCGCTGCTGATCCACGCGATCCTCGAGACCTCGCTGGGGGTCGTCAACCTCGAGGGGATCGCGACGGCCAGCCCACGCATGCAGGGACTGAGCTTCGGGCCGGCGGACCTCGCCGCGTTCCGCCGCATGAAGACCACCCGCGTCGGTGGCGGCCACCCGGCCTACCGGGTGATCGAGGACCCGGATCCGGACAACCCCGACGCCCCGCGCGCCACCGCCCAGCAGGACCCGTGGCACTACTCCATCGCCCGGATGGTGGACGCCTGCACCTCGGCGGGCATCCTGCCCTTCTACGGCCCTTACGGCGACATCAGGGACACCCTGGGCTGCGAGACCCAGTTCCGCGCGGCGTTCCTGCTCGGCTGCGTGGGCGCCTGGTCGCTCCACCCGGTGCAGATCGAGATCGCGAAGAAGGTGTTCAGTCCGCCGCCGGAAGAGGTGAAGTTCGCGAAGAAGGTGCTGGAGGCGATCCCGGACGGCCGCGGCGTCCACATGATCGACGGCAAGATGCAGGACGACGCCACCTGGAAGCAGTGCAAGGTGATGGTGACGCTCGCCGAGATGCTGGCGAAGAAGGATCCGGAGCTCGCCAAGGCATACGAGCTGCCGGGGTAGTCATCAGTCGATCAGAGCTCTTCAGAAGAAGTGATCGGTTCGGTGAGGCCTTGGCGCCCGTGCCGGATCCACACTTCCATCAACGGATCGACCAACCGAGGCTCCTCTTCACCACCTTCGAGCAGGCCTTCCTTCAAGAGCCGGTCCCGAGCATCGATGGCTGTGCTGCGCGGAAGCTGGAACGCCTCCAAGGCTCGCTTTGAGAGGAACGCACCAGAGGCGGATGCAACCGCTGCCACGGTCCGTCTCTCTTGATCCGAGAGTCCATTCCAGACCTCCATCAACTCGTCGCGAACCTCGAGATAAGAGTCCTGGAGTGCCGTTTGCCAGGTGACCTCGTCGGCACTCTCTCCCTTGTCAGTGTGCTCCCAGACGAAGTGAGCCAGGACCATCGCCCTCTGTGGATGTCCTCGGGCAGCCGCTAAGAGAGGATCCAAGGCGTCCCCCACCTCTCGACCAGTCGCGCTGAAATGCTTGCCGATGTAGGTGGCTAGTGCTTCATTGGGCAGAGGAGGCAGGACCAGAGCCCGGGCCTGGCCGTAGAACGGCCGCTGCCGATCACCAAAGAGCTCGGTCATCATGCCTGGATGTGAGCCAGCAAAGATGTAGCTGGCTTCATCCTCGTGCTGCTCCAGAACGCTGCGGATAAGGCCATCCAGCGGGGGCTTCGTTCTCAGCACGTCTTGGAACTCATCGAAGATCACCAGGGTTCTGATGCCTTGCTTTTGCAGGATCCGCTGGGGTAGGTTCAGTAGCCACGTCAAGCGACGGCCGATCTCCGTCTCTTGGAAATCGAGGGTTACGCTCGCTCCCGTCCCAGGAATCGTCAGGGTCGGTCGGACTGTCCGAATCGCCCCGACAACGTAGTTCCGGAGAGCTCCATGGAGGCTTCCTCTGTAGGCCTGCTCAATTCGTGAAGCGGCCTCTTCAACCGAGAGCAGGCCATAGAAATTGACGTAGACGGTCGCCATGCCCTCGTCGTCCATCTGCCTGCGCAGGGCTCTTATCAAGGTCGTCTTTCCATAACGACGGGGCGCGGTTAGACGACTGTTGTGACCGCCTTCAGCAAGACGAGCCAGCTGATCCAGCTCCTTTTCGCGATCGATGAGCTGGTCAGCTGGAACTGGCTTCGTGAAGTTGAATGGATTGACGCCTTTCGTGGTCACGAAAGGAGCGTAGCAAGTCCAACGGAAATTCCGTTAGTTATGTAACGAAATGACCGTTAGTTTCCTATCGGCAATTCCGGTTCAAGAACGACGATCGGGATCTCGCGGGCCCCCGCCCGCCGCTGGTATACGGCATAGCCGGGATAGCGGCGGTTGACGAGCTCCCACATTCGCGGGCGCTCATCGGCGGTGGCGTCCCGGGCACGGTAGGAGCGCTCCACGCCATCGGCGGAGAACCGCACGTCCGGGTTCGCGACCACGTTGCGATACCAGGCCGGGTGCTTGATGTCGCCGCCCCGCGACGCGACCAGCAACACCTTGTCGCCGTCGACCGTCCACACCAACGGGGTCACGCGCTCCCTGCCGGTGCGCGCCCCCCGGACCTTCAGGAAGCCGACGCGGCGGCGTCCCGCCGTCGTCCAGCGACCGTTGGTCAGCCGCAGCAGGCCGCGGTCCAGGTGCGGCGCCACGTTGACGTAGAACCAGGACCCGGGGCGCGAGGAGACGAGCGGGACGGCGATCCGCTCATACAGCGGGCGCCTGCCCTCGGGTGGACCCTCACACATCGAGACGCTGCTTCAGCGATTCGAGCTGCGCCTTGATCTCGTCCGGCAGCCGATCGCCGAAACGGGCCAGGTGCTCCTCGAGCTGCGGAAGCTGCTGGCACACCTCGTCGACGTCCACCTCCAGGAGGTGATCGAGCCCGCCTTCGGCGAGCCCGAGCCCGTCGGTGTTGATGTCCTCCGGCTTGGGCAGGCGGCCGATCGCGCTGTCGTTCGCTCCGAGCTCGGCGTCGCAGCGCCGGAAGATCCACTCGAGGACCCTGCTGTTCTCGCCGAATCCGGGCCAGGCGAAGTTGCCGTCCGCGTCCTTCCGGAACCAGTTCACGAGGAAGATGCGGGGCAGGTTCTCGGGATGGTGCTCGCGCCCTACCTGGAGCCAATGCCCGAAGTAGTCGCCCATGTTGTAGCCGCAGAACGGCAGCATCGCCATCGGGTCGAAGCGAAGCTTGCCGACGTCCCCCGCCGCCGCGGCGGTGGTCTCCACGGACATCGTCGCGCCCAGGAAGACCCCGTGCTCCCAGTCGAACGCCTCGGTCACCAGCGGGACCACCGTGGCGCGGCGGCCGCCGAACAGGAACGCGTCGATGGGAACGCCGTTCGGGTCCTCCCACTCCGGCGCGATGCACGGACACTGGGCCGCGGGAGTCGTGAACCGGGCGTTGGGGTGCGCGGCCGGCTCGTCCGACTCGGGGGTCCAGGAGTTGCCATGCCAGTCGATGGCCTGCTCGGGCGGTGCGTCGGTCATGCCCTCCCACCACACATCGCCGTCGTCGGTCAGCGCGCAGTTGGTGAAGATCGAGTTGCGCTCCACCGTGGCCATCGCGTTCGGATTCGTCTTGGGGCTCGTCCCGGGAGCAACGCCGAAGAACCCGGCCTCAGGGTTGACGGCGTACAGCCGGCCGTCCTCTCCGAACTTCATCCAGGCGATGTCGTCGCCGATGGTCTCGGCCTTCCAGCCGGGGAGCGTGGGGATCAGCATCGCCAGGTTCGTCTTCCCCGACGCGGATGGGAAGGCGCCGGTCACGTACTTGACCTTGCCCTCCGGTGAGGTGAGCTTGAGGATCAGCATGTGCTCCGCCATCCACCCCTCGTCACGAGCCATGGCGGAGGCGATCCGCAGCGCGAAGCACTTCTTCCCCAGCAGGGCGTTGCCGCCGTATCCCGAGCCGAACGACCAGATCTCACGGGTCTCCGGGTATTGGACGATGTACTTGTTGTCTGCGTCGCAGGGCCACGGCACGTCCTGCTCATCCGGATCGAGTGGTGCTCCCACTGAGTGCACGCAAGGAACGAAGTCGCCGTCGTCGCCGAGGACCTCCAGCGCCCCCTCCCCCATCCTCGTCAGGTTCCGCCTCGAGGCGGCGACATAGGCGGAGTCGGTGAGCTGAACACCGATGTGCGCGATGTGCGAGCCCAGCGGGCCCATCGAGAACGGCACCACGTACAGGGTTCGCCCGCGCATCGAGCCCTTGAAGAGCTGCTTGAGCACCTCGCGCATCTCGCCGGGGTCCCGCCAGTTGTTGGTGGGGCCGGCGTCCTCCTCCCTCTCCGAGCAGATGAAGGTCCGGTCCTCGACCCTCGCGACGTCGCCGGGATCCGAGCGAGCGAGGTAGGAGTTCGGGCGCTTGGCGTCGGAGAGCTTCTCGAAGGTCCCCTTGTCCACGAGCTCCTGGCAGAGGCGGTCGTATTCCTCGGCCGATCCGTCGCACCAGTGGACCGCATCGGGCCGTGTCAGCTCCGCGATCTCCTCGACCCAGGAGACCAGCTTTTCGTTCTTGGTGGGCGCCTCCGATGCGGCTGCCGTCATCTCGCTCACGTCTCGGTTCAACTCCTTCGTGTTCTACATAAACGTCGAACGCCCGAGGAGCATTCCCCGGACGTGGGAGCCCATTCTTTCGCAGACGGAGGTCGTCGTGGCGGGTTGTGGCCCTTATGTAGGGTTCCCGCCCCAATGCGCTTCTACGAGTACGAGTCGCGCCGGATCGTCGAGCGGGCGGGGATCCCGGTCACGAAATACGGCTTCTGCACGACCTCGGACGAGGCCCGAAAGGCGGCCGAGGAGATCGCCGGACCCGTCGTGATCAAGTCGCAGGTCCTGACCGGCGGCCGCATGAAAGCCGGCGGCGTGAAGTTCGCGGACACCCCCGACGAGGCGGCCGAGCACGCGGCGGCGATCCTCGAGCTTGAGATCAACGGACACATGCCCAAGGGGGTCCTGGTGGACCCGAAGGCCGATGTGGCGCAGGAGTACTACGCAGGCGTCGTCTGGGACGGCACCAGAAAGCGCCCGCTGATGCTCTTCAGCGACATGGGCGGCATCGACATCGAGGAGGTCGCCGAGAAGCATCCCGATCACGTCGGCCGGGGCCATCTCTCGAACCTGGTCGACCCACCCGACTTCCGCGCCAAGGAGGTGATCTCCCACACCGGCATCACCGGCTCGGACCTCACCCGGGCCACCCCGATCCTCACTCGTCTCGCCCGCCTCATGCGCGACTGCGACATGACGCTCGCCGAGATCAACCCGCTGGCGCGACTGGCCGACGGTAGCTTCGTCGCGCTCGACGCCCACATGGAGATGGAGAACGAGGCAAGGCCGCGCCAGCGGGTGCTGCTCGAGGAGCTTGGCATCGAGCCGGGCGACACGCGCGAGCCGTACGAGCCCAGCGAGTTCGAGCGCAACGTGAAGGCGATCGATTCAGCCGATCATCGCGGCGTGATCCAGGGCAAGGACCACGGGTTCGCCGGCAACCTCGGCCTCGTCATCGGCGCGGGTGGCGGCTCGCTGACGCTGACCGACGCGGTGCGCAGCCAGGGCGGCCAGCCGGCCAACTACACGGAGATCGGCGGCAATCCCCCCGTCGCCAAGGCCTGCGGGCTCGCCAAGGAGGTCCTGAAGAAGGACGGCGTCGAGAAGATCGCGGTGATGATGTCGATCGTCTCCAACACGCGGGTGGACATCGTGGCGCGCGGCGTCATCAAAGCCTGCCTGGAGCTCGGTAGGGACCCGGCCGAGACGATCGCCGTCTTCCGCATCCCAGGCGCGTGGGAGGAGGAGGGCGAGAGGATCCTGAACCGGTACGGCGTCCAGTACTCCGACCGCTCGGTGTCGATGTGGGAGGCGGCGGGTCGCGCCGTGGCGAAGATCCAGGGGGTGCCGGCGTGAGCGTCCTCCTGAACGAGGACTTCACCTTCATCGTCCAGGGCATCACCGGCCGCGAGGCGGTGAACGTGACCCGCGAGTGCCTGGATTACGGCTCGAAGGTGGTGGGCGGAGTGACGCCCGGCCGCAAGGGCCGCGAGGTCCACGGCGTGCCCGTGTTCGACACCGTCGAGCAGGTCGCGGAGGCGCTGGGCTACGTGCCCGACGGCTCGGTGGTCACGGTCCCCCCCGCATTCACCAAGGACGCGGTATTCGAGGCGATCGTCCGCGGGGTCAAGCTGGTCGTGATCGTCACGGAGCGCATTCCGCGCCGCGACGTGGCCGAGATGGTCGAACTCGCCGACCGCAACGGCGCGCGCATCATCGGCCCGAATTGCCTCGGCGTCATCGCGCCCGAGGTCTGCAAGATGGGCGGCATCGGGGGTCCCGCGAAGGACGCCGCAAAGGCGTACACGCCTGGCCCGATCGGCGTCATGTCGCGGAGCGGCGGCATGACCACCGAGATCTCCTCCACTCTCACGGCCGCCGGCCTGGGACAGTCGACGGCGATCTCAATCGGCGGCGACGCGATCATCGGCTCGACCTATGCGGAGCTCATGCCGCTGTTTGAGGCCGACGAGCACACCCAGGGCATCGTCATCTACACGGAGCCCGGCGGTCGCATGGAGGCGCAGCTCTCGGAGTGGGTCACCGAGAACGAGTCTCGGCTGCCGATCGTCGCCTTCATGGCCGGCCGGTTCATGGACTCAGAGGAGATGAAGGGCATGAGCTTCGGCCACGCGGGCACGATCGTCGAGGGCGCCGAGGACACCGCCACCCAGAAGATCGCGCGCCTCGAGGCGGCCGGGATCCCGGTCGTCGAGCGAATCGACGAGATCCCAGATGCGGTCAATGACAAGCTGGGAGCCAAGGTCTGATGGGGGCGACCGAGCAGCAGCTCGACGCAATCTTCATCGAGGTGGAGGTCGACGATTCGGTTGCCGGCGACGCGGAGCTGGCCCGCAAGCTCGAGGAGGTCTGCCCGGTGGACATCTTCGCCGCCGACGGCGGGCGCGTTGCCATAGTCCGCTCGAACCTCGACGAGTGCGTGCTGTGCGAGCTCTGCCTGGACGCGGCGCCCGAGGGCACGGTGCGCGTGAAGAAGCTGTACGACGGCACCGAGCTCCGGCGCGACTAACCTACAGCCAGAGTCCGGTTCACGCCCCTCCGGGCCCACGAGAGCCTTGCTTCGCAGGCTGGAGAAGCGAAGGAGACGAATCATGGAGGAGAGTGGGAGAGGCCGGGGGCGGAGTGGGCTTGTCGCACGCGGTCTCCCGGCTGCGGCGATGAGCGCCCGCCTCGGGCTTCCGGGGGAGCTAATCCTGTAGCTCCCCCTCCCAGAGCGCAAGGGTGGCGCCCTGCGGGTCCCGCAGGGCGCCGATCCGCCCCGCGGGCATCTCGATCGGGCCGAGGACCTTCGCGCCGCCAAGCTCGCCGCAGCGCTCGAACGTCGCGTCCAACGACTCGACCGCGAAGTACGGCACCCAGTACGGCGGGATTCCGGCCTGCTCCTCATCGGGCGAGAGCGGGCGCACCCCGCCGTTGCTCCGCTGGCTCACCCGGATGACGACGTACGGGGGCCCGCCACCTGTGTCCATGGCCTCGCTCGACCACCCGAAGAGTCGCTCGTAGAACGCCAGCGCCGCGGAGGTGTCGTTGGTGGCCAGCTCGTTCCAGGTCAGGAAGCCGGGCTCGTTGACCCTTGTGGAACCGGCGTAGGTCCCCGCCTGCCAGACCGCCACTCCGCTGCCCGTCGGATCCTTGACGGCGGCCATTCGTCCGACGTCCAGGATGTCGAACGGCTCCTGGACCACCTCGCCACCGAGCTCGCCCGCCCGGCGGGCGGTCTCGTCGACGTCGTCTGAGCTCACATAGCTGATCCAGTGGGGCGGCGCGCCGGCTTCGCGGCTGGCCGCCGGCTGCTCGAACATCCCTCCGACGGCATCTCCGTTCAACCTCAGGATCGTGTAGGTCATGCCTTCACCGGGGCTGACGTCCTCCGCCTCCCACCCGAACAGCCCCCCGTAGAAGCGCTTAGCGCCATCGGGGTCGGTTGTCGCGAGGTCCACGGCACAGAACGTTCCCGGCACGTAGCTCTCACGTTTGCCCAACTCAGCCTCCTTTCGATTCTCGGGGCGTTACCACGGGATCGGCTCGCGGTTGCGGAAGAACCCGCCGGTCGGGCCGTCATCCGGGAGCGTCGCAAGCCAGATTGCCGTGTCCGCACCCTCCTCGACCGATCGCGGAGCGCTTGAGCCGCCCATGTCGGTTCGTACCCAGCCAGGGCACATGGAGTTCACCAGGATCCCGCGCTCCTCATTCGACAGGATCCGGGTAAGCGCGTTCAGGGCAGCCTTCGAAAGGCGGTATCCCGGATAGCCACCGTTCATGTCCGACAGCTGCCCGGCGCCGCTCGACACGTTGACGATCCTGGGGCTCGGGCTCCGGCGAAGCAGGGGAAGCAACGCCTGGGTCAGGCGCCAGGTTCCGAACGTGTTGGTCTCCATCGTGTTGTGGGCGTCATCCAGGGGCGCCGTCGCGGCGTTCGCGGTCATGTCCCCCATCACCCCCGCGTTGTTTACGAGCACATCCAGTCGAGCTGGCTCACCGCGCACTCGGTCGGCGAGCCGCTTCACGCTTCCGGGGTCGGTAACGTCGAGCTGCGCGGCCTGGATCGAGAGCCTTCCACCGTCCGCGAGCTCCTCCGCGGCCTTGGCCGCCGAGCCCGCATCCCGGGCGGTGACGATCACGTGGTGCCCCAGCTCGGCGAGCTCACGGGCCACCTCGCGACCGATCCCGCGATTCGAGCCACTCACCAACGCCACGCGTCGCTCGCCGTCCACGACCGCCAGACTACGCCGCCGTGAACTTCGTCGAGGACGTCCTGGAGGCCTACCCGGCCTCGAAGCCGGCGCTCCTGACGATCGCGCGCGACGGCGAGCGCCGCGTCTGGCACTTCGGAGAGCTCATCGCCCGCTCAGCGGGCCTCTCGGGGGCATTCGCGGCGCGCGGCGCGAAGCGCGGCGAGGTCGTGATGACCCTGGTCGGCAACCGAATCGAGTGGGCGCTGGCGATGCTCGCCTGCTGGCGGATGGGCGCGATCGCGATGCCGTGCAACACGCAGCTTCGACGCCATGACCTGGAGACCCGGATTCGGGCCGCCAACCCGGTGCTGTGCGTCGGCGAGGATGGGCCTCTCGCCGAGCTGCCCGGCGGCGTCCCCTACATGACCATGGCGGACGTCGACCGCGTCATGGACGAGGAGCGCCCGCAGGAGGCGCCGGTCGAGCCCGTTGCACTGGACCCCGACGACGGGGCCCTCGTGATCTTCACCTCCGGGACCACGGGCGATCCCCGCGGGGCGCTTCACGCTCAGCGCTACCTGCCCGGCCAGGGGCTCCAGGCGACCCACTGGCTCGGGGCCCGAAACGGTGAGCTGGCCTGGTGCACGGCGGCGACCGGATGGTCGAAGTCGTCCCGCAACGCGTTCGTGGCGCCGTGGCTGACCGGCGCGGCGGCGCTCCTTCACGACGGGCGGTTCGACCCTAATGAACGGCTCGGGCTGATCGAGAGCGCGGGCGTCAACGTGCTCTGCCAGGCGCCGACCGAGTATCGGATGATCGCCAAGCGGGCGCCGGTGGGCTCGTTGCCCTCCGTGCGTCGGATGGTCTCCGCCGGGGAGGCGCTGAACCCTGAGGTCATCGAGGAGTTTCGCGCTCGCGCGGGACTCGAGATCTGCGACGGCTACGGCCAGACGGAGACGGGAGCCCTCACGGGAATGCAGCCCGGCGACGAGATCAAGCCGGGATCGATGGGCCGCCCGCTGCCCGGCATCGAGCTTCGCATCGTCGACGGGGAGCTCCAGCTCAGGGCGCCGAGCTGCCCGACCTTCTTCGCGGGCTATCTCGGATCGGAGAACGGTCCCGAGCTGATCGACGGCGAATGGTGGGCGACGGGCGACCACGTGCGGGAGGACGACG
>JBKPFQ010000091.1:0-32516 GCA_046728915.1 Actinomycetota bacterium | reverse complement strand
GGCGGCTCGGTGAAGATCAACATGGTGCTCTCCGAGCCGCCTCGCTACGAGGGCGTCACCCCCGAGCAGCAGCACATGCTCGAGCGCACCGGCGTGAACCTGTGCCCCTCGATCGACTACCTGGAGTGCGCCTGGCAGGAGACGCTCGCGGGTCGGCCCGCGAGCGAGCCCTATGTCGAGGCCGAGCTCCCCTCGGCGATCGACCCCACCCTCACCGACGACGGCCGCTGGGTGATGACGATGTTCACCCAGTACGGGCCGCCGGATGACGACGCGTGGGAGGGGGATGCCCGCGAGCGCTATGCGGATGCCTGCATCGACCACCTGGCGCGCTACGCGCCCAACGTCCGCGATGCGGTCCTCGAACGCGAGGTCCTGGCGCCTCCGGACCTCGAGCGCATCTTCGGGCTTGTCGACGGCTCGATCTTCCAGGGCGAGCAGGGCCTCGACCAGATGGCCTTCATGCGCCCGTCACCGCTGCTGGCGCAGTACTCGACGCCCGTGGAGGGCCTGTACCTCTGCGGGGCGGGCACGCACCCGGGCGGCGGCGTGATGGCGGCGGCCGGACACAACGCCGCCAAGCGCATCCTGCGGGACCGCCGGCGGTCGCGCCTGCCATGGCGCCGGCGCGCAGCTGCCTAGCGCCCAACGCTAGAGCCCACAGGGGCGGCCTCCCACATAATGGGCCCGTGTCCGGGGAGAACGTAGAGCTGGTGCTCCGGGGTTACAAGATCCTCAATCGCGGCGACGTCGATGAGTTCGTCACGGAGTTCGTTCACCCCGACTACGAGTTCCACACCGGGGTCAGGGTGCCGAGCATTCCGAGCGTCGTCCGCGGCCGCGACGAGCTGCGCGCTTGGATCGAGCAGTGGTACCAGGACCCGTGGGAGGGACAGCTGCAAATGGACGTTGAGCGCATCGAGGAGCTCGACGACGGCGCGTGCTCGCGCTCCTCACGCTACGCGCCAGGGGCCGCGGGAGCGGCGCGCCGGTCGACACGGAGTACGCGCACATCCTCACCATTCGCGACGGCCTCTGCCTCCGGGTCGACGGCTTTCCAAGCTGGAAGCGCGCCCTCGCGGCCGCCGGCGTGGCGGACTAGCGAAATATCAAAGCGCGGCGGCGGGATGGGGCGGGCGACATGGACGCGATGAGGACCGCCCGATGGCGAATGGCGAGAGCCGCCCCATGGAACGGGCCTACGCCAGGCTCACCATCACGTGCTTGATGTTCGTGTAGTCCTCCAGCGACTACATCGAGAGGTCCTTGCCATAGCCGGACCGCGATCGCTACTTCACGACCCGGATCAGCTTCTTGTTGACGAACTCGTCCATCCCGTACGGGCCGAGCTCGCGTCCGAAGCCGGAACGCTTGACGCCCCCGAACGGCAACTCGGCGCCGTCAAGGAGGACGCCGTTCACGAACACCATGCCGGCCTCGATGTCGTTGGCGACACGGTCGCCCTGCTCGGGGTCGGTCGTGAAGACGTAGGAGCCGAGGCCGAACGGCGTGTCGTTGGCGACCTTGATCGCCTCCTCCTCGGACGAGACCCTGTAGACGCTCGCGACGGGGCCGAAGAACTCCTCCCGGTAGGCGTCGCTTTCGGGGCTGATACCGGTGAGGACCGTCGTGCCGAAGAAGTTGTCCCTCCGGTCGCCTTCGAGAACGGCCTCGGCGCCCTGAGCCTTCGCGCGGTCGATCTGGTCCTGAAGGCGCTCCGCAGCGGTCGACGACGAGAGTGGCCCCATCGCCGAGTCCTCGGTCGGATCCCCGGGCTCCACCTCCTTCATCTTCTCCGTGAACTTCGCGAGGAAGTCGTCGTACAGCTCGTCGACGACGATGAACCGCTTCGCGGCGTTACACGACTGGCCCGTGTTGTCGAGGCGCGCCTCCACCGCGGCGTCGACGACCTCGTCGAGGTTCTCGGTCGCGAGCAGGATGAACGGGTCGGAGCCTCCCATCTCGAGTACCACCTTCTTCAGGTTGCGTCCGGCGACCTCGGCGACGGCGGCGCCCGCTCGCTCGGAGCCGGTGACCGAGACACCGCGCACGCGCGGGTCGGGGATCACCTTGTCGGCGATTTGCTCGTGAGTCGCGAGGATCGCCTGGTAGGCGCCCTGCGCGAGGCCGGCGTCGTCGTACATCGTCTGGATCGCCTCGGCCGACTCCGGGCACTGGGGCGCTGGCTTCAGCAGGGTCGGGTTGCCGACGATCAGGTTCGGTCCTGCGAAGCGGGCCACCTGGTAGTAGGGGAAGTTCCAGGGCATGATCCCAAGCACCGGCCCCATCGCCGAGCGGCGGATCACCGCCGTGCCCTCGCCCGCAAGCAGCTCGATCGGCTCGTCCTTGAGGAAGTCCGCCGCGCGGTCGGCGTAGTACGCGTAGATGTCGCCGCAGAAGTCGACCTCGCCGAGCGCCTGCTCCATCGGCTTGCCCATCTCCTTCACCGCGATTGCGGCAAGCGTCTCACGTCGCTCGAGGTGGAGCTCGCCAAGGCGCTTGATCTTCTCGGCGCGCTCGGCCACCGAGAGCGAGGCGAGCGCCTCGCGCGCCTCCCAAGCCCTGCCGATGGCGGCGTCGAGCTCGTCGTCGGAGATCTCGGGGTACTCCTCGAGCTTCTCGCCGGTGGCCGGGTTAACGACTGCGTACATGCTCAACTTGATCCACTCCTTGTCTGCCCTTTGCTTTCAGTTTCAGATTGTCCAGCTCAATGCGCGCCGGGTGATGCCTGGGCCGCCGTGGCGCCCGCTCCGTCCGCGCCGACGGCCCCGTCGCCGCTCGGCTGCCCGAGGCCCAGCGCCTCCTCGGGTGGCACGTACTCCATGCCGACGCCCTCGGCGACGGCGGGATGCGTGACCTTGCCCCCGGCCACGTTGATGCCGAGCCGCAGCCCGAGATCCCGTCTCGCGGCCTCCGCGATGCCGTGGTCGGCCAGCGCGACGACGTAGGGAAGCGTCGCGTTCGTCAGCGCGTAGGTCGAGGAGATCGGCACCGCTCCGGGCATGTTGGTCACGCAGTAGTGGATGACCCCGTCCACCTCGAAGGTCGGGTCCCGGTGGGTGGTGGGTCGCGAGGTCTCAAAGCATCCGCCCTGGTCGATCGCCACGTCCACGAGGACCGCCCGGCCCTTCATCAGCTCGAGCTGGGAGCGCCTGATCACGTGCGGTGCGCGGGCGCCGTGCACCAGCACGGCGCCGATCACGAGGTCCATTTGCGGCAGCCGCTCCTCGATGGAGAGGACCGATGAGAACACGGTCGATGCCCGTCCGCCGAAGGCGATGTCGAGCTCGCGGAGGCGGTCGATGTTGGTGTCGTAGACGAACACGTCCGCCTCCATGCCGATCGCGATGAACGCGGCGTGCATGCCCACCGCACCGCCGCCGATGATCATCACGTTGGCCGGCGGAACGCCCGGGACGCCGCCGAGCAGGATGCCCCGCCCGCCCAGCGGCTTCTCGAGCATGAAGGCACCCGCCTGCGTCGCGATCTTGCCGGCGATCTCGCTCATCGGCGCCAGGAGCGGGAGGCGCCCGTCGCCGTCCTCCACGGTCTCGTAGGCGACGCACGTGGCGCCCGAGTCGCAGAGGCCCCGGGTCAGCTCAGGGGCCGGGGCGAGATGCAGGTAGGTGAACAGCGTCGCCTCCGGACGAAGCAGCCCGACCTCCTCTGGCTGGGGTTCCTTGACGCCGAGGATCAGGTCCGCCTCGCCCCATACGTCCTCGACCGGCACGATCCTCGCGCCCTGCGCCTCGTATTGAGCGTCGCTGATCGCGCTGCCCTCTCCGGCCCCCCGCTCGACCAGGACGTCGTGCCCGTGCTCAGCGAGCTCACGGGCTCCTACCGGCGTCAGCGCGACGCGGTACTCGTCGGACTTGATCTCGGTGGGAACGCCGACCTTCACGACCTCGCCTCCTCGGGAGCCTCGACCTCGACCCGGCAGCCCCGCGGCTCCAGCTCGGCGAAGAGGGCGTCGGCATCGACGCATCGCTCCGGGGGCATTACCCCGCGGGCCTCGATCGCGCCTCGCGCGAGCAGACGCGCCGCCGCCGCGGCCGGCGCGGCCGTCGAGACGATACCGCCGCCGATCCCCCACCTCTCCATCGGCTCCGTCACTGCCCGCACGCGCACCGAGCCTCCGTCGGCCGATGCCTCGACCAGATGGACTGAGACGGTCGACGCCGAGGGTGGCAGCGCCTCGGCCGCCTTGCGCTTGACCTCGTCCGCGGGCGCCTTGGTCAGGTCCCGAAGGGTCTCCAGAAGCTGGGGTGGCAGCCCGAGCCGGAAGCTGGCCTCGCGGCAGCCGAAGCTGTCGCCGAAGGTGCGCATCTCGGAGTGGATCGTGTGGATCGTCTCACCGGCGCCGATCGGGTCGCCGAAATCAACGACTCCCCCGTCGGACAGCGGCTCGATCTCCTCCGGCGATCCCCCGTGCAACACCACTGGGCGCATCGTGAGCTCGTCGAGCAGGGTCTGGAGCGCGTACGGGACGCTGAACCCGTCCGGCGGATCGAGGTCGCGGCCCGCCGCCGACACGTGGATGGCCTCGGCTCGGTCGCCGAGCTCACGAACAGCCATGCCCGCCATCACGTTCGTCTTGCCCGGAGCAGACCCCATGCCGAGCAGCGCGAGCAGCCCGTCGCGCTCGAATTGCTGGTCGAGCTCGAGCTGGAGCTCGGTCATCCAGTAGAGGCCGCCGAGGTCGAGATAGTGGGTGCCCGCTCTCAGGCATGCGACCATCGCGTCGAGGTTGACTCGGTAGCTCGCGGAGTTGACCAGGACGTCCGCTCCCTCCAACGCCCCGGCCAGCGAGTCCGCGGCGCCGGGCTCCGCTCGGGCGTCGGCTCTGGCTGCCCGCGCCGCAGGTCCGCCGTGGCGGTCGGCGACCCGCTCGGCGCGTTCGGAGTCGATGTCCAGCAGGAGCAGCTCGTCGACCTCGTCGGACTCGGCGAGGTCGCGGACGATCGCGGGCGCGATCGTCCCCCCGGCCCCCAGGATCGCCACCCTCACGTGACCAGCTCCCTGGCGCGAAGCGCGAGCCACAGCTCGATCCGGTCGGTGGCTCGCGAGAGGTCTCGGCCCGTGAGCTCCTCGATCTTCCGGATCCGGTATCGCAGCGTGTGCCGGTGGCAGTAGAGCTCGCGGGCGGCGCGCTCCCAGTTGCCGTTGTGCTCGATGTAGGCCTCGAGCGAGCGCAACAGCTCGCCCCCGTACTCGCCCTCGGTGCGCTCGATCGGCTCGAGCAGGCCGTCGCTGTACAGGCGAAGCGCGTCCTCGTCCTGGAGTGAGAGCAGAAGCGTGAACGCGCCCAGGTCCTCGTAGCTCGCGACCTCGGGCGCATCGCCATCGGCGAGCGACGTCGCCTCGAGCGCGCAGCGCGCCTCGTGGAAGGCCCGCCGCACCGAGGCAACCGGGCTGCGGCGGCTGGCCGCAGCGCGAACCGGGCCATGCGCGGTCGCGAGGGCCGACCGCAGCGTGGCGCCCACCTCGACCGGGTCGCCGGCCCGGCCGTCGATCATCGCGACGAGCAGCGGGCGGCCCGACGCCGACGTCGTCGCGACCAGGGCGGGAACGCCGGCATCGGTTAGCTCCCGCTCGAGCGCCTGCTCCCCGGCGTCGGTGTCCTCGAGGTCGAAGATCAGCATCGCCGCCTCGGCCCCGATCCCGAATGGCCGCAGGCGACCGCGAAGCTCATCGGCGTCGAGCCTGCCCCCGAGCGCCTCCGCGAGCACGTCGCCGGCGAGGCGACGCTCGGTCTCCCGGACGACCCGCTCGCGCATCAGCTCGAGGCCGACGACGATGGCGCCCTGGCGGGCCGTGAGCCGCTCAAAGTCGCCCAGCGGACCGTGCTGGCTGACGACGACGAGCCACGCGATCGGCGCGCCGCCGCGGCGCCCGGGAACCGGGACCGCGAGCGCCCGCTCGGCGAGGGAGCCCTGGCGGGGTTCGAAGGTGGCGAGCGCGGCTGACGCCTGTCGCGCCCCGATCTCGGCGCTGAGCGCCTTCATCGCCGTCGCCCTCGGCCCCCCCTTGGTGGGCTGCCGGGCGAGCTCGCGCCCGCCCGCGTCCTGGACGATCGCGGTTCCGCCAATCGCCCCCGCGAGCGAGCCGAGGACGGAGTCGAGCCCGCGGCCCTCGACGACGAGTCGCTCGAGCTTCTCGTGGACCCTGGAGCCTCGTTCGAGCACCGCGTACTGCTCGTTCACGAGGCGGGCGAAGGCGCGCTCGGTGATGGCGATGAACGGCATCTCGTATGGGACCTCGAAGAGCGGGATGTCGCGCTTGGACGCCTCGTCGATGAGCGCCTTCGGCACCTGCTTGTGCTCGAAGCCGGTACCGAGCCCGAGCCCGGCGACCTCCCGCTCGGCCAGTCGTCCGCAGAAGCGGCGCTGCCTGGCGGCCGAGTTCAGCTGGATGCCGGTGGTCAGCAGGAGCTCTCCCCCCGACAGCCAGGGCGTGGGGTCCTCCAGCTCGGAGATGTGCACCCAGCGGATCGGACGCTGGGCTCCGCCGTCCCCGGCGATCAACTCGAGGCCGCAATCGGAAACCAGGCTGCCGACCGTGAGCATTAGTGGTACCTCCCACAACGCTGCACCACAAACGGCGGCCGCAGATCGCCGCCATGCTGCGTCATCGGACTTGCCCTTGCCGCCAGCAAGGGCTGCGCCCTGCTTCCTTGCCTGGCGGCGCCTGCGCCTCGCCGTTTGCGACACAGCGTCATGGGAGGCACCACAACCGCTACTTGTCGAGCCGCTCCCAGGCCTCGGTCAGCACCGGGCGCAGCACGTTCTCGATCTCCTCGAATTGCTCGGTGTCGCAGATCAAGGGCGGCGCCAGCTGGATCACCGGGTCCCCCCGATCATCGGCGCGGCAGATCAGCCCGCGACGGAAGAGCTCGCCAGACAGGAACCCGCGCAGGAGCCACTCCGACTCCTCGTCGGTGAAGCCCTCCTTCGTCTCCTGGTCCTTGACCAACTCGATCGCGTGGAAGTACCCGTCTCCGCGCACGTCACCGACGATCGGGATGTCCCGCAGCCCGTCGAGCATGGCGCGGAGCTCGCCCTGCTTCCGTAGGACGTGGCCGTTGATGTCCTCGCGCTCGAAGGCGTCGAGGTTCGCCATCGCGACGGCCGAGGCCACGGGGTGGCCGGCGAAGGTGAACCCGTGGGTGAACATCTCCTTGCCGCTCATGAACGGCTCCGCGATGCGGTCGGAGACGATCATGCCCCCCATCGGGACGTACGCGGAGGTGATGGCCTTGGCGACCGTGATGATGTCCGGCAGGTAGCCGTAGCGCTGGCACCCGAACCAGTGCCCGAGGCGGCCCCACGCGCAGATCACCTCGTCCGAGACCAGGAGCACGTTGTGGCGGTCGCAGATCTCGCGCACGCGGTCGAAGTAGCCCTCCTGGGGCGGAATGCAGCCGCCGGCGTTCTGGAGCGGCTCGAGGATCACGGCGGCCACCGTGTCGGGGTGCTCGTAGAGGATCTTCTCCTCGATCTGGTCGGCGGCCCAGAGGGGGTCCCGGTCGGGCGGCCAGCGGTAGCTGTTGGTGTTCGGGACCTGATAGCCGCCTGGCACGAGCGGCTCGAACTCTTGGCGGAGGGCGGAGATGCCGGTGGCGGCGAGCGCCCCGAGCGTCGTGCCGTGGTAGGCGACCTCGCGGGTGATGAACTTCGTCTTCCGCGGGTGGCCGGTGCGCTGGTGGTAGGCCCGGGCGAGCTTGATCGCCGACTCGACGGCCTCCGATCCACCGTTCGTGAAGAAGACGCGGTTCAGGTCGTCCGGGGCGAGCGAGGCGATCCTCGTCGCGAGCTCGATCGCGCGTGGATGGGCATAGCTCCAGAGCGTGTAGAAGTCGAGCTCGGCCACTTGACGGGCGGCGGCGTCCCCCAGCTCGGTGCGACCGTGGCCCGCGTTGACGCAGAACAGGGCGGAGAGGCCGTCGAGGTAACGGTTGCCGCGCTCGTCCCACACGTACGGCCCGTCGCCGCGGACGATGATCGGGACGTCGGCGTCCTGGTACGCGCCATGGCGCGTGAAGTGCATCCAGAGGTGACGCTTGGCGAGATCCTGAAGACCGGACTCGGTCGCGGTCACCGTTGCGCTCGTTGTTGCCATCTAGCTCCTCCTCCCGGCCTGCGACTGCCTGTCGACCGTATATCGACGGTCCGTATAACCGTATCTGGCTCCGGCCAACGGCACAACCGGGATTAGGTTCAAAGATCCTAACCGGGTTTTGTACGAACTGCATAACGACTTTTGGACGATTTGGGGATTCCGCCCCTTGCCAGTCCCCCGTTTGGTGCATAGTCTCCTTGGACTGAGCGGTTAGTTTTCAAGCTGCGGTCACTACACGGCGGCACTATCCACTCAACGGGAACGGAGGATGTCCAACTTGGATGCGGTGGTCCAGAGCGAGCCAGGATCGGCTGTGGAGTCGGCCGGCGCCGAGCCCACCGTCCGCCTCGAGCGCGTCAGCAAGCACTTCGGGGACCTCGTGGCCGTGCGGGACCTAGACCTGGAGTTCGGCCAGGGCGAGTTCTTCACCCTCCTCGGCCCGAGCGGCTGCGGCAAGACCACCACGCTGCGGATGGTGGCCGGGTTCGAGCAGCCGACGGCCGGGCGCGTCCTGATCGAGGGGGCGGACGTGGCGGGCCTTCCTTCCTACAAGCGCCCGACCAACACCGTCTTTCAGAGCTACGCCCTGTTCCCCCATCTAAGCGTCCGCGAGAACGTCGCCTTCGGCCTGCGGCGAAAGAAGGTCCCCAAGGACGAGATCTCCAAACGGGTGGAGGCCGAGCTCGACCGGGTCGGGCTGGCGGCGGAGGTCAACCGCAAGCCCAACCAGCTCTCGGGCGGCCAGCAGCAGCGCGTGGCGCTGGCTCGGGCGCTCGTCAACTTTCCCAAGGTCCTCCTGCTGGACGAGCCCCTGGGCGCCCTCGACCTCAAGCTTCGCAAGGGCCTGCAGCTCGAGCTGAAGGGCATTCAGCGCGACGTCGGCATCACGTTCATCTACGTGACGCATGATCAGGAGGAGGCGCTGACGATGTCCGACCGCATCGCGGTGATGTCAAACGGGGTCGTCGAGCAGGTCGACATCCCCGAGAACGTCTACGAGCGGCCCGCCACAACCTTCGTGGCGGGATTCATCGGGGTCTCCAACCTGATGCCGGGAACGGTCACGACGGCGAGAGGCGGCCGCGGGACGATCAGGCTCGACACCGGGATCGAGGTGGAGGCGAGCGTGGACGGCATTGCCACCGGAGAGCGGTGCCACGCCGTGGTGCGGCCCGAGAAGCTCAAGATCTCGCAGGCATCGGCCTCCTCACCGGACGGGCTGCCCGGCGTCGACGGAGTGGTGCAGAGCTCCATCTATCTCGGCACCTCCACGCAGATCGTCGTGGCCCTGCCAGGGAACGTGTCGATGACCGTGCTCGTCCCCAACGCCAGCGAGGCCGAGCGGGCCCGGCTCCCGGGCGGCGGGGCGCCGGTGCGGCTGAGCTGGGAGCCCGAGCACATGCACGTCGTCCGCGAATCCGACGCGCGTCCCGCGGACGTCGAGGAGGCGGTCCCGGCTTGAGCGAGCTTGCAATTGACAACGAATGGCATGAGCAGCCGAGGAGGCGAACAGTCAGATGCTGAGCGCATGGGGTAGGACGAAAGGCGCCGGCCCGCCAAACGGACCGGTGCGGGGACTGAGGCTTCTCGTCATCGCCGGGCTGGCGCTCGCGGCGAGCCTCGCGATCGCCGCCTGCGGCGGCGGCGGTGGTGGCGGGATCGAAAGCGGGGGCAGCAGCGGCAACGTCGAGACGGTCCAGATCTCGGGCAAGCCGAGTGGCGATCTGACGATCTCGAACTGGCCGCTCTACATCGACAAGCAGACGGTCCCCGATTTCGAGAAGGCGACCGGCGTCCAGGTGAAGTACATCGAGGACGTCAACGACAACCAGGAGTTCTTCGGCAAGGTGCAGCCGCTCCTCGCCAAGGGCGAGTCGGGAGGCCGCTCGATCATGGTCGTCACCGACTGGATGGCCAAGAAGATGTACGACCTGGGCTACGTGCAGAACCTCGACAAGGCGGCGATCCCGAACGTCGAGAAGAACCTGGTGCCGTCGCTGCAAAATCGGCCCTTCGATCCGAATAACGATTTCGCGGTGCCGTGGCAGAGCGGGATGACCGGGCTGATCGTCCGGACCGACCTGGCGCCGGACATCAAGTCCATCTGCGACCTGTTCGATCCGAAGTACAAGGGCAAGGTGGACATGCTCACCGAGATGCGCGACACCGTGCCGCTGGTCATGAAGTGCCAGGGCGTCGACCTCAGCAAGGCCACAGAGGATGACTGGATGGCCGCGATCGACAAGATCGGGCAGGCTGCCGACGACGGGCAGATCCGGCGCTTTACCGGGAACGACTACGCGCGGGATCTGACGAGCGGCGACGTGGATGCGGTGATCGGCTGGTCCGGCGACGCCATCCAGCTCCAGGCCGACAACCCGGACATCAAGTTCGTGATGCCCAAGGAGGGCTGCATGCTGTGGTCCGACAACATGGTGATCCCGGTGGGTGCCCCGAACCCGACGGCGGCCGAGGCGTGGATGAACTATGTCTACGACCCGAAGAACCAGGCCCAGATCACCGACTGGAACTACTACGTGAGCCCCGTCTCGGGCGTGAAGGAGATCCTCCAGAAGCAGGACCCGCCCGCTGCGAAGAGCGATCTCATCTTCCCGAGCGATCAGTTCACGGCCAAGTGCGACGCAGCGCCCGCGTTGACGGGCGAGGAGGAGACGAAGGTGACCCAGGCGTTCAACGCCGTGGTCAGCGGCTGAGCATGGTCAGGGGGCGGCGGATGGCTTTCATCTGAAGATGGCGGGCCGCCGCCGCCTGACGCCGTACCTGCTCCTGTTCCCTGGGGCGGCCTGGCTGATCGTGTTCTTCGTCGTGCCCATGTACTACATGGCGCGGCTCTCGCTCGACTCGGGGACCCTCGAGACGGGCTTCAAGTTCAGCTGGCAGTGGTCCAACTACGGCGACGCGCTGTCCCTGTACCAGGACCCGTTCCTGAGGGCATTCGAGTACGCGGGGTTAGCGACCGTGATCGCGCTCCTGATCGGCTACCCGCTCGCCTACGCGATCGCCTTCCGCGGAGGGAAGTGGAAGAACGCGATGCTGTTCGCAGTCATCGCGCCGTTCTTCACCACGTACCTCATCCGCACGATCGCCTGGGAGACGATCCTGTCGGACCAGAGCCCCGTCGTCGACGTCCTGAAGACGATCGGGTTGGCGCCCGGTGGTCACGTGCTCGCCACCGCCGGGGCGGTGATCGCGGGCATCACCTACAACTTCCTGCCCTTCATGGTGCTGCCGATCTACGCGAGCCTCGAGCGCATCGACCCGAGATTGATCGAAGCCGGCAAGGACCTCTACGCGTCGTCGCGGGCGGCGTTCATGAAGGTGACCCTTCCACTCTCAGCGCCGGGCATCGTCGCCGGCACGCTGCTCACCTTCATCCCGGCGGCCGGCGACTACGTGAACGCGTTCTTCCTCGGGGGCACGAACAACAAGATGATCGGGAACGTGATCCAGGGGCTCTACCTCACGGAGCGGGCTTACCCGGCGGCCGCCGCGCTCTCGTTCGTGCTGATGGCGGTGATCATGGTCGTCGTGTTCATCTACATCCGCTTCGCGGGCTCGGAGTCCCTCATGGGCGAGGAGGCGACAGCTCGATGAGCGTGCAGGAGAGGAGCTGACGATGGAGGCCGGGACAGCCGCCGCGCCCGTCTACGTTCGCCGCGAGTCGGCTCTCAGGCGCGCGTGGAACTGGCTGCGAGAGCACGCCATCAACATCTACGCCGGTCTCGCGATCGCGTACCTGCTCATCCCGATCGCGGTGATCATCTTCTTCTCGTTCAACAACCCGGCCGGAAGGTACAACTTCACCTGGGTCGGGTTCACGCTCGAGCACTGGCAGAACGTCTTCAGTCTCCCGGACCTCAATGACGCGCTTCTCACCAGCCTGAGGCTCGCCGCCCTGGCGACCCTCATCTCGACCGCGATCGGGACGCTGATGGCCATCGCCCTCGTACGGCACCGGTTCTTCGGCCGCCGGACGGCGAACTTCCTGATCGTCGTGCCGATGGCGACGCCGGAGATCGTGATGGGGGCGTCGTTGCTCTCGTTCTTCCTGATCCTGGGGACGCCGTCGCTCGGCTTCACGACGCTGCTGATCGCTCACGTCATGTTCTGCATCAGCTTCGTCGTCGTGGTCGTCCGATCGCGCCTGATCGGGTTCGACCGCAGCCTCGAGGAGGCCGCTCAGGACCTTGGCGCGAACAGCTTTCAGACGTTCCGCCTGGTGACGCTGCCGCTGATCATGCCCGGCATCGTCGCCGGCGCCCTGCTCGCCTTCGCGCTGTCGATCGACGACTTCGTGGTCTCGAACTTCAACTCGGGCACGACTGTGACGTTCCCCCTCTACATCTTCGGCGCGGCGCAGCGAGGGATCCCCGTCGAGGTGAACGCCGTGGCGACCATCCTCTTCGTTGTCACCCTGATCGCGATGGGCTTCACCGTGCTCCAGCAGCGCCGCGCCGAGCGTCTGGCGTCCGTGCGGCCGCCGCAGGAGGACGAGGGCGTGATGCGCGCGGCGCCGGCGCCGGCTGCGCCCGGCGGCGCCGGCGGCTGAACGTCGAGCCACGGAGTCTCAACCTCGCCCGCTGCGTCCGGCGAACGCTCCAGCCAGACGCACAAGAGTCGCCTCGGGCTCGTCCGCGATCTGTCGCCAGTTGATCCTGATCACCTGGATTCCCCGCGCGGCGGGTCGGCGTCGCGCCGGCGGTCGGCCTCGAACGAGTCGCGATCGCCGTGGAACGCGAAGCCATCGATCTCGACGGCGACCCGATCATCCCGCCACAGGAAATCCACCTCGTAGCCGTGAAGCGCGACGTTGACCTCGGGCGGGGGCAGCTGCGCCCGCCGAACCAAGCCAAGGAACCGCTCCTCAGCTTCCGATCGTGCGAACACCGGCTCTTCGGAGCTCATGAGCAAGACGCGCAGTGCCCTGGCGCCCGGGCGTCGGGGGTAACGGGCCAGTACGTCAACCAGCTTGCGGCGCGTCACGAGATTGCGTTTGGTGGCCTGCGCGACCGCTTGCTCGAGCTCACGCCCGGAGACCTGCGGCGCCAGGTCGAGGAGGGTCCGCGCCGGGGTGGTAACGGCGATCCCGCGAGCCCTGGTCGTTTCGCCGGCGTCAAATCCCGCGACCCAGTGAACGCGAATTCCTCGCTGGCCGCCGGGGCGACGACCCGGCACGGTCACGTCGACTGGCTCGTCGGCCGGTTGTGCCCGAAGCAACCCCCAGAGCTCCGCCGCGCTGCGGTGACTGAGCGCGGCTCCGACCCCGCAGGCGATCACGGCCGCAGTCTCCCGCGCGAACGGGGGAGCGATCGGGCCGACGAGATACACCCCACGGAAGTAGCGCCGCAGCCGGCCGGATTTGACTCTCCCGTCGATCGCGTGCCTGCTCAGACCGAGCTCGATGAGCTGATCCCGCCCGGCGACGCCGTTCTGGCGCCGGGCGATGAGCGCGATCGCGCGTTCGCGGCGAACCGGATCGCCGTTGACGCCGAAATGGTTGCGGCGGCCGCCGCCGGTTCGGCATTGACGGTCCATATTGCCGTCAACCCCGAAGGAGTCTGGGATGACCGGGTCCATTTCGGAGTTGACGGCGTGCCCCAAGCGGTATGGGTCCTCGGCGCTGCCCGGCCCGGCGCTTGCCTACTCGCCCGGACCCCGTCTGACCCGGCGCACGATCCGGAGGCTAGAGACCCAGGTCGCGCGCGATGCCGGGCGTGCGGCCGCCGATGACGACGAAGGCGGGATGCGGGATGCTCCCCGGTGCCGGCTCGACGTGGATCTCGGGCTCGGCGGGTGCGACCTCGCGAACGCGGTCGGCCAGCTCCGCGGCAGCCTCCTCGGTGGGCGCCGGGATCAGCAGGTGGCGCCAACGGCGATGGTGCCGGATGCCCTTCTCCGACAGTCGTTCCGAGAGCTCACGCGTCTCGCCCAGTGAATCGAGGTCGACTCGCAGCTCCCATTCGTCGTGTCCGCTCGCCGCCGCGGCCGCCTCCTCGTGCGCCTCGTGCTCTCGATGCTCCGCCGCTCGCTGGGCCTCGCTCTCCGGCATGGGAGCGGCGGAATCCACCCACTCCTCCTCATCGGGATGCCACCGGGTGATGCTCGTCTTGGCCTCGAGCCCGTCGGCCGCGGCCAGCTCGCCGGCGACCCGCGCGGCCTCGCGCGCGGTCTCCTCGCTGCCGGTGTACATGAACATCCGCGAGCCGTCGCGCGTGACGATCACCCGCTCGCCCAGGCGCTTCCTGGCCTCGTCGTCCAGATCGAGCGAGCGCAGCCGGTCCCCCAGGGTCAGGCCGTGCCCCTCGTCCTCCAGACGCACCTCGACGCGCCACTCGTCGCTCATCGCCGCAAGTCTTGCACTACGCGGCCGTCCGCGGGCGTAGGGCGAGGGCGCGGATCGCCCCCGCCCGTCACCCTCGGTTAGACGCTGGCGGTCTGCTTCGGAGCGTCTTCCTTCAGCCGCCGGACCATGTCGGCGACGTCCGCCAGCTCCTCCTCGAGGTCGCGCTGATACGCCTCGAGCCTGGACAGCCACTGCTCGCGGTTGCCGAAACGTCCGAAGCGGTGCCGCCAGCGGTACCCCGCGGAGTGCTCACCGTGTGAACCGCACATGCTCATCTCCCTCCTTTCTCGAATTGGTTGAGGAACCCGTTGATGAGATCGCGCATGCGCTCGAGGGCCGTCGCCCACTCGCCGAGCAGCTCACGCCCGGCATCGGTGAGCTCGTACCTTCGCTTGGCAGGGCCGGGCGCCTCGGCGTCCCACTCCGAGCTCACCAACCCCCTTGACTCCAGCGCTCGCAGGGTGCGGTAGAGGTTTCCCATGTCGACTCGCCGGCCCGGGACGAGCTCCGCCAGCGAGTCGTTCAGCTCGTAACCATGGGCGGGCTGGTCCCGGAGCAGGAGGAGCAACGCTGGCTCGCTGAAGCGCTCGACTCGGGCGTTGACCCCGCCGCCTCGCCCGCGCGGGTGCCCCGTCCTACGCCTGTGCATGCGCCTTGCATCTATATGCGCGATACATGTAGCCGGGAGTATACGGAGGACCGAGTGTCGGCCCGTTAGCATCGGAGCCGTATGCACGGAGGCCGAGGCACCCGATGAAGCCCGCGACCGCGGCATCACAGGCGCCACCGAAGATCGGGGCCGAGGAGACCCGCACCCTCCGCAACTACGTCGGCGGGGAGTGGCGAGCGCCGTTAGCGAGCGAGACGATCGAGGACCGCGACCCCGTGAGCGGCAACGTCACCGTGCTCGTGCCGTTGTCAGGGGAGGCGGACGTCGACGCCGCCGTCCGGGCCGCGCGGGACGTCCAGCCCGCGTGGCGCGCTGTGGCCCCGCAGCGCCGGGCGCGGGCGATCATGCACCTGCGCCACGAGCTCGTCGATCGACGAGAGGAGCTCGCTCGCCTGGTCACCGACGACATGGGCAAGACGCTCGACGACGCGCGCGGCGAGGTGGGGCGCGGGATCGAGTCCGTCGAGGCGGCGTGCGCGATCCCCCACCTGCTGAAGGGCGAGAACCTCGAGGGCGTGGCCGCGGGCGTGGACGTCGAGCAGATCCGTCAGCCCGTCGGCGTCGTCGCCGCAATCACGCCCTTCAACTTCCCCGCGATGATCCCCCTGTGGTTCCTGCCGTTCGCGCTCGCCTGCGGCAACGGATTCGTGCTGAAGCCGTCCGAGCGTGACCCGCGCCCGGCCGAGATGATCCTCGAGCTGATCGACGGCATCGACGAGATCCCGGCGGGCATCTGCAACCTCGTCCACGGGGCGCATGACGCGGTCAACGGGCTCCTCGACCACCCGGACGTCGACGCGATCTCGTTCGTCGGCCAGGCCGCGACCGCCCGCTACATCTCGGAGCGCGCCGCGGCGACGGGCAAGCGCTGCCAGGCGCTGGGCGGGGCGAAGAACTCGCTCGTGGTGATGCCCGATGCCGATCTCGACGCGACCGTCTCGGGGATCATGGGGTCCGCCTTCGGCGCCGCCGGCCAGCGCTGTCTCGCCGGGTCGGTCGCGGTCCTCGTGGGCGACCGGGAGCGGCAGGACGAGGTTCGCGATGCGCTCGTGGCGGCCGCCTCGGAGCTTCGGGTCGGTCCCGGCGCCGACGAGGAGACGGACGTTTGCGCCCTGGTGGGTTCCGATGCCCGCGAGCGGCTGACCGCGGCCCTGGATCGGGCCGCGGGCGACGGCGCCGAGATCCTGCTCGATGGTCGCCAGGCCGACCCCGGGCCCGCCGGCACGATGCTCGGACCGACGATCGTCGACGGCGCGAGTGGCGAGTCCGAGCTGGCGCGCGAGGAGCTGTTCGGCCCGCTGCTGACCCTCGTGCGGACCCCGGACCTCGAGGGCGCGCTCGAGTTCGTCAACGGCTCCCGTTACGGCAACGCCGGGTCCATCTTCACGACGTCCGGCGACGCGGCGCGCGAGTATCGCTACGGCGTCGAGGCGGGGATGATCGGGGTGAACGTCGGGGTTGCGGCGCCGATCGCGTGGTTCCCGTTCTCCGGCTGGAAGGACTCGCTGGAGGGCGATCTCCACGCGAACGGCCGCGACGCGGTCGAGTTCTACACGCGCAAGAAGGTCGTCACCTCTCGATGGCGCTGAAGCAGGCGGACGGCTCCGCGGGGGCACCCTGGGAGCGACCGCTGGCCGGCGAGCTAGACCGATTGGTGGTCGAGTCCGAGCTGCTGGCCGGCAATCCGCTGGGTGACCCGCAGCAGCGTCCCCTCTACGTGTACCGGCCGCCCGGCGTCGCTCCGGACCATCCCCGGCCTCTGCCCAGCGTGTACGTGATCCAGGGCTACACCGGCCAGCTCGACATGTGGGCGTCGCGGACGGCGTTCGAGCCCACGATGTTCGAGCGCCTCGACGCGATGTTCGCCGCCGGCGACTGCCCGGACGCGATCATCATCTTCGTCGACGCCTGGACGTCGTACGGCGGCTCCCAGTTCGTCGACTCCAGCTCCACCGGCCCATACCAGTCCTATCTGTGCGACGAGGTCGTGCCGTTCGTCGACGACCGCTACCCGACCGCGGCCCAGCGGGAGCGGCGGGGGATCACCGGCAAGTCCTCGGGCGGCTACGGCGCGATGGTCGTCCCCATGATGCGCCCCGAGGTCTTCAGCGCGCTCGCGTCACACGCGGGGGACGCGCTGTTCGAGGCCTCGTACCTGTCGACCTTTCCGGGGACGGTCCGCACCCTCCGCGACGATTTCGAGGGCTCCTACGACGTCTTCTTCGAGCGCTTCGCCGAGGCCGACGCCAAGCCGTTCGAGAAGTTCGGGGATCCGATCATGTGGTACGGATGCGCGGCCTGCTACACGCCTGACCCCGAGCGCCCGGGGAAGGCGCTGCTCCCGTTCGACATCGAGAGCGCCCGCCTGATCGACGACGTCTGGGAGCGCTGGTTGGATCTCGACCCCGTCCGGATGGCGCCGCGCAATGCGGACGCGCTGCGAAGCATGCGCCGCATCTACCTCGACGCGGGCAAGGGCGACGAGTACTACCTGGACCTGGGCGCCATGGCCTTCGCCCGGGAGCTGGACGCGATCGGAGTCGAGTACACGCTCGACCTCTTCGACGGCAAGCACGGCGGGTTGACCTACCGGTACCCCGGCGCGATCCGGGAGCTCGTGCTCGCGCTCAGCGAGTAGCCGCCCTCAGCGGCCGATGTGAATGCCCATTCGGCCGGGCACCCCGGCCACGAAGCGGGTGAGTGGGCCCGGTCGCCGACCCTCCTCCTCCAGCCGCTCGCGGCGAAGCAGCGCGGCGCGGATGATCGTCCCCCCGGCGAAGCGAAGCGGCTCCGGGGGCACGCGGACCGGCGGTGGCTCGACCAGCGCCAGCCGCGTGTGCTCGTCGCGGCGGTCGAGCGCCATCGATGCCAGCGAGCGGCCTACGAGGCGCGAAGGTCCAACGCCGTTGCCGGTGTAGCCGAACGCGTAGTGGACCCGACCTCCGGTGAGGCTGCCGAGGACCGGGAGATGGGTCGGCGACACGTCGATGGGCCCACCCCACGCGTGCTCGACCCGGCGGCCTCGCAGGGCCGGGAACACTCGGAGGAGGCGACGCTCCACCTCGGCGACGAGGCGCGCGTCGACCTCGGCGCGGCCGTTGAGGCGGGCGCCCGGGACGACCCGGCCACCGCCCCATCCGAACGCGATGCGGGCGTCCGGGGTGGTGCGGAAGTACTGCACGGTCGACCGGGAGTCGGTGATGCACTCTCCCCCGGTCCAGCCGATCTCCTCCAGCGCGTCCGGAACCGGCTCGGTGATGACCATGTGGCTCGAGGTCACCGTCAGCCGGCGCCGAAGCGGCGGGTGGGCGGCAAGCCGACCGCCCGCGGCGAGAACCGCGGCACGAGCGCGCACCCGGCCGGCGTTCGTCTCGACCGTCACCCCATCCACGCTCGAGCGAATCCGCCGCGCCCGCGAGCGCTCGAACACCGAAACGCCACGCCGCATCAACCGATCCCGGAGGCCGAGGGCCAGCCGTGCGGGCTGCACCGTCGCCGCCGACGGATAGTAGGCGCCCGCCCGAAACACGGGCGAACTGCAGCGCTCTCGCACTAGATCTGCCGTCTGCTCCTGGCACTCCTCGGCTACGCCGAGCTCGACACAGGCTTCGCAAGCCGCGCGCCAGGCACCGTCGTGCGCCTGGGTCGTCGATACCTGGAGGTAGCCGCTCTGCCTGTACCACGCATCGACCCCCTGCTCCTCGCACCAGGTTCCGATCCCATCGACCTCGGACGCGCTCCCCCGGGCGATCGCCAGCGCCGCGGCGGCCCCGAAGCGGTCGCGCAGCGAAGTGAGGCTCGGCCACATCGAGTTGACGAAGCCACCGTTGCGCCCGCTCGGCCCCATCCCGCAGCGATCGGCCTCGAGCAGCGCGACCCGGGCGTCGGGCTCGAGATCCGACACGAACCAGGCGGTCCACATCCCGGTGTATCCACCACCGACGATGACGACGTCGGCGTCGACCTCCCCGTCCAATGCCGGCCGGGCACCGGGAACCCCGGCCTCGTCGAGCCACCAGCCGTACGCGGTGTGCCTGTCAGCCATCTCCCTCAGTGTGACGCGGCGACGAAGGGCAAGTGGGGGAGCCTTAGAGGCGAGGGCCGGGTGCTCGTACGGGGAAACTCCGCAGCAGGATTGCGAGGACAGTGCGAGCAGGGATGTGAAGCGTTTCCCCGGGCGAGTACCCGGCCCTCGCCGCCGCGCCCGCGCTAGCGCGAGGGTTCTGACGCTCGCGTCTCGTGCAGCTCCATCAGCTCGCGCTGGACGTTTCGCGGCTCGCGGTTGGGGTGGCGGCGCTTCCAGGCGCCATCCTCGCCCAGGATCCACGCGTTGGTGTTGTCGGCGAGGCCGCGCTCGAGCACGTCCAGTAGCTGCGCGCGGATCCGCGGATCCTCCACGGGAGTGACCAGCTCGACCCGGTTGTAGAGGTTTCGCGGCATCAGGTCGGCCGACCCCACGAAGACCCGCTCCAGCTCCCCGGCGCGCTCGAACGAGTAGATCCGGGAGTGCTCCAGGAAGCGGCCCACCACCGAGACGACCTCGATGTTGTCGGACACGGCCGGCACTCGCGGGCGGAGCGCGCAGATCCCGCGAACGTTCAGCTGCACCTGCACGCCGGCCTGCGACGCGCGGTACAGGGCCCGGATGCACGGCGCGTCCAGCAGCGAGTTCATCTTCATCCGGATGCGGGCCGGGCTGTCCTCGGAGTGCGACTCGATCGTGCGCTCGATCTCCTCCAGGATCCCCTCGAAGAGGTTGAACGGCGCCACGAGCACCTTGCGGTAGTCGCGGGGACGGGAGTACCCGGTCATGTAGTTGAACATCTCGGCGATGTCGTTGCCGATCTCCTGATCGGCGGTGAACAGGCCGAGGTCCGT
Organism: Actinomycetota bacterium; assembly: GCA_046728915.1. Classification (GTDB taxonomy): domain Bacteria; phylum Actinomycetota; class Thermoleophilia; order Solirubrobacterales; family 70-9; genus AC-56. The sequence continues at coordinate 12,486 of JBKPFQ010000091.1, read as the reverse complement.
GTAGAGCTTGGCCGTCTTGGGGTTGTAGTTCCCGGTCCCGACGTGGGCGTAGTAGCGGACGCCGCGGCCCTCGCGCCGGACGATGAGGATGCACTTGGCGTGGCTCTTCAGGGCGGGCAGCCCGTAGACCACGTGTACGCCGGCCTCCTCCAGCTTCTTCGCCCACCGGATGTTCGCGCGCTCGTCGAAGCGCGCCTTGAGCTCCACCATGCACACCGCCTGCTTGCCCCGCTCCGCGGCCTCGATCAGCGACGGGACGAGGGGCGAGTCGGCGCTCGTCCGGTAGACGGTCTGCTTGATCGCCAGCACGTCCGGGTCGTGCACGGCCTGCTGGACGAAGCGCTCGACGGACGTCGTGAACGAGTCGTAGGGGTGGTGGACGAGGACGTCCCCCTCCCGCAGGACGCTGAAGAAGTCCGCCTCCTGCTCCTCCTCCCCGCGCAGCCTGGGCTTGGTCGAGGCGCTGAAGGGGGGGTCACGGAGCTCGCTGTAGCCGGGGATCCCGTACACGTCCCACATGTCGGCCATGTCGAGGAGACCGTCGACCTGATAGAGCTGTCGCTCCTCGATCTTCAGGGCCGTCTTGAGCTGATCGCGGAGGCGGGTGCTCAGGGTCCGCTCGACCTCGAGCCGCACGACCTCGCCGAAGCGCCGCCGGCGAAGCTCCTCCTCGACCGCCTGGAGGAGGTCGTCGGCCTCGTCGGAAACGTCGTAGTCGGTGTCCCGGGTCACTCGGAAGAACGCGTAGTCGGTGACCTCCATCCCCGGGAAGAGCGAGGGGAGGTTGGCGGCGATCACGTCCTCGAGCGGCACGAGCGTATGACCGTTGCCGCCGATCTCCACGAAGCGGCCGAGGAGCTCCTTCGGGACCTTGACCCGGGCGATGACCTCGGTGCCTTGGTCCGGGTCGTGGAGGGTGACCGCGAGGCTCAGGGACAGGTTCGAGATGTAGGGAAACGGGCGGCCGAGACCGATGGCCAGCGGCGTCAAGGCCGGGAAGATGCTGTTCTCGAACACGCGGGCGAGCTCCTCGCGCTCGGCCTCGTCGGCGCGCTGCGGCGAGATGATCCTGATCCCGTGCTCCGCCATCGCCGGCCGGAGGTCGCGCTCGAAGCTCCGCGTGAGCCGTTCGCGCTGCCCGTTGACCCGCTCGCGAATCGCGTCGATCTGCTCCGAGGGGCCCATCCCGTCGGCGCCCCGGACGTCCATGCCCGCCTCGAGCTGGTCGTGGAGGTTCGCCACCCGCACCATGTAGAACTCGTCCAGATTCGACTCCCAGATCGCGCAGAACTTGACCCGTTCCAGTAGGGGCACCGAGGGGTCCTCGGCCAGCTGCAGGACGCGATCGTTGAAGTCGAGCCAGGACAGCTCGCGGTTGAAGTAGAGAGAGGCATCCTCGAGGTCAGGCGCCGGGGCCTCGACGCGAGGCGCTACCGCTTCGATGGCTTCGGCGGCGGCGACTCGTTGTGCTTCGGGAGGCTCCATGCGTGGTAGCGACCATGCTACCTACGCGAATTTCACGCGGCGATCAGCTTGGGCGCCCGTGCACCGGATTCATCCGCCGCGCCTGACAGCGCGAGCTCGTAGCCGTCGGCAAGTTGGCGGAAGGCGGTCTCCCAGGTGTGTCCCCCGACGGCCGACAGGGCCTCCCGCGCCATGCGCTCGCGGAGAAAGGGCGACGCGGCGAGCTGAGCCACCGCCCCGGCCAGCGCCTCGGCATCGGGAGGGCAGAGCCAGCCAGTGTGCCGATCGACGATCAGCGAGAGCGGGCCGCCCTCGGCCACGGCGACCACCGGCAGGCCGCTCGCCTGCGCCTCGAGGATGACCTGGCCGTAGGTGTCGGTCCGCGAGGCAAAGAGGAAGAGGTCGGCGCTCGCATAGGCCCTTGCGAGGCCCTCCCGCCCCTGCCAGCCAAGGAACGTCGCGTGCCTACCCAGGCGCGCGCGGAGCGCATCCTCCTCGGGGCCCCCGCCGGCGAGCAGCAGGTGCAGGCGGGGATCGCGCTTGCGGGCCCGCAGGAACGAGTCCGCGAGGAGATCGACGCCCTTCTCCTTGGTCAGGCGCCCCGCGTACAGGACCTTGACCTCGCCCGGATAAGCATCGCGGTCGCGGAGCGCCGGGTCGTAGAGCTCCAGGTCGACGCCCCGCGCCCAGCGGGCGATGCGATCGGGGTCGATGCCGATCGCGCGCAGCGATTCATCGGCCGAGATGCTCGGGGAGAGCACGATCGAGCACTGCCCGTAGAAGAGCCCGAGCGCGGCGCGAGCGCCGGCCTCCAGCCGCGCATCGCTGCTGCGAATCGCGGCGTAGGCCGCGAGCTCGGTGTGGTAGCTGCCCACCAGGGGCGTGCCGGAGATGCGGGAGATGGCCAGCGCCCCGACTCCAGCCGGGCCGGGTGACGCGACGTGGATGAGGTCGTAGCCCGGGCTGCTCAGCATCTCGGCCAGTTCCGGGACGCTCGGGACCCCCACGCGGAGCCCTGAATAGAAGGGGACGTCGACCTCTGCGACGGCCGGCAGTCGCCGGTCGACCCGCGGGTCGGTTCCGATCACGTCCACCTCGAAGCCGGGCACCTCGTTCTCCCGGATCCGCTCGATCGTGTGCGCAACGCCGTGCATCGAGCCGGCGGCGTCCACCACAAGCGCCACGCGGCGCGCGTCCCCGTCGCGCGCGGCGAGCTTGGCCCGCTCCCTGCCCAGGAACGCGATCGCCGGCACGTAGGGCACGACCGGCACGCAGGCATCGAAGAGTCCTCGGGCCGCCTCCGTGTAGTGCCTATCTCTTCGGTCCGTCCCTGTGGGTGGCGCCGGTGCTCGAGGAGGGCGCAAGGGAGCGCACCGTGTACCTGCCGCCCGGTGAGTGGATCGACGCCCGGAGCGGCGAGACGCTCACGGGCGGCCGCGAGGTGACCGCACACGCTCCTGTCGACCGCATCCCGGTGTGGGTGCGGCGTGGGGCCCTGGTGGTCACCTACCCCGCCGAGCGCGTAGCGGCCGGCCTGGGCCATGAGGACGAGTCCGAGCGGCCCCTGGAGGCGACCCTATGGGGCAGGCCACCCGCCGGGAGGGCTCAGGCGAAGCTGGCCGATGGCACCACGGTGCGCTGGCTCCCCGGCCGATGGTCCGTGAGCGCTCCGGATCGGGACGTGACCTTCGCGGAGCGCTGAGCTGCCCCAGTCCCGCGGCTTTCCCCGCGCATACAGCCACACCTGGAAGAAGTGGTCCAGGTCCTGGCCGCTGTCGGCCTCGGCGAGGTCGATGAACTGGTTCGTCCCCGCGTTCCCGTACGCGTGGTCGCGTGCCCAGTCGCGAAGGATGCGGAAGAAGGTCTGTGTTCCGACCTCCTGCCGCAGCGCCTCCAGCGTCATGGCGCCGCGCACGTAGATGGTGCCGTCGAACAGGTGCTCGGGGCCGCCCGGACGACCGGGCGGCGGGTTCCAGAAGCTCTCGTCCCCAGGTCCGTGGTCCCGGTAGAGATCGTTGAAGCGCTTCCTGACGCTCACCCCGCCGGCGTGCTCCTGCCACAGCCACTGTGCCCAGGTGGCGAAGCCCTCGTTCAACCAGATCTGGTGCCAGCGCCGCAGTGAGACCGAGTCCCCGAACCACTGATGGGCCAGCTCGTGGGCGACCGTCGCCTCGCTGGGCGCCGTGTCGTAGATCGGCCGCGTCTGCGTCTCGAGCGCGTAGCCGACCGATGGGGCGTGGTCGACCGCCGCGCCCGTCGTTCCGAACGGGTACGCGCCGAAGCGAGGGACGAACAGACGCAGGATCCCAGGCATCTTTGACAACGGGCGCCGTGCGCCCTGCGCCTCCCGAGGATCGACCGCGACGTAGGACGGGATCCGTTTCACTCGCGACTGGGTGACCTCGAACTTGCCGATCGTCACGGTGGCCAGGTAGGTGGCCATTGGCGAGTCCTCGTCCCAGACGAACGTCGTGTGGCGCTCGTGGAAGACCCGCGTGAGCAGCGTCCCGTTCGACACCGCGACCCGGCTCTTCGGGACGGTCACCCGGATCCGGTATCGAGCCTTGTCGGTCGGATAGTCGTTGCACGGAAACCAGCTCGGCGCGCCCTGCGGCTCGCTGGCGACAAACGAGCCGTCGTCGGTCGGGATCCACCCGTCTTTCGCCCCATCCGGGTCGATGACCGGCTTCGGGTGGCCGTGATAACGAACGCGAACCTTGAACAGCTTCCCCTTCCGGAGGCCGTGGCGCGGGGTGATCTTGAGCTCCTGGCCGCGACGCGTAAACCGAGCCCTCTCCCTATTTACCTTCAGCCGTGAGATGCGCAGATGGCGGAAATCGAGGTCGAAGCGCGAGAGGTTCTTGGTCGCCCTGGCGCGGATGGTGGCCACGGCCCGCAGCTGGTTGATGTTCGGCTTGTAGTGCAGGCCCAGGAAGTAGCGGCCGACGTGATAGCCGCCGTTCCCCGCCTTCGGGAAATACGGATCGCCGAGGCCGGGGGACCCCTTCACGAAGGCCGCCCGGCCGGCCTCCGGAACCGCGAGGAGCAGCGCCGCGGCGGCCGCCAGCGCGCAGAGGCTCGTGGCGAACGCGCGGCCGTGCATCGGGGAGAGGCTAGCGACGCAGCGACGCGATCAGGAACCCTGCGCCCGCTCGCCGTCGCGCGTCTCGACGGATGCTGGCTCCCCAACCGACGTGCCCCACGCGTCGCGCAGCTCGGCCGCGGCCGCGGCGGCGCGCGACGCGGCCTCGCGCTCCTGCCGCTCGGCCTCCTCGAGCTCGCGCTGCGCCTTCGCGGCGCGCTTGGCCGCTTGGCGGCGCTCGCGCGCCTCGCGCAGGCGCCGCTCGGCGGACCGCTCCAGCCGATCCCAGGTGCCCGCGCGCTCCTGCTCGGCCCAGAATTCCCGAAAGCGACCGAAGAGGAGCTGCCGGCGGGCCTGGAGGTACACCATCAGGGTCTCGAGGCCGCGGTAGGAGGTGCGATGGGGCGCCCGTGCGGCCAGCTCCGGGTCGAGGTCGTCGGCATGCCCGGCGCGAGTGCACACCGCAGCGGCGTCGGCCTCGCGCAGCTCGGCGAGGTGCCGCTCCACCCGCGGCAGCATCACGTCGCAGTCGTGAAGCTCGCCGAGGATCTCCTGGAGGTCTCTCGCCCGGCGTCGCGCGACCTCGGCGCTGCGCCCGAAGCAGAACTCGGTGGCCTCGAGCACGTAGCGCAGGCGCTTGGCGGCGATGCGCATGTCGTGCTGCTGCTTGACCCCGCTCGGCTTGAGCGCCTTGGGCGCAAACGACCGCACCTCGTCGAGGCGCACGCGCACGATGCGCGCGGCGTTCTCGACGAGGGACTCGCGCGGATCGAGCTTCTTGACTCGCCGGGCCTTCACTGCGACCCCTCGGCAGCGACCGCCTCCGCCTCCATGACGAGCTCGGAGAGCCGCTCGCTCAGCGCGGCGAGGCGCCGGGGCTGCACGAACGCCTCCAGCTGCACGTTCGCGTCGGCCTGCTCGGCGCGAATCTGGGCGACCAGGCTTGCGATGCCCGGGCGATCCGGCGCGGCCAACCCCTGGGCGAAGCGCTCGAGAGCGGCGATCGTGACGTCGGCGTCGCGGCGCTCGCCGAGCGCGTCGGCGACCGCTTTGACCTCAGCCAGGGCGTCCTTGTGCTGGGGGGTGGGAAAGCAGGGCTCGAAGATCTCGAGCGCCGCGCGCAGCCGACGCGTCGCCACGCGCATGTCGTGCACCCGCTCGATGTCGGTGATGTCGAGCACGTCCCGCGAGTGATCCGCGACCTCGCGCGCCCGAACCGCGACGACCTTGGCTGCGGCCGCGGCGTATGGATCGTCGGAGCGGAGCCCCTCGATCGGCCGAGCCTTCGCCATGCGGTCACCTTAACGCGGAGCGGTAGGAAAGAGGCTCAGGCCGCCAGGGCCTTCGGGGCGCCGTTCGCCGCCCCGTTCAGCAGCGTGAGGATCACGCCCTCGCGCAGGCCGCCCTTGCCGATCTGGAGCGGCTGGCCGAGCAGCTCGGAGAGCTTCTCCAGGAGCAGCACGCCGGTGGGAAGGATCCGCACGCGGCGCGGGTCGAGCTCGAACCGCTTGGCGACCTCGGCGATCGGGGCGCCGGTCAGCACCCGGATCGCCCGCTCGAGCGTCTCGTACTCGAGCACCGACCCCACCAACGAGCGCAGCGAGGTGGCGCTGCCGCCCACCGCCACCGCCTGACCCGGCCGGTCGAACTCGACGTCGGCGAAGAAGTCGGAGATCGCGTCGCGGACCGCTCGGATCTCCGCCGGCGAGGGGGGGTCCTGGGACAGCAGGTCGTCGGCGAGCGAACCCGATCCGATCTTGAACGACCGCACCGACTTGACGCCGTCTGCGACGGTCCCCAGGACGACCTCGCAGGAACCGCCGCCCACATCGACGACCGCGACGTCGCCCTCGACGGGATGCCCGAGGGTCTTCGTCGCGCCGATGAACGCGAGGCGACCCTCCTCGTGCTCGCTCAGAACCTCCACGTCCACGCCCGCCACCCGGTTGATCTCGGCCACGATCTCGTCCCGGTTGGCGGCCTCCCGAATGGCGGCCGTGGCCACCGTCCGGATCGCCTCGGCGCCGATCTCCTGGGCGAGGCGCACCTGGGTTGCGACCACCTCCGCGACCTCGTCGATCTTCTCGCGGTCGATGGCCCCGTCGTGCTGGGACGCCTTGTCGACGCGCGTGTAGGCGCGCTGCTCCATGACCTTGCGGAGCTGGCCGTTCTGCGGCTCCGCGACCAGCACCCGGGTTGTGTTGGAGCCGATGTCGATCGCCGCGCAAAGCATCCGACGCGATCTTGTCAGACCGTACGGATGAGGCCACCGCTTGTCGGGCGAGGCACCGCTACGGTGAGGGCTGCGGCTCGACGAGCGGCTCGCCGGGATGCGATGCGTCCTCGAACTCGCGGAACAGCCCGGTGACGACGAACGCGACCTGCTCGCCGACGTCGACGGCGTTGTCGCCGATTCGCTCGAGCGCCCGAGCGACGAGCAGCATGGTCATCGCCCACTCGCGGCGATCGTGGTCGTCGCCGATCTCGATCGCGAGCTGGAAGCACTCCTTGTTCAGGTTGTCGATGACGTCGTCCTGGCGGACCAGGTCGCGCGCCATCTCCACATTTCGCTCCGCGAACGACCGTTTGGCCTGCCTGATCTCGGCGCGGATCGCGTGGCCCATCGTCACGAGGTTGCTGAGCATGCGCTCGTCGGCGGGTGGTTGATGCCCCGCGATCGGGATCAGCTTCGCGATGTTCACGCACTGGTCGCCCATCCGCTCGATGTTCTTCATCACGTGCAGGAGGGCCGAGATGAGGCGCAGGTCGGTGGCGACCGGGGCCTGGGTGGCGAGCAGCGTAAGGATCGCCTGGTGGATCTCCAGGTAGCGCCCGTCGATCACGTCGTCGTCGGCGATCACGAGCTCGGCGAGCTCGATGTCCTGGTGCTGCACGGCCTCGACCGTGCGGTCGAGGGAGGCCACGACGAGGTCGAGCCCGTCGAGCGCTCGAGTCTCGAGGTGCTCGAGCTCCTCCTGGTAGTGGACCCTGACGCTCTCCCTTCCCGAGGCCATCAACCCACCTTGCCTGTGACGTAGTCTTCCGTCCGCGGGTCCGAGGGGTTGGTGAAGATCTTTTCCGTCTCGTCGTACTCGACGATCCGGCCCCAGCGGTGCTTCTCGTCCGCGTCGAGCTCGACCATCAGGAATGCGGTCCGGTCCGAGACCCGCGCTGCCTGCTGCATGTTGTGGGTGACGATCACGATCGAGTACTCCTGCTTGAGCTCAGCCATGAGGTCCTCGATCTTCCCCGTCGAGATCGGGTCGAGCGCCGAACACGGCTCATCCATCAGGATCACGTCCGGCTGGACCGCGATGCAGCGTGCGATGCACAGGCGCTGCTGCTGGCCTCCGGACATCCCGTAGGCGTTCGAGTCGAGCCGGTCCTTGACCTCGTCCCATAGGGCCCCGCTGCGCAGGGCGCGCTCGACGATCTCATCCATGTCGCCCTTCATTCCGAGCACGCGCGGGCCGAAGGCGATGTTGTCGTAGATGGACTTGGGGAAGGGGTTCGGCTTCTGGAAGACCATGCCGATCAGCTTGCGGACCTGGATCGGGTCGACCTTCGGGCCGTAGAGGTCCTCACCGTGATAGAGCAGCTTGCCCTCCACTGTGGCGGTGGGGATCAGGTCGTTCATCCGGTTGAGGCAGCGGATGAGGGTCGACTTGCCGCACCCCGATGGCCCGATCAGGGCCGTGACGTCGTGCCTGTGCACGTCCATCGTGATGTCGCGGACCGCCGGCACTCCGGCGTAGAAGACGGAGATGTCCTGGAGCTCGAAGACCTTCTCCCTGGTCCCGGACCGCGCGGCGTGCTGGAACTCCGTGCGGACCTCGATCGACGGATGAGCGCCCGCGGCGCCGTCTCCCGCCGTGCCCGCCTGGCGCTGCTCAGTTCGACGCTCTTCCTGGGTCACCTGATCGCTCACTGTAGACCACCTACCAACTTTGTTCGTATCGATTTCGTAGCCAGATCGCGAAGGAGTTCATGACCACCAGGAGCGCGATCAGGAGCAACACCCCGGCTGCCGCCAGGGTCTGGAACTCCGGCTGAGGCAGCTTCACCCAGTTGAAGATCACGAGCGGCATGGCGGTAAAGCCGTCCGTGGTCGGGCCGGGCGTGAAGGTGACGAACGTCGCCGCGCCCAGGGGAAGCAGCGGCGCCGTCTCTCCGATCGCCCGTGAGATTGCGAGGATCACCCCCGTGGCGATGCCGGGGATGGACGCCGGGAGGACCTGGCGCCGAATCGTCTGCCATTTGGTCGCCCCGAGCGCGAGCGAGCCCTCGCGGATCGAGTCCGGCACCGCGCGGATCGCCTCACGGCTGGCGAGGATCACCACAGGCAGCACCAGCAGCGTCAGGGTCATCGCCGCCGTCAGGACGACGTAGCCCAGGTTCAGCGGGGCCCGGGCGATGAACTCCAGCCCGAGGAGCCCGTAGATGATCGAGGGAACCCCGGCGAGGTTCTGGATGTTGATCTCGACCAGCCGGGTCAGGCGACTCGTGCGGCTGCCGTACTCCTCCAGGAAGATCGCGGCGCCCACGCCGATCGGGACGAGCATGAGGAACACGAACGCCATGATCCAGACCGTGCCGATGATCGCGTTGCGCAATCCAGCCTCCGCGGGATTCGAGGAGTTGTTCTGGGTGATGAGGTCGAGATTGAGCCGGCTCCACCCCTCGACGAGGTTCTTGCCGATCAGCACGCAGAGGGCGGCAAGCGCGAGCGCAATTGCGAGGAACAGCAGGGACGCGAAGAGCGTGTTGCGGATGACATCCTTGCGCGGCTGCCGCGACAGGACCTCGGCGGTCACCCCTCGGGCCCCCGCCATCGCGATCTCGGCCCTTGCGGTGCGGGGGTCGAACTCGGCCATCAGTCGTACACCTGCCGATACTTCCGCACGAGCCGGACGCTGAGCAGGTTCATGGCGAGGGTCATCAGGAAGAGCAGCAGGGCAACGGCGAAGATCGTCTTGTAGATCGTCGAGCCGGTCGGGATGTCACCGGTGGCTGTCGTGCCGATGAAGGCGGTCATGGCCTGGACGGACTCGACGGGTGAGAACGTCAGGTTCGGGGTGCTCCCGACGGCGATGAGCACCACCATCGTCTCCCCGATCGCCCGCGAGATCGCCAAGATGATCGAGGCGACGATTCCCGACAGGGCGGCCGGAAACACGACCCTGGTCGCCACCTTCACCTTGGTGGCGCCCAGCGCGTAGGCGCCCTCCCGCAGCCCCCTAGGCACCGCCGTCATCGCGTCCTCCGAGATCGAGGCGATTATCGGCACGATCATGAGCCCGATGGCGAGCCCACCGGCCAGGACGCTGAAGATCAGCGGCGGGCCGCCCAGGAAGTGACCCGGCCAGATCTTCTGGAGCTGCGGCGTGATGAAGATCAGCGCGAAATAGCCGAAGGCGATCGTGGGGATGCCGGCCAAGACCTCGAGGATCGGCTTGACGATCTTGCGAACCCGCCTGCTCGCGTACTCGCTGAGGTAGATCGCCGATCCGAGGCCGATCGGTATCGCGAAGAGGAGGGCCCAGAAGGTGACGCTCAATGTCCCCACCACGATCGGCAGGACCCCGAAGCTGGGCGGCTGGAATGTGGGCCCCCAGTCGGTGCCGAATAGGAAGTCGCCGATCGGCACGTCCCCGAAGAACTGGATCGAGGGCACGACCAGCGAGATCACGATCGCGGTCGTGGTGAGAACGGAGAGGATCGCGCAAGCGGCGAGAAGGCCGTAGACGACCTTCTCGCCGTAGCGGGGGCTCGGGGCCTCCAGCCGCCGCGGCAGTGCCGCGGGGCCGGTGGCCGCGAGTCCCCTGGCTTCCACTACGACGCGCTACCTAGCCGCCGATGGACTTGACCGTGCTCTGGGACTTGGACAGCTGCTGGTCGGTCAGCTCGATGAAGCCGACGCCGGGCGCGATGCTGTTCACGTTATCGACGTAGTAGGAGACGAACCCCTTCAGTGGATCCTTCGTCACCTCATCGGTGTTCGGGTAGATGAACAGCGGCCGGCCGAGCGGCACGTACGAGCCGTCCTGAACCGTCTCGGGCGACGGCGCCACGCACTTGCCCGTATCGGGATTCTTGATCTCGAGTGCCTTCAGCTGCGACGCGTTCTCCTTGTAGTAGGAGTAGCCGAAGTAGCCGATGCCACCCTCGGATCCCTCGACGCCCGTGACGGTCTGGTTGTCGTTCTCGCCGACGTTGTTGTAGTCCTTGGTCTGCACGCCCTCCTCACCGTTGATCGCGCCGGTGAAGAAGTCGAACGTGCCGGAGGTCGTGCCGGGACCGAAGCGGTCGATGCTGGCATCGAAGCTCGAATCGGCTCCCTTGACGTCGCTCCAGCTGGATGCTGGGTTGTCCGGACCCCAGATCTGGGCGAGCTGGTCGACCGACAGGCAGTCGTTCGGGTTCGCCGGGTTGACCACTACGGTGAGAGCGTCGTTGGCGATCTGGATGCCCTCGTAGGAGATGTTGTGCTGCTTGCAGATCTTCGCCTCCTCGGGCTCGATCTCGCGCGAAGCGTCGTTGATGTCGGTCTCCCCGACGCAGAACTTCTCGAATCCGCCCCCGGTGCCGGCCACGCCGACGCTCACGTCCACATCCGGGTTCGCCTCGTTGAACTGCTCCACCACGGCCTGCGTCAGCGGCCCCACGGTGCTCGAGCCGTCGACGCGAATCGAGCCCTGGAGGCCGCTCACGTCGCTGGCGCCGGCGCTGGCGCTGGTGGTGCTGTCGTCGCTGGAGCTTCCGCACGCGGCGACGCCGAGGGCGATCACTCCGCAGCAGGAAACGGCAAGTATCGACTTGCGGGAAATCACTTTGGCTGGGTCTCCTTAGTCGGTTGTCGCCGGCAGGGTCCCAGGGGCCTGGGAGATGCCTGTTACCGGCCGGTGGCCGACCTGTGAACAAGTGGTGAAACACCGCAATCTGCGCGCAAATGAACGATTTCGCCCTCCAGACCCTCAACGAGAGGCGAGGGACCTCGCCCCCCGACGTGCGGCCGGTCCTCGGTGCTAGCGGGCGCTGGGGTCGACCGCGTCCGGCTCGGCCACGGTCACCGGCTCCTCGTCGGGGACCGGTTGCTCTGGCGCGACGCCCACCGTGCTGTCGGCGGCCTCCGGCTCCAGCGACTTCGGATCGAAGCGGTAGCCGATCCCGAAGTGCGTGTGGATGTACTCCCAGCCGGGGGAGCGCCGCTGAAGCTTCGAGCGCAGCTTGCGGACGAACACGTCCACCGAGCGGTCGCCGTGGATCATGGCGTATCCCCAGACGCGGCGATAGATGTCGTCGCGCTCGAGCACCTTCCCGGCGTGGTCGGCGAGCACCTGGAGGAGCTCGAACTCCCGACGCGTGAGATCGAGGCTCTCACCGGAGACGTAGACCTGGAAGCGATCCGACCTGATCTCCAGATCGCCCGCCACCAGCGGTCCCGCGTCCTCACGGGCCCGCCCGCGACGGTGACGCCGGACGACCGCCTCGATCCGCGCCATCACCTCCTCCGGATGACACGGCTTCGCGACCCAGTCGTCGGCCCCGAGCCTCAGGCCCCGCACGCGCTGGGCCAGCGTCGCCCCCTGCGTGCAGACGATCACCCCGAGGTCTGGGAGCATCCCGCAGACCCGCTCGATGAAGTCCCAGCCCAGCGCCCCGAGCAGCACCGGGTCGACGACCAGGGCGTTGAGCTTCATCGCGGCGAGCTCCTCGGCCGGGACGGGTCCTGACAACACGCGGAATTGAGCCCCGGCTCCCTCGAGGCGCTTCGTGAGGACGTGAACGAACCCGGAGTCGTCGTCCAGGACGGCTACGCGCAGGGTGGCGGTCTTGGCGCTCACAAGCCGCCCCAATGGTAATCACGCGAACCGTCGCCACGCCGCCGTTCACAGAAGTTTCACAAATCCCTTCTCGAAATCTTCACCGCGCCGGGGAGG